>JANOCW010000519.1:0-2166 GCA_031412375.1 Gemmatimonadaceae bacterium | reverse complement strand
GAATACTTCGCGGCGACGCTGATCTGGTGGCGCTTCTACAGCTTCTACGCGCTCATCCTGCTCGGCGCCGTCGTCGCAGGGCGAACGGTGATGCGCGCACTGCGGGGAGATGTGGATGATGAGAAGTCGGTCACCGACGTGCAGCGGGAGAAGGCGGCGTTGCACGATTAGTAACGGGCCATGCACAAGCCCTCGCCGATGCGATGCATCGGCGAGGGCTTGTGCCTGACGACTTTCCCACGAAACATCCCGAAAGGTCGATCGATTTGAAGGACTTTCGATCGCGACGGTCGTTGCCCTTCCCTACTCTTTTAGCGGAATCGCCCCGTGACCCTTCGGCGCCACGCTCATCACATACTCCGCGACCTGCCGTCCCAGTTCCCTGCCCACCAAGCAGTCGAAGCGGTAGTGGAGCCCGCCGTAAATCCGCGCCATGCCCGCCTCCTCGATCATTTCCCCGAAGAGTGCGCGTTCCTCCGGGAAAGCCGCAGTGAGGACTGTCGCATAGGCGCCCGTAAAGCAGGAGTGACCGCTGGGGTACGACGGATGATTGGGCAAGCCGACGGGAAGCTTGATGAGGGGATCGAACTGCGACGGCCGGATCAGGTAGTACGCGAACTTGGCGTCGAAGCAGGCATTTGCGACGTCGAACCCCGCCATGTTGGCCAGCGCCAGGATGCGGGCGGCCTCGCGCTCGGAACGGTGATGGGCCACGATCTTCTCGCTGGCAACGCCGTTCAGGTAGGCGGGGCCCCGGGGGGCCCAGAACTGCGCGATCGTCAACTGCGCTGGAGTCAGCCCATCGGAGAACGCCCGCACCTCGGCGAGGGCCGCGTTGAACTCCGGGGAGCGAAACGCGGGCGGCGGAGCCGGACGGAACTGGTCACCCGAGATCAGCGCTAGGGTGCGCGCTCCGTAGTTGCCGCGGATGGAGTTCACACCCGTCCAGTTCCCAGGACCCCCCGGGTTGGGAGGTGGCGCGGTGAGGCCGACTTTGTCCTTCGCTGCGTACGCCATCACCTCGGCGCCGATGGCCCGCCCGATTGCTGCACCCGCGGCAAAGTTCTTGTTCCGTTCTCCGGGCCATCCTGCAGCCGATTGCTGGGCCCGCAGTTTTCCATCGAGCAGATCCCCGTCCAGCGGGAAGAATGCCTTCAGCACGATCAACGATGCCCCGGCGGCCGCTGCTGCCGGAGAGGGATGCTGGCTTCCCAGCTTTCCGTCTTCGGCGGCGACCACGGCGTTGTATTGCGCAATGGACAGGTAGGCGAGGTAGCGCACCTGCAATATCGGCGAGGTGACCCCCCGCGATGCAATGAGGTCGCGCGCCGTCTGATTCCACGCGACGCTCGAACCCGCGTCCCAGAACTTGACCGCGGACAGCGACTGCGGTTCATCCCGTGCGGGAGAAGTCGTGGAGTCACTGCATGCGGCAACTGCGAGTGCGCCAGCCAAGACACCGTGAAGAGCGCGGGTACGAATGGTCATGCGTGTCTCCGTTCGGGGGAGCTGCGGGAAATCCTGGCGCGTTATCCCGAGTCCGTGCGCGAGGCCAGCCGGGCACTCGGGTGTACCTGAAGCGGGCAGAGCCTACGAAACTCCGGGATGGGCCGCAAGGGTACGCTTTCGTGTCGTGACACGAGGCCCGACTGAATCGGCCTGAACACGCACGCGCGATTGGAGGCGCACAATGAGCGTATCGTGTACCCGACGACGATTCGGCCCCACACGCGGAACGTTACAAACCGCCAGGACCCGGCTCCACAGGCCGGCCGTGACGGCGCTTACCCCGCCCGCCCGACCGGAACCCGCCCCGCCCCCGTGCCCGACACCGGATCGACCCGGTACGCATTGCGGAGATACTGCATCACCATCCGCTGCGTATTGAAGAACGACCCGTTCAGCGCGATCGATGACCGCATCACTTCGGCGAAGCGGTGCGGCATCCCGTAGAACAGCGGAAGGATCACGCGCTCGAGCTTGTAGTACAGGTCGTTGATGTCATCCGACGGATCGGCTGGCAGCGCATCATCCTCGCCGATCGACCATCCCGTGATCCCCTCGACGTGGCCTTCGATCCACCAGCCGTCGAGCACACTGAGGCTCGGGACGCCGTTGAGCGCCGCCTTCATGCCACTCGTGCCTGACGCCTCGAGCGGACGCAGC
>JANOCW010000518.1:0-8546 GCA_031412375.1 Gemmatimonadaceae bacterium | reverse complement strand
TCGGGCTACGGACTCGCTGCCTACGCCGCGAGCCGCGAGCTCGTCGACCTGCTCGTGGGCAGCGAGGGAACGCTCGTGCTCTTCGTCGGGGTCGAGCTCGCGCTCACGAGCCGCGCCGGCGCGACGAGCAGTCTCCTCGCGACGTTTGCCTCGCTCGAGTCAGCCGTCGCCGCGGCCGGTGTCGCGCGCACCTCGGGTGCGAGCGCGTGCGAGCTGCTCGATCGCACCTTCCTCGACGTTGCCGAAGCCGGCTTCGATCCGCTTCCGGGCGCGCATTCGGCGGAAGCCGTGCTGCTCGCCGAAGTCGAGGGGGAAACCCGCGAAGCAGCCGCGGCGGCGGCACACGTCCTCGAACGGGCCTTCCGCCAGAGTGGTGCAACCGATGTCACCGTCGCCGTCACCACGGACGACGAGCGGCATCTCTGGGAATTCCGCCACGCGGCGAGCCCAGCTCTCGCGCGCCTCGCTCCCGCGCTCGCCTCGATGCAGTTCATCGAGGATGGGGCTGTGCCACCCGGGAATTTGCCCGAGTACGTACGCGGCGTTCGCGCTGCGCTCGCGCGTCAGGGAATCCGCGGCGTGATCTTCGGCCACGCGGGTGATGCCCACGTCCACGTGAACCCGCTCATCGACACCCGCGAGGCGGGCTGGCGTGATCGCATCGAAGCCCTCCTCGATGAGGTCGCGTCGCTCACGGCCCGGCTCGGGGGCACCCTCGCCGGCGAGCACGGTGACGGCTCGCTGCGCGCTCCGCTCCTTCATCGCATCTGGCCGGCGGAGACGCTCGCGCTGTTTCGTGATGTGAAACACGCTTTCGACCCGGGCGGAATCCTGAATCCCGGAGTGAAGGTGCCACTCGACGCGCAGCGGCCGATCGACGACGTGAAGTACGATCCGATGCTGCCGCCGCTCCCCGCCTCGGCACGCGTCGCTCTCGATCGGCTGGTGCGCGAGCGCGACTACTCCGCCTTCCGGCTGTCGCTCATCCCGGAGCGAAACTAGCTTACGCGCGCTGCTCCTTCCTCCCTCCTTCCGCGCCGTCGTGTTCTACTACGAGCCAACCGTCACCCTCCTCGCCCGGCCCGCCTTCGTCGAGCCGCAGCACCTTCCCGTCAACTGGATCGGCGAGAGTACGGACGGCGAGCGGCTCGCCGAGTTCGCCGGCCGGCTGTGCTACATGAGCCAGCGGAATCCCGCGAGCCGGACGACCCGCGACTACCTCGAGAACATCAAGCGTCAGGGCCACGGCAGTGTTCTCGAGCACGCGAGCTACTCACTCCTGCTCGAGGGTGTGAGTCGGTCGCTCACTCACGAACTGGTCCGGCACCGCGCCGGCTTCGCCTATTCCCAGCTCTCCCAGCGCTACGTCGATGAGTCGCAGGCGAACTTCGTCGTTCCGCCCGCGATCGTCGGGGATGAGGCACTCGAGGGCGCGTGGCGCGGCCAGGTCGAGGGCGCGCAGCGCAGCTACGTCACGCTCGTCGAGCAGCTGATGGAGCGCTATGGCTGGGTGACCGACAAGGTGCACCGGCGGAAGATGGCTCGTGAGGCGGCGCGCGGCGTTCTCCCGAACTCCACCGAGACCAAGATCGTCGTCACGGCAAACGCGCGTGCCTGGCGGACGATGCTCGAGCTTCGCTCCAGCGAGGGCGCCGAGCTGGAGATCCGGCGCGTGGCGATCGCGATCCTCCGGCTGCTGCAGGCGGAAGCGAGCGCCTTCTTCTCGGATTTCGAGATCTATCACGCCGAGGACCGGCGAGAGGCCGGGCGGATCGCCTTTCACAAGGTGTGAGGAGCGCCGCGCTGCTGACCGCGGGCTGACATCACGCCCCACGAGGGGAAATCGTCTCGGCGATCTCTCTCCAGAAAAAAAATTCGGTCGGCAGAAAAAAAATCGTTGCGAGAAAAAATCTCTGCCTGTATCATTCGCGCGATTTGGAAACGTGGCCCTCCTCTTGCTCGTCGTTGCATCGGCGAGCACGCTGAAAAAAAAATGGCCGCGCCGCCGGTGACACGAGACGCGCCACCGCTCCGAGGGGAGCGTGGATGCACCCTCGACCGACACAAGAGAGACGAGTTGACGCGAATCGGATTCGCATTCAATCAGAAGCCAGAGCCAGCTCCTCCCGAAGGCGTGGATGAGATCGAGGCTCCCTCGCCCGAGGAAGAGCCTCCCAGTAGTCGCCGGGACCCTGCGTCCCGGAACTCCGCTCCGCCGGCATCGATCCACGGGATCACCGCCGGCGCGGCTCTCGCCTCCCCTCTTCCCACGAGCGACGAGTTCGCCGAGTGGGACAGCCAGGAAACCATTGACGCCGTCGCCGACGCGCTAGCCGCGCTGGGTGACGTCGTGCGGTTGGAGGCGACGGAGGAATTTCCGGAACAGCTCCGCGCCGAGCGGCCGGACATCGTCTTCAACATCGCCGAGGGGCTCCATGGCGTGAATCGCGAGGCCCATGTGCCCGCGATCTGCGAGTTTCATGGCATCCCGTACTCCGGCAGCGATCCGTTCACGCTCTCGCTCTGCCTCGACAAGGCGCGCACGAAGGAGATCCTCTCCTTCCACGGCGTGCCGACGGCGCCCTTCGTCCTCATCGACTCGATGCAGCAGTGGCCGGCGCTCCGCCGCCGCGTCGTCGTTTCCGCCAACGCCTCGCGGTCGATCGGGTCGCGCGGTGATGCCACCCGACGGCGCCTCCGCCTCCCGCTCTTCGTGAAACCCGTGCACGAGGGATCATCGAAGGGAATCACCGAGCGGAATTTCTGCCGTACCGTCGCCGAGCTCGAGAGCCAGATCGCGTTCCTGCTCGAGACGTACGACCAGCCCGTGATCGTCGAGGAGTACCTGCCTGGCGATGAGTTCACCTGCGCGGTGCTTGGGAACGGTGACGAGGCGCGGCTGCTTCCGGTCGTCGGCCTTCGCTTCGATGCATTGCCCGAGGGTGCGGTGCCGATCTACGGCTTCGAGGCGAAGTGGTTGTGGGACCGTCCCGAGAATCCGCTCGAGATTTTCGAATGCCCCGCGCGGATCGGCGAGTCGCTCCGCTACGAGATCGAGAAGGTCGTCCTCGCGACCTACCGCGTGCTGGGCTGTCGCGACTGGTCCCGGATCGACGTTCGACTCGATGCGTCAGGCCGTCCGAACGTCGTCGAGGTCAATCCGTTGCCGGGGATTCTCCCGAACCCCGACGACAACTCCTGCTTTCCGAAAGCGGCGCGTGCGGCCGGCATCGGCTACGACGAACTGATTCAGAGCTGTGCGCTGCTGGCGGCGCAACGGCAGGGCGTCTCCCTGCATCAACCTGCCGGGCGCGCGCCGATGCGGGCCGCGGTCGCGGGTTAGCCGCGCGAGCGAAGGAGGTCGGATGAAAGTCGCGATCCTGTTCGATGGTGTCTCGGCGCTCGGCGCCGCACCGGACCTGCTCATCCTCGGGACCGTCGAGGCGGTGGAGCAGATCCTCGTGGACGATGGAGCCACGACCGTGCGGATTCCCGTGAATCCCGACGGCCGCTGGATCGAGCGCATCCGTCGGGGGAAGTTCGACCTCGCCTTCAACCTCGTCGAGGGCATCGACGGCGTGGCCGCCCTGGAGCCCGCGGTGATCGCGGTGTTCGAGCTCTTCGGCCTTCCTTATACAGGCAGTTCGAGCGCGACGACCTCGCTGGCCCTGCGGAAGCACGTCGTCAACAGCCTCCTCGAACAGGCGGGGCTTCCCGTCCCCGCCTGGCGCGTCGCGCGTCCTGGGGCTTCGATCGACCCCATCGGCTTCCCGGCGATCTGCAAACCGGCGGCCGAGGATGCGTCGCTTGGCGTCGAGCAGCGCTCGGTGGTGCGGTCGGCACGGGCCCTCAACAGCCGGCTCCGCGAGATGCACGAGTGCTGGGATGAGATCCTCGTTCAGCAGTTCGTGGACGGCCGCGAGGTGAACGTCGGGATCCTTGGCGATGAGATCCTGCCGGTTGCGGAGATCGACTTCGGCGCCATGCCCAAGGGCATGTGGCGGATCGTCTCGTACACCTCGAAATGGCACGTAGGCTGTGAGGAGGATCTCGGCGCGAAGCCGCGCTGCCCGGCCGACCTGCCCGAGGAGCTCGCGGCGGAGTGCCAGCGCATCGCGCTCGCCGCGTGGCGTGCGATCGGCGGCTCCGGCTACGGCCGCGTGGACATGCGCATCGACGACAACGGCCAGCCGTGGATTCTCGAGGTCAATGCGAATCCCGACATCGCGCCGGACGCCGGCCTCGCCCGCATGGCGCGGACCGTGGGCATCGAGTATCCGGACCTCATTCGCACGGTCTGCGCGAAGGCGTTCACTGCGACGCCTCGGATGGATGTCGCCAACGCCTGGGCGCTGGCCGAGCGGCTTTCTGGAGCGACGCCGCCTCTGCTCGACCTGCTGGTGGTCGGGCAGCGATAGGTGAGCACGCCGGTTCGCACGGGCGACATCAGCTGGAACGACCGCGGCCGCGTCGCGGAAATCCTTCGAGCGACCGGCGTGTTTCGGGAGCCGGAGGTGGATGTCGCGCTCGAGTTGTTCGACGAGACGTTCACGAATGCACCGTTCCCCCTCGACGGCTACCTCTTCCTCGGCGCCTTCACCCCGGACGAGAAGCTGATCGGCTATGCCTGCTACGGCGCCACGCCGGACACGGATCGCACCTGGGATCTGTACTGGATCGCAGTCGATCCGTCCGCGCAGGGCACCGGCAGCGGAACCACTCTCCTCTCTGAGGTCGAGCGAAGGTTGTCGGGACTGAACGCACGGATGTTGGTGGTCGAAACATCGTCCCGATCCGATTACGCCCCGACGCGAGCGTTTTATCTCGCGCGTGGCTACGGCGAAGCCGCCCGGGTCCGCGATTTCTACGCGGTCTCCGATGATCGGATCATCTTCACGAAGCGGTTCCCTATTGCCCCTCGAGGGGCGGAGTCAGCGTCACAATGAGTGACTGGCAGAAAATCCTGCGGGATGAGAGCATCGCGAGCCTCGACAAGCTCGCGGAGAAGTTTGGCCACGACGTGATCGACGTCGAGGCGCTCCGTCCCGCGTTCGACAATTTCCAGATGCGCATCACCCCGGGCGCGCTGGAGCAGATCAAGGAAGTCGGCGATCCGATGTGGCTGCAGTATGTCCCACGGATCGACGAGCTCGACATCGTGGACGGCGTCATCGACTCGCTCGACGAGGACGGCGACTCGCCGGTGCCGAACATCACGCACCGCTACCCCGATCGCGCGCTCTTCCTGGTCAGCCCGGTGTGCGCGACCTACTGCCGCTTCTGCACCCGGCGCCGGAAGGTCGGCGACCCGGAGAAGATCTCGCTGAAGGAGTACGAGTCCGCCTTCCAGTACCTGGCGGCGCACACCGAGATCCGGGATGTCATTCTTTCGGGCGGCGACCCGATGATGCTGAGCGACTCGCGCCTCGAGTACATCTTCCAGCGGCTGCGGGCGATCCCGCACATCGAGATCATCCGCCTGGGGAGCCGCATCACCTCACACCTTCCGGAGCGCGTCACGCCGGAGTTCTGCGAGATGGTGCAGAAGTACCACCCGATCTTCATGAACACCCACTTCAACCATCCGAGCGAGCTCACGCCCGCCGCGGTGGCGGCGCTCGACCGGCTCTCGAAGGCCGGCATCTCGCTCGGCTGCCAGACTGTCCTGCTGAAGGGCGTGAATGACGACCCGAAGGTCATGATGAAGCTGATGCACGAGCTGCTGAAGGCGCGTGTCAGGCCCTACTACATCTACATGGCCGATCAGGTCGCGGGCGGTGAGCACTTCCGAACCACCGTACAGAAGGGACTCGAGATCGTCCAGGCACTGCGTGGCTGGACCTCGGGACTCGCGGTGCCGCAGTTCGTGATCGATGCGCCGGGGGGTGGCGGCAAGGTGCCGCTGCTCCCCGAGTACGTGCAGGAGATCACCGACGACGAAGTCGTCTTCCGGAACTACGAAGGCAAGATCTTCCGCTACAAGCAGCCGAGGCAGACTGGCGTCGAGACAGGAACGAATACCCGGGAGCAGGATGGCCCGGACATCGTCCCGATCGAAATCGGCAAGGTGGCGAAGAAGCGCGAGAAGGCCCCGAAGCGGAGACGGACGGCGAACGGGTAGCCACGACGACCTGGACGTTATGCATACGAACGCCCACGCTCAGGTCGAGCGTGGGCGTTCGTGCCTTCAACCGCGAAGGCGGCGCTCCATGTTCGCGAATGCGTCGGTGTACTCGCGAACGAGCACGGCCATCACCTCAGCCGCGGCCGGGAGATCTCGTATCATCCCGATGCCCTGCCCCGCCCACATCGCGTAGTGCTCGCCGTCGCGCCGTGCGGCGGCGGCGGCGACAATGTCGCGAACGGCAGAGGCCTGGACGTAGCCCGTGAGCACCGGGGCTTGCGACGCCGCGTACTCCGTGGTGAAGGCGTTGCGAATCACACGCGCGTAGAGGCCGGTGTACGCATCGCTGAGGACGGTGGAATCGCTCCCACGCGTGCGGAGTGCCTCCTTGTAGAAGTCGGGCGCCGCGGATTCCCTGGTCGCCACGAAGCGTGTCCCGATCAGCACGCCGCTCGCTCCCAGTGCAATGGCGGCCAGCACGCCGCGGCCGGTGGCGATGCCCCCCGCCGCGATGACAGGCACGCGGAGCTCTCTCACCAGTTCAGGGACGAGGGCCATCGTTCCGGTCGCTGCATGCTGCGCCGTCGGTCTCTTCACCCACGTCGACCGGTGCCCGCCTGCCTCGTAGCCCTGCGCGATGACAGCGTCCACTCCGGATTCCGCGACGGCGCGCGCGTCCTCGAGGGTGCACACCATCGCGATGACCTTTGCGCCCTGGGCGTGAAATCGCTGCACGATGCCCTGCGGAGGATTGCCAAGGCCCACACTGAACACCGGAACCCGCTCCTCAAGCATCACCTCGATCACCGCGGAGACGTGATCCGGGCGGGTTACCGGGCGCGCGAACGTCGGCGCGAGGTCGAAGCGTTCACGAAAGCGATTGAGGGCGGTCTGCACGGCGCGCACGACGGACTCCGGGAATCCCGCAGTGTCGATGGGGGGCCAAACCTCCGAGTGGAGGAGGAGATTGGCGCCGAAGGGCTTGTCGGTCAGCTCGCGGACGCGGCGAATACGTGCTCGCGCCTCCTCTGGAGCCAGATGAGCGAGTCCGAGGATTCCGAGGCCGCCCGCAGCCGAGACGGCAGCGGCCAGTTCCGGGCCCGCGACCGGTGCCATTCCCGCCTGCAGGATCGGATGCTCGATACCGAGCAGGTCGCAGAGGTCGGTCCGCAGGCGCGACGCCTGCCGAACGCCGGATGGCAGCGCAGCACTCGCGCACGCAACCCCGGCCGTGGTGGAGGCAACCCCGGCGAGAAGGAAGTCTCGACGAGTCCAGGAAGAGAAGGGCGGAGACATCGTCACGGTCCTCGACGCGTGTGAATGACGAGTACGCCGCACGCCGAGTTGCGTGTCATGTACTTCGGCGGGGTTTGCGAGGGACTCGAGTAGAATTCCACGGCTTCGACCTGATCCGCAGGAATGGTATTGATGTCGAAGGGGGTCTCGTCCTTCCGTCCGGCGTACATGAGCATTCGATCCAGCCATACCTGCGTATAGCACGCACCGAACTTCGCCCCGTCAGGAATAATGGCGCCAGCGATTCGCGGCCCTCTTTCGACGGAACGCGATCCGCGGGTCGTCGTCATCCATGCCTGGTTCCCCGCGCCGGCCATGATACGGGCACCGGGAGCCTGCGAGAGCGCATCGGATATCTTGCGACCGTCGTACCTCGCCAAGTCAGCACGCGTGAGGAAGTGCCCCTGGCCGAGACGGCGGTTCTCCTCGAAATCGGGGAGCGCGGTGCGATCCGCGGTGACGATAACCGATTCGAGCGACGTCGCCGGACTGAGGATGATCCGACGCTCGAGCGTGCGGTTCGACGCGAACGGCATTCGCATGTCGAGCGCCCCATATCCGACCCGACGCACCACGACCCGATGGTTGCCGGGAGGAATATCAACGAGGCGAAAGCCACCGACATCGTTCGTCAGCACGCTCGTGGAAAGCTCGGGGAGCGTCAGCTCGGCATCTGCGACCGGCCGGCGCGTCGTGTCGTCGAGCACCACTCCGGTGAAGATCGCGCCGCGATCGATGGACTCGTCGAGCGTGAGTGACACATGGGTGAAGAGCTGGCCGCCGGGGACGCTCGCGCGAACCGGAGGAGAGCTCCCGTTCTCGGCTTCGGCCTGGACGACGAGCGCCGTGTTCAGCGGGACACCGCAGATCCGAAATATTCCGCGTGCGTCGGTGCGTGCCTCTACCCAGCGCGTGCGCTTCGCATCCGCCGTCGCTACGCGGACGTCCGAGCTCGGCTCGCGCCATTCGGCGACGATCTTCGCGTTGCGTAGGGCAATCGTGTCGCCGCGCGTGTTCAAGGCACCTGCGATCAGGCCTCGTCGATCGCTCGCCGATGCCAGTGCCGTCCCACTCCTCTCGCAGACGGTCCCCGCAAGCTGGCGTGCCGCGGGCGTGCGGATCTGTA
>JANOCW010000517.1:0-13701 GCA_031412375.1 Gemmatimonadaceae bacterium | reverse complement strand
GTGATTCCGCCTTCCAATCCTCCTGCGCGATTGGTTCGCCGCTGGACGTTCCCGGCCTGTGGCCGCCGGGGCGAAAGATCGATCTCATCGTGGACTTCGGAGCCCATGCGTCGCGCCCCTTCGAACCCGAGGCCGATCTCGACTCCCTTGACCGCGGGAATCGACATCAGGGCGGCGGCGAGCCGTCCGTCGAGCTTCCGGTCCCATGAAATATGCGATCCAAGGCCGACCGGCACGCCATCACAGATCACTTCGCAGATCCCGCCAAGGGTGTTCCCGCTTCGCTTGGCGGCATCGATCCGCTCCACCATCGCGGCTTCGGCTTCGGGGTCCAGCGTGCGAAGCGGAGATTGGTCCACCGCTGCATTGAGGTCAGCCGGAACAGGATCGGGGCGCCGAGCATCGATTCCCCCGAGGTGGATCACATGGCTCCCGACCCGGATGCCCAGTTCCTGAAGCAGGCGGAGGCAGACGGCGCCGGCCGCGACGCGTGCGGTCGTTTCGCGGGCGGATGCACGCTCGAGAATGTCGCGGGCGTCGGCGCGGTCGTACTTGAGCATGCCCACGAGGTCGGCGTGGCCCGGACGCGGACGGGTGACGACGCGCTTTCGCGGTGCCGGATCCCCGGGCCTCGGCGCCGGGTCCATGATCTCCTGCCAGTTCTTCCAGTCGCGGTTCTGGACGAGCATCGCGATGGGGGATCCCAGCGTTTCACCTGCGCGCACGCCCGAGAGGAATTCAACGGTATCCGTTTCGATCTGCATCCGCCGTCCGCGCCCGTACCCCTGCTGCCGCCGCGCAAGCTGGATGTTTACCTGCTCGGCCAGCAGCGGAAGCCCGGCCGGCATCCCTTCCAGGATGCTGACGAGGGCCGGTCCGTGCGATTCTCCCGCAGTGGTGAAGCGAAGCATGATCCTCCTACGGCGCGAGCCCGGCCTGAAGGCCGGGCTCGCGGACGTTCGTTGCGATTGCGGCTCAGCCGCCCGCGGTGCTCATGGCGTGGTCAGCGGCTTGATGTCCGCTGCACGAATGTCGATCACGATCAAACCTTCCGTGGTCATGCCGAACAGCTTCAGGATCACTGCCGGATCATCGCCCGGGAAGCGGTTGGTCACGCGGATCGGACCGTAGAGATTCGCGCGGACCGGAAGCTTGCCCCGTCCAGTGTAGTGGAAGGAGTCGACGATGTCGATTGTTCCGTCGGCCGAGGCCTCGAACACGACCCGGTTTGCGTCCGCCGAAGCGTCCCCGGTGTTACTCGGGTGGTATGCGATGCCGGCACCCGTGTCGAACGTGTTGTACTTGCCTTGCAGACGGAGATGGAACGGCACGTCGATATCCGAGAAGTAGGACTCGGCGCCGTGCGACGCGACCCCGCTGCTGTTGCTGTTGATCGCGATCCCGAAGACCTTCTCGGCGGCGTTGTTCGTGAGATCGCGAACCGTCGTTCCCGGAGAGAAGAAGTTGCCGGGGCCCGCCATCATGATCCGGCCGGCGCCGGCGGTGCTGCCCTCGCCGAAGGCGATCCAGCGCCGGTCGCCGCCAGCGGCGACAAACGTGGTGTCCGTGAGGCCGAGCGACGCGACACTCAGGTTCGTGACATCAGCGATGTCCGAGCCCGCGCCCCTGGCCGCGCCAACCGCGGTGCCCAGGTCCGGGCTGCGGTAGCAGACCGAGGGCGACGCGGAGCCATACGGGTGGTCGCAGATCACGATTTCGTCGGAGACGGTCTGCAGCGGGGAGACGATCGCGAACACCGAGTCCGCGTTGATGATCGCCACGTTGTCCTCGCCGCTGCGCGCTCCGTACTGCCAGACCAGCTGGACGTCGGGATTGGTCTGGTTCGGATTGTACTGGCGGATCGTGCCGTTTGGCGCTTCCGACGTCGGCCGCGTGGAGAAGTAGATCTCCCCCGTGGCGGACTGCGCGACGTACTGCGGCCGGTCCGAATAGTCGGTGGCCACGACCTTGTACCGCGCGATCCCGTTGTTCACGGTGACGCTGACGTCGAAGACGAGCGAGTTCGGTGTCTTGATGCGTCGCGACGCCACTTCATTGACCAGGTTCGGGTCGGTGGTGCCGATGAACACCCGGCTAATGTTCGTTCCGCCCGAGTTTGCGACGAGCAGCGTGTCACTGCTGTTGTCGATCACCATGCCCCATGGGTCGGAGCCGACGGCGATCGTCCTGCCGGAGAATGTGGCCGTTGCGCCCTGCCACATCTCGAGGCGGTCGAACGTGAGATTCGACAGATAGGCAACGCCCCGGATCGTGTCCACCGCCAGGTCGGCGGCGAGCCCGCCCTTGGGCAGTGCGAACGTGCGTCCGTAGACGACGAGCGCAGTGTCCGGTGCGGCGAGCGCGATGTCGGTCTGCGGATTGTTGACGTTGCTCGGGATCGAGTAGCCGATATTGCCCGACGCGTCGATCGCGAACGAGGTGATCACGATCTTCTGGCCCACGTACTGGACGGGGACGGTCGTGGCCAGCTTGACTTCGGCATCGGTGTACGCGGTTCCGACGGCGACGCTGTCGCGAGCGATCGCGGCACCGGTTGCCTCGGAGGTCATGATGTAGCCGATGTAGGCGATGCCACTCGGGTCGATCGCGCGGACGGAGACCGAATCGTCGGACTCGACCCGCGTGCTCACCGTCTGGTAGACGAGCGGCCCTTGCGTATCGACGCCGGGGGCAAGGACGGTGACGACGACGCTCGGACCTGCGCCTGGCTGACCGACGTTGTCCGTACCGAAGGGCGTGATCGTGAACGAGCTGCTGGGTGGGAAACTCAGTGGCACGACGATCGTGTCGACGAAGGTCAGGGTATCGGGAGGTGAGGTGGGCGAGGGACCCTGACGGGTGAGGTTCCAGGTCGCACTGGTGACCCGGTAGCCGATGCTGCGGACTCCGTCCTTGTCAGCGGCACGCACCTCGACGACGATGGACTTGCCGGGGGCAGCGATGGAGCCATTGCCCGGGCGGAGAATGCGGATCGCCGGACCCGAGACGAGCTGGACGCGGCGGATCACCACGGAATCATTTCCCGCGACGTCGGTGACGCGAGCGATCAGGTAGATCGCCTCAGTCACGGTGTCGGCGCGATTCCTCGGGACGAGGAGGCGACGCACCGTTGTGTCACGAAGTCCCGGACGGAAGGTCTGGGCATTGTTGCTCACGTTCACGGGCGCGAACACGGAGTCGAACCGAATGATCGTGTCGACGACGCCGAGATCCGGGTCGCCGCGGGTGGCGATACCAACGACCGAGAAGCGCGCGACTCCCACGTTGTCGGTGAGGCGTGCGACTGCAATGATGTCGCTGGCGAGCGTGATGCTGCTGTCGGCGGGCGGAGAGAGCAGGTCGAGGCCCGGCTTGACGCCGTCCTGCACCTGGATCTGCACCGGCGCGGACACGGCGGGATTGCCCGTGAGGTCCGTCGCGGTGCCACGAATGAGGTACGTGCCGGGCAAGAGCGTATCGGGAACCGCGACCGGGAAGCTCCGGGTGGCCGGATTGACCGCGGTCGGGAACGTGTAGGAGCCGCTCTGGAAGACGGTGACCAGGCCGGTCGTCGTCATCTGGATCAGCTCATACCCAATGATGCTGACGCCGGCGAGATCGGAGGCCGAGATTCCGATCGTGATCGGCGCGCCGGCGCGGAACACCGTGTTCGCCAGCGGTGCGGTGACCTGCACCGAGGGCGCCGTCGGGTCATAGACGGTGATGATCAGCTCGTCGGTGCTGAAGTTGTTCGCCCCGTCGCGCGCGATGGCCGTCAGCGTGATCTGCTGGCCGGCGACCGCGTTGGTGAGCGGCACCGTGATGGTCTTGCTGAAGGCCGGCGTGGCCGCGGTGAACGTCGTGTCGAAGCTCGTGACCGCCGGTCCACCGGTGGACACGGCGACGATGATTTCGAGCAGCGACAGGTTGTCGCCGGCGGAAATCGTCACCTGGAGCGGAGAGCTGACGTCGACGGAATCGGGGTCCTGACCGGGCGTGGAGAGGGTGATGACCGGATTCGAGTCATCAGCGCCTCCTTCGGTCAACTGGCGCGTCTCGCAGGCCGCGAGTGTGCCGAGGGCAAGCGCGCCGGCGAGGGCGCGCGAAATGGACAGCTTCATTGAGGGCTCCGTGGGTTTAGCGGCCGGCCGGTGGGCGCGTGCCGACAGGCGTGCCCTCGTCGACGATATGCGGCGTCACGAGGATGAGCAGGTCGCGCTTGTCTTCCTGAGTCCGTGTCTGACCGAAGAGCCGCCCGATGAAGGGCAGATCGACGAGAATCGGGATACCCGACTTCGAGACCGACACCTGGGTGACCGTCAATCCGCCGATCACTGCTGTCTCGCCATCCGCGACGAGGAGCTGATTGCTCGCCCGCTGCGTCTGGAAGGTGAAGCCGAGGTCGGATGCTGCGGGGAGCAGGTTCGAACGCTCCGAGTGCAGCGTCATGAGGATCATCCGGTTGTTCGTCACATGCGGCGTGACGCGGAGGATGATACCCGTTTCCTTGAACTCGATATTCGCCTGCTGGACCGCCCTGCCGCCGACGGCGGCCGGCTGGATCGTCCGGATCGGCGTCTGCTCACCAACGACGATCTCGGCTTCGCGGTTATCGAGTGTGGTGATGCTCGGCTCGGCCTGGATGTCGGCGAGACGAACTTCCTGGAGTGCATCGAGGAATGCGGTGAGATCGAACTTTCCGATCGCCGTCGAGAAGATCAGGCTGAGGGCGGGCGACGCGACCTGCTGACTCGCATTCGCAATCGCCGACAGCGCGTTGCCGCCGAGGTCGATGATGTTGACGTCCTTCTCGAAGTTGTCTCCGCCGCCAATCGCGTCGGGTACTCCGTCGCCATTGAGATCGACCGGTGTAAACGTCGAGGGATCCTTGCGCGTGACGAGACGATTGAAGAACTGAGTCTGGCTGCCGAGGTCATAGGTGACCCCGAGGTCCTCGATCTCGGTGCGATTCACGAAGATGATCTTCGCCTTGATCTGCACCTGCGGCGTGCGAATGTCGAGATCGTTGATGTAGCCGATCAGGTCGTCGATCCGCGAAGCGACCTCGGTGATGACGAGTGTGTTCGTGGCGGTGTCGGCCTGGACCGTCCCGCGGACCGGGCACGCCTGTGCCAGCGGCGCGGCAGACGTCGCCCCAGCCGCCTGGACGACGGGCGGGCACTCGCGCGAGAGGAGGCCGCGAATGGTTGCCTGGAGAGAACCGGAGCGCGCGTAGTTGATCGGCACGAGGCGCGTGGTGAGCGGCTCGGTCGCCTGCTTCGCGAGGATGTTGACGTAGCTGTCGACCTTGATGATACCGGTGCCGGGCTCCTCGATCGCCGCGAGACCCTGGGTCTCGAGGATCGTGCGGAGCGCGACATCCCATGGCTGATTGTTGATCTCGGCGGTGACTTCCCCCTTCACGCTTCCGTTGACGACGATCGTGCGGCCGGAGAACGCGGCGATACCCGCGATCACGTCGCGAATGTCGGCATTGAAGAAGGTGACGCTCATCCGCGGCTGCTGCGACTGCTGCGCGACATTTGCGCGCGTCACGTTGCGGAGCTGGGCGTTGTCGGTCGTCCGGGCCGAGACGGCCTGATAGGCTGCGGGCGCGCGCGGTGCCGGGGCGGCTGACGGCGTCGGCATGGTGCCCCACGCCGCGAAGCGCGCTTCCGGCGCAGCGATCGAGACGCGAACGCCGTCGGCCTCGCGAACCAGCGTGTATTCGCGCGAGGCGTCGAGATGGAGGACGACACGAACGACGTTCTCCTTGTACTGCGCCATGCGGATGTTCATGATCCCGCCGCGGGCGACCTTGTCATAGAGCTTCGGGACACCGCGGAGCGTGGCGCCCGTGAAGTCGAGGACGATCCGGTGATTCGGTGAGCCCAGTACGAAGTCCTGGACATCGACCGCGCCGGCGACCGCAATGACCACATCGGCCCGCCCGGTCGCCGAGACGACGGCCACCGAGGTGACGGTGCCGGTGGTCGGGATCTCGTAGGCCATGACGGCTGGAGCGCTGCCCATCAGCACTCCGACGACCATCGTGGCAAGGGTCCTGATGCGCCTCATTGCTTCCTCACTTTGGTGGTGTCGCCGATGACCAGGGACTCCTGGCGGCTGAATCCGAATTCGTCGATCGTGAACAAGACGCGCTTCTGCTCGATCGCCGCGACGCGCATCCGGCCGATGAGCTGGCCCTGTCGGACGCGGTACTGCTCCTTCGTCGTGGCATCGCGCATGATCGCGACGGAATTCCGGCGCTGTGGGTCGTAGTTAATGACGACCAAGAGCAGATCTGAGAACAGCGGGCGGAGGTCCGACGTCGAAAAGAGCGAGACGAACGGGTCTCGACGTCCGCCGGCGTCGTACGAAAAGACTTCCCGGTCGATGCGGAGCTCGGGGCGCGCGGGCGCCGTGGAGCCTACGGACACCGTGGCTGCCGAACTGTCAGGGCGGGGGGCGTCAGCCGTAGGCGCCTTGACCACCGGTGGCGCAGCCTTGCCGACGGTAACGGGCGCCTTCGCTCCCCCAGTGCCCTTGCCAGCGGCAACTTGAGGAGGAGCAACTGCCGCTGCACCCTTCTCTGAAACAGCGGGCGTGGAGGGGGTCGTCGTCGGGGCCGCCGAGGAGGGGGCGGCCGACGTCACCGGAACGGAATCCCGGCGAACACTCGGCTCCTGAACGACTGCCTGAGACGCGGACGTACGCGCATCGGACTTCGCGACGGCGGCGCGTGCCTGCTGGATCGGACGGGTGATGCTCGGGCGCTGCGCCGAGGCCTGCTGCGAAACCGCCGCCAACAGCAGCAGCGAGAACGTGAGGGAGCGCATCAACGACCTCCTTCCGGCTTCAGCGGCGTCGTGCGCGCCACATAGGTGCGAATTTCCATGTCGGCCTGAATGAGCGATGCGCTCTTCGTGGCCTTGCGCATCGTGCTGGAGGCGGGCTGCAGCTTCACGTCCACGGGAGCGACGATGCGCGTGAGGCCGCCGACGTTCGCGAAGAATCGTCCGAGCTCGTGATAGCTGCCGACGAGCCCCACCTTGTAGCGGTAGGTGTCGAAGTCGGCTCCCGGGATCACTTCCTGGGGCTGCACGGCACCGATATCCAGATTCGCGCGGCGTGCCGCGGTGGACACCTGGTCGAGGAGCAGCGGGACTTCGTTCGTGGTGGGGACGAGCTGACGCATCACGGCGAGGCTCTGCCGGTACGCATCTGCCTGCGCCTTGAGCTCCTTCACGTTCCCCTTGGCCATCTCCTTCTGTGCCCTGCTGTTGATGCCCTCGAGGGCCGCGACGTGGGTCTCGATGGCCGCGAGGCGGACGTTGGTGCTTCGGTACGGGAAGTACCAGAACGCGCCGACGAGAGCGAAGGCGACGACGGCGATGCCGATCATCATCTGCTCCCGCTGGGTCATGTTCGCGCCGATGGCCATGGCTATCTACCTGAAAGCGTGAAAGGGACACGCCGGATCGCCGCGGGATCAGGCGTCTCGTACTCGGCGTCGAGCTGGAACTCGGTGACCTGATTGCCCTCGACGAGCAGCGGCGTGGACTTCGCCAGCTCGACGTTCTGTATGAAGGGCGAGGTCTCGAGGAAGCGCATGAAGCGCGTGAGCGCCTGGATGTCCACGGTCAGTCCGATGATCCTGAAGGTCAGCGGGGTCCTGACGACCGCCGTGTCGACCTTCGGGGGCGCGTCGGCGTCCGTGTCCGCCTTCGCGGCCTTTGCGTTTGCGGCCTTTGCGGGTGCCGGTGCCGGCTTCCCCTTGGCTGCCGGCGGCGCCACCGGGGCGGCAGCGGGCGAGACGACTTCGGATGTCTGCGCGACCGCGGTCAGCCAGGTGTACGGTGGAACGACACGGCTCACTTCGTCCATGATATGCGTCCAGACGAAGCGATCATCGTCGATCGCACGGATGATGTTCACCTGACGGAGCACCGAATCGCGCTGGGCTTCAGCCTTGCGCTTCTCGGCAACGATCGTGGCGTAGCGAGTGGAGTCCTGGACCGCCTTCTGTTCCTTGGAGATCAGGCTGCGCTCACGCGCGCTCTGCGTGATGAAGAGCAGCGCGATGATCACAACCGCGGCGATACCGCTTCCGACCGCTGACAGCAGGTAGGGATCCTTGACCTTCGCGAGCACCTCGGAGAGCGAGCTCGCGAGCCCTGCTCCCACGTTGCGCCCTCGCGACTTCTTGCCGCCGCCGGGAAGGAGATTGATTTCAATCATTGCACGATCTGCCGGAGGGGGTCAGGCTACCTGGCGAAGTGCCAGGCCGATGGGAAGCATCAGGAGCGGAGCAACTTCGTCTGTGACGAGCGAATCGAAGGCGCCGTCACGCACCTTCAAGTTCGCCAGTGGGTTAGCCTGTTCGACCGAGAGCTGCAGTCGGGCCGCCAGCGCCTCGTTGAGTCCGGGAATTCGCGCGCCGCCACCGCAGGTGTAGACCGCCTTCATGCGCGAGCCCGTCCGCGACGAGGATGCGAGGAAGGCCGCGGCGCGCTCGATGCCGACCGCGATCTCCTCCCCTCTGCTCTCGATCACGGCGTCGAGCTGCGGGGACCGATCGAAACCCTGGAGCATCGCATCCGCCTGCTCGTTGCCGACGCCCTGCTCCCGCTGGAGATCCTCGCGGAAGCGGCGCGTGCCCACCGTGATGTCGCGGGTGAGCAGCGGCACGCCGTCATCGAGGATGTTGATGTTCGTGACTTCGTGGCCGATGTTCACCAGGCCGACGACACCCGACATGGCGTCGGGATAGTTGAGCTCGAAGGCGTTGTGGAGCGCGAACGCATCGACATCCACGATCCCCGGGTGGAGCCCGGCGTCGGTAAGGAGTCGGAGCTTCGTCTCGATCAGCTCGCGTTTCGCCGCGACGAGCAGCACGTTCATCTCGAGGCCTTCATCGGCCGGGTCGAGGATCTGGAAGTCCAGCTCCACCGATTCCATGTCGAAGGGCACATGCTGCTCGGCCTCCCAGCGCATCAGCTCCCGCGCCTGCTGCTCCTTCACGCGCTCGATCTGGATCTTCTTGATGATCACGTCGCGGCCGCCGACGGCCGTCACGACACCCTTCGACTTGACGCCGGCTGCGGCGAGGGTCGAGGTGATCGCCTCGGACACGATGCCGGGATCCATGATCTCGCCCTCGACGATCGCGTCTGCCAGCAGGGGGGTGATCGCGACCTTCGTGAGCTCGGGCTCGGACTTGCTGTGATCGATCACGACCACCTTGATCAGTCCGGATCCGATATCGAGGCCGACCGTCGTCTTCTTGCGACTGAAGAGTCCCATGTGAATGCGTCCGTGCGTGGCGGAAAGTGGGGCGGCCTGCGAGGCGGAAGATCCCTCGGCCGTCTGGAGCGCTGCGCTGCTCGGTCCGGGAGGGGCGCAGTGTCGCGCTAACCTGGACGTCACCAATCAGACCGCTTGCCGCTGGCATAGGTAACAGTCGGGTCCGTGGTCAAGTGCGCAGCGTCACAGCGCTTTCGAACAGCACTGGTTTGCTCATTCCTCGAGCGGAGCCAGTTCCGTCATCGCTCCGACGCCCACGCGCGATCCCGCACCGGGACGATTTCAGCAGTGCCGAGCAGTGCGGCGCGCAGCGCGCAGCTCGCGCGAACGATCGAGGGATACGAGTCGGTGCCCATTCCGGCGTCGACCACCCGAGCGGCGCGAACGCCTCCGCGGAGCTGCCCCCCGCCTGCACCGAAACGCAGATCACCGACGACGATGATCGCGCCGCTGAACTCGAAGCCGCCTTCAATGGAGAGATTACCGTCTACGATGAGGACGCCCTGCCCCGAGCCGCCGGTAACGGACAGATCGCCCTCCGCGTGGACGATGGGGAAGTACGATCCGCAGGGCCCTGTCCGGACGAGATCGCCCCAATTCCCGGGCTGCTCGGTGGCGCATTCGCCGCCGCGAACGATCGGTGCCGGCATGTGCATCCATGCGCCCGGCGCGAGGCGGACCGTGGCCCGTTCCCGCAGGCGATGCAGCTCTGCGCTGTCGCGCGACTGGGGCAAAGGATGCTCGACATCAGCGACGTCAACGTGCTCGGCAGGGCATGGCCACCCGTCGGGCGTGCGATCGCCGCCATCGGCGATGCCAGGCGGAGCCGTGCCGGTACCGGTGATCGTGAGTGCGGCGGGGAAGTCGAGGTGCGGCACACCGCGCCGCAGCACGACCGAGGACTGGCGACGTGCCGACATTCCTGAACTGTCCTGCGCAGCGACCACGAACGCGAGCGCGAATTCCGCCTCACCGAGCCGCGTCAGGCGGGCAACGACGGTCACCCCCGGACTCGAGCCGATGACTCGCTCGACGATCGACTGTCCGGGCAGCAGGCCTGCGGCGCGCGACGACAATTGACCGAGCGCGAGAACGCGGGCCTCGTCCGCCGCTGCGGCGGCGGTGGTCTCGAGGCGAATCGTCCCGCTCGTCCTGCGCTCCTGTCGGCCCATGAACAGCGCAGCGGACGCTGCAAAGCCGATGATGACCATCACGGCGAGCACGGTTGGCAACAGGACCCCGGCGCGGACGTGACGCAGCGGCGCTCGAGCAGGCGATCCCGCGAGGCGAAAACTCAGACCAGCAGCGCGCTCGGCGGGTAGCCGTGAAGACGGCATCACGGCGTCGCATTCCTCAGGGCGACCACACGCCGCGCCACTGCCGTGTCGGGGCTCCCGTCGGGCGCTGGTGCCGCGGCCCGCAGCACTATCTCGATCGCGGCGACCGCGAGGCGGTCGTCAGTCGGCACTCCGTTCCGATCGAGATAGTCGAGTGTGAGGCCGCTGGGCCGGAGTGCTCGCCCTGGGGCATACCCCAGGTAGGGACCGCTCACGGGCTGCAGCGGCGCGCACGGCGGGTTGCGGACTACCGGCCGGCAGTCGGCGAATCCCAGGTACCACGCACCATCGCTCGACCGGTAGAGTGCGTACCGCGCCCTGCGGAAGACGCGTGCCGGTGCGTACACGGCGAGCGGTCGCGCCAGCGCTGGGACGATCGTCAAGCGGGCGACCGCGACGTCACCGGTGTCCAGCGCTGGAGCGCAGGCCCCGCGGGCCTCGCCTGCGCCGGTGATGAGGTGGGCGGTCCATCGATCACCCGACCCCGTGATGTCGCGCCCTGTTTCGTATATCCAAAGGGAGTCGCCCACGGCTGGACGATCGACAGCAGCTGCGTCGCCCTGTGAGGAGCGAGGCGTGCTTGTCGCGCGGAGTCGCATCACGTCAATCTGGTTCGTTCCCTCCGCCGGGGTTGCACAGAGCAGGTAGGTGCCGAGAGACGCTCGAAATCCAATCGAGGCGTCCGCCATCTCGCCCTCGTAGATGTCGCCGGCGCCGGGTGCAAGTCCGGCGAGCTCCGCGGCGAGCACTTCACCACCCTCCCGCAAGTGGGCGAGCGCCAGGGTTCGCATCGCGAGCGCCCGGTATGCTTTCTGTTGGCGAGTCGCGATGCGTGACAGAGCGCCGGCGGCCGCGCCGAGCACGGCGAGCACGATCAGCAGCTCAACCAGTGACATCCCCCGGGTGGGCGCGCGGCTCAGCATGGAAAACGGCTCGCGAAATGATGCGCAGCGACGCGGTGGCGCTCGTCGTAGGTGATCGCTACCGTTGCGACGGCACCGCGAGGCGAGGCCGAGACCGTCCATCGCTCGGTAATGCCATCGTGGGTCACGACGTCGCTGCCGCTCACGCACGGTCGAAGCCGGAGCAGCTCGAGGCGCGTGCGCGCGAGAATGGCGGCGCGCTCGGTGCGCCGACTCGCAGCGGCTTCGTAGATCGTGTACGCAGCTGTGCTCGCGAGTGCGCCGACACCAATCGTGAGCAGGACGATGGAAACGATGAGCTCAGCGAGCGTAAAGCCGTATCGCATGGGACCGAACCTATCTGACTTCGATGGGGCGCCAGCATCGTTGCACCGCCGGCCGAAGCCCACGCCTGCGTCAGTCCGTTGGGCTCAAGTCCGCGAGCGCCGGTTCCGGGTGCCCCAGCATGCCGATCCTGACGATCGCGATCCGCCCGCCCGACGCCACCGACAGGTTGGTAGACCGGCTCGCGCTGCAGTTGATGCACAATCCGCGAGGACTGAACACCAGGCTGTCGCCGGCGAGGTCGAGGGTGATACGATCGACCTCCTGTGGCGCGCCGTCGCCGAGCGACAGCTTTCGCCAGGTGGACGGGCCATCGCGAAGGACGACCGATCGCAGGCGCTCATCAATGAAGAGCGACATCGGGCGCCCGCTCCGCACCGCGTACCCGCGGGCGACCGTGATCTCCCACTCCAGCAGTGTGGCGACGCGAGCCGCGCGGCGCGACCGGTTGTGGCTCGTGAGGGCGGAATAGCTCGCGGTCGCCAGGACAGCGACGACGACGACGGCGCACAGCAGCTCGAGGAGGCTGACCCCATCGGGCACACGCCACCGCCGGTGGGTGCGGAGCGGGTCCCTGCGAGGTGCATGGCCGTTCATTTCGATTCCGGAGGGGTCATCCAGTACGCACGGCAAGGGAGTGCGCGGGGGCATGCGCACCGCGACCGCGTCCGCGGATCCCGTGCACCCAGCACAGGCAGTGACGAGCAATGAGTGGCCCGGTCACGCGCGCCGACCCAGGTGCCGATCGCGATTAGGAGCAGGAGTGGATGTCTCTCCTACTTCCCTCCCACGTCACCGGGCACCGTCCGTCGCACCTCCGTCCGTTTTCCCTCGCTCGAGGCTATCAGCTCTTCAGCTTGCAGCCGGCACCTCGTCGTTTCGACCCGACCCGGCACAGAAGCCGCTGGTCACTCATACCCGGAAGCGCACAGCTCGCTTTGGAAGTACACGGCTCGGGGAGGTCGACAGCTTGTCAGCTACCTGTCTCCAGCTGCATCCTCTGCATGCAGGCTTGAAAGAGCGAGGTGCCAGCGGGTAGCTACAGAGCTACGAAGCTACGAGCGAAGCTGGCAGCTCGATCGGGATAGGGAGCAGGAGAGGATGACTCCAGCGCTCCCCTCACGGTCGGCGCCTTGCGGCTCGGTCGGGTCGTTGCGACCAACTCCCCAAAGGACTTCCTTCAAGTCAGTGCCCATGCTGGGCACACGATGCACGAAGGGCCAGGCTTTCGCCTGGCCCTTCGTGTTCAACTTTGCGGCTTGCTGATTACGGCGCCGGTGCGGCTGCACCAGTGTCGCAAGTCGGCTCGCCTTCCTTGATACCGGCCGGCGCGCCCGCGGCGACGCCAGAACCGATGTAGATATAGCAGGACTTGGTGGTCGACGCGTGGGTCGCAACCGCGCCCCAGCCCAGACCTGCATCGGGGGTGACCGCGAGGGTCACGCCAGCCGAACCCGTGAAGGCAACCTGCGTCTCCGTGCCATAGAGGCCATCGTTGTCCGACGCGTAGGTCTCTTCGGTCGTCGCGAGGTTACGCAGATCCGACTTCATCGCGGCGAGGTACGCCTTCTCCTTCGTGTTTGCGAACTTCGGAATCGCGATCGCGGCAAGAATGCCGATGATGACCACGACGATCAGAAGCTCGATCAGGGTGAAACCGCGGCGGTTCGTACGCATTGAGTATCTCCAGTTGGGAAGAGTTTCTTGTCCGCACCTGCCGGGGGGCGGCTCGGTGTTGGCCACAGGTAAAGCAACGCGCGGGCCATTCGTGCATCGCGGTGGTAACCCACGCTGGAAATACGACTTACCAC
>JANOCW010000516.1:0-6733 GCA_031412375.1 Gemmatimonadaceae bacterium | reverse complement strand
GATCGCGAGCAGCTCCGGCCGGCCCGTCGTTGCGCACGCGAGCACAGAAGAGGGCATGCGCCGCGCGACGCTCGCGGGGGTGCGCACGATCGATCACGGCGACAACGGCACGCCCGCGGTCTTCCGCTTGATGAAGGAACGCGGAACGATGCTGTGCCCGACTGTGGCCGCCGGAGCGTCGCTGCTCGAGCAGCGCGGTGGCTACAGTCCCGGCCAGCCACTCCCGCCCGCCATGCGGGCGAAGCAGGCGTCGCTCAAGGCCGCGGTCGATGCGGGCGTCATCATCTGCAACGGCAGCGATGCCGGCGTCTTCGCCCATGGGGACAACGCGAAGGAGCTCGCGCTGCTCGTCCAGTACGGGCTGACGCCCACTCGCGCGCTGGTGGCCGCAACGTCGGTCAATGCGGAGATGCTGAACATGAAGGACCGCATCGGATCGATCCGGCCAGGACTCCTCGCCGATCTGGTCGCCGTTGCGGGAGACCCGACGCAGGACATTGCTGCGCTTCGGAAGGTGCAGCTCGTCATGAAGAACGGCGTCGTCTACCGGCCCTGATGTCCTGACGCGCCCCGGGACGGGTTGAGCGTGCGCTCAAAGAACGCCCACGTCCGGTTCCACGAGTCGATCTGGTCCGGTGAGTCTTCCCGCTCCAGCGTCTCGGGATTCACGCGCCGGCTGAACGTGTGCCCGCGCGAGGCGCGGCCGGGGACGGGGTCGACGTAGATTTTCGTCTCTGCCAGGTCGGGCTTGAGCGCCATCAGCGTGTACACCATCTGCTGGTCTTCCTCGAAATTCACGTCGTCGTCGTTGGTGGCGACGTGGACGAGCAGCGGAACGGCGAGGTTCTTCGCGTGGAACACCGGCGACCGCCGAATGTATTCCTCGCGATTCTCGAACGGCATGCCGATCCCACCCGCCGACGCCGCGAAGTTTCGCGTGTAGCTCGGTGCCTTCATCGAGAGCCTGGCGAAGAGATTGGTGACCGGCACGATCGCGGCGCCGGCCTTGAACTCGTGCACTGGACGGAACAGTGTGTGCGCCGTGATGAACCCACCATGGCTCCAGCCCATCATCCCGAGCCGATCAGCGTCCACATAGGGAAGGGTCTTGAGATAGTCCACGGCCGAGATGACATCATCGACTTCCTTGCCGCCGTAGTCGATCGCCCGGTAGAACGCTTCACCGTATCCGGTGCTTCCGCGATAGTCGGGCGTGATGATCACGTACCCCCTCTGCACGGCCTCCCGAATGAACGGGAAGTACATCGCGGTCATGTCACCATGCACGCCGCCGTGCACCCAGACCATCGCGGCGTGCCCGCGCGATCCGCGCTTCTGCAGGGGAGCGAACAGATAGGCCGGTATCTCGAGGCCGTCCACACGGCTCCTGTAGGTGACCTTCCGAAATTCCATCACGCCCTGGCTCCGCGCCGCGAACGTGCTGTCCGTCGCCCGCTTTGCAGCGATGTCGCGCTCGCAGTTGCAGGTCGGGAGATCCTTCGGGTCCTTGCTGACGTACAGCACCCGGGCGCGCAGGCTGTCCATTTCGACGCCGGATCCCTGCCCCCCGGGTCCGCCGCGTCCGCCTCGACCAGGAGCGGCCGTCTGCTGGGCGGCCGCAGGGATGACAGCGGCGAACAGTGCAACGAGTGCGAGGTGCTTCATGCGATGCTCTCTTCGGGTACGAGTGGGACGTCGAATCTACGGTGCACCTGACGAACAGTCGCCTCCGAGATCAGGCGGCGAGCGTCTTTCCGCAGGCCGCGCAGAACCGCGCCGCCAGTTCGTCGACCGTCGCCCCGCAACCGCCACATCGGCCCGGCAGATACCGGCCGCATGCCGAGCAGTAGACCGCATCGGATTCGGGCCGCGGGCCGCATGTTCCGCAGCTCGATGCGCGGCGCCGATAGCGCAGAACGGCCTCCTCGGCGAGATCGAGTCCTTCGGGGGTCATCGCCCCTCGCTCGGCAGCGCGCATCGATGCCAGTGCTTCCCCCGTGTAGTGCGCCTTGAGCGTTTCGTAGTCGGAATCGGACAGCTTCCCGGTGGCGCGATCGAATTCGATTTCGCGCAGTGCTCCGACGGCATCACCGCCCGGCTCGGCGGGCGCCGGGTCGGGACGGGTGACGCCGCCCGCGGACGAAGCAGCGGGCTCGCCGAAAAGCGGCACGAGCACGAAGCCGACCGCAATGAGCGCGATCAGCGTACCGATGAAGAGTGCCGTCACTGGTCGTCGTTCCGAACCGCGGCGTCGAGCCTTGCCATCTCGTCCGGCGTTCCCGCCGATTGCGGAATCTGCGAACTCGTTTCCGCGAGCGGAGGCTCGCGTCGCCAGCGCAGGATCAACCACCCGGCAAACACGCCGAACGTCCCGATCGCCGCGAACGGGGCAACATACGCCAGCAGGTTGAACCCTCTCGCGGGAGGCGCCGTGAGCACGCGTTCGCCGTACGTGGCGACGAAGGCCTCGCGAATCTCGTCCTCGGTATAGCCACCGGCGATGAGCGCCTCGATATCCGCATGCACCCTCGGCGACACCGGACAATTGAAGTCGGTCGTGCGGCAGAGGTAGATGTCCATCGGACACCCGCACTGACACTTCAGGTGCTTCTCGAGGTCATCCCGCCGCTCGATGCTGACCACAGCCGTCGCTCCGGGCCGGGGCGCGCGCACGACGGGGAGATAGGCTTCCGCGCGCATCGGACCGGACATCGTCGCGCCCGACTGTGCCGATTGCGCGCCGAGCCAGCGCGCCGTGAACAGCGACGTTACTCCTGCTCCCGCTGCCGCCAGGAACGCTCGCCGTCCACGAGCGGGGTCAACGCATCTCCTGCTCACAACGCCGCGTGCTCCGGCCGCAGTACCGCGATGTACCCGCTCTGTGCGCGTCGCGTCTCGGTCTGGGGCCACATCACGATCAGCCCACCGAGCGCCATCAGCGCGCCGCCGATCCATACCCAGACGACGAGTGGATTGAACGTGATGCTGAGCGACGCGACGTTGTCGCCGACGATCCCCGCCAGCACGACGTAGACATCCTGCTTCCCGGTCGTGTGGATGCCGACTTCCGTGGACGGCTCGAACGTCGGATTTCCCCGGCTGTCGACGTGCTGGCGCTTCTCGCTGGACAGGATCGGGCCGGGAGCGCCGTCGATCGTCGTCGCGAGCGTGACGCCGGCGACGCGTCGGTTCAGCGCATCGAATTCGGAGATGCCCTGGTTCGTGAAGGTCCACGCGCGGCCGTACGGATCGGTGGTCTCGAACGCCTCGCCGGGGCCGAGGCGCACATCCCCGTGC
This sequence comes from Gemmatimonadaceae bacterium, assembly GCA_031412375.1. Taxonomy (GTDB): domain Bacteria; phylum Gemmatimonadota; class Gemmatimonadetes; order Gemmatimonadales; family Gemmatimonadaceae; genus JANPKQ01. Next base: position 3,436 of record JANOCW010000516.1, on the reverse strand, counting down.
ACGCCGCGAAACGCCATGCCGGCGAACGCCGCGAAGATCATTGCGATGCCGGCGTGGACGATGTATCCGCCGTAGCGGCGCCGGTTTCGTGCGACGAGACGCACCAGCGCGGCGGGCAGGCGCTCACCATACATCGATCGTCGCGCGCGAGTGCCGCGCGTGAACTCCTGCACGATCGTGCCCGTGACGAAGGCGGCGAGGACATACGTCACGAGCGCATAGCCATCGCGCATGCCGAGCGCGAGCAGCAGTCCACCGGCGGCTGCGCCGGTAGCCACCGGCACGGCAAACTGGCGCTTGAGATTGGCAACCGAAGCGCGCCGCCAGGCGATGAGCGGCCCGATCCCCGTGAGCGCAAGCAGGAAGAGGCCGAGCGGAATGTTCACCGCGTTGAAGAACGGCTGGCCGACGGTGATCTTCTCGCCCTTCACCGCCTCGCTGAGGATCGGGAAGAGCGTGCCCCAGAGGACGGAGAACGCGATGCCGACCAGCGCAACGTTGTTGTACAGGAATGCCGCCTCGCGACTCACCATGCTTTCGAGGTGTGCCTCCGCTCCCAGATCGCGCAGTCTCGTTGTGACGAGCCAGGCGGTGATCGCCGTCGCGGCCACGAGGAACACGAGGAACCAGCGGCCGATGTCGGATGTCGCGAACGAGTGCACGCTCGCGATCACGCCGCTCCGCGTGATGAATGTGCCGAGGATCGCCAGCAGGAACGTCGCGGCCACGAGCGTGACGTTCCACTTGCGCAGCATGCCGCGCTTCTCCTGAATCATCACGGAATGGAGAAACGCCGTCTGGGTGAGCCACGGCAGCAGTGACGAGTTCTCGACCGGATCCCACGCCCAGTAGCCGCCCCAGCCCAGCTCGACGTATGCCCACCACATGCCGAGCACGATGCCGACGGTGAGGAAGAGCCATGACAGCAGTGCCCAGCGACGCACCGCGGCCAGCCACTCGCTGTCGAGCTGGCGAGTGATCAACGCCGCGATGACGAAGGCGAAGGGGATGTGCGTCGCAACGAAGCCGAAGTAGAGATTCGGTGGGTGGATCGCCATCCCCGGGTTCTGCAGCTGCGGGTTCATCCCGCGGCCCTCGGCCGGAATCCAGTCGAGCCGCTCGTACGGGCTCGACGCGAAGCAGAGTGTCGCGAGGAAGAACAGGAGCAGCACCCCGAGCGTGCCCGTGACGTAGGGCATCAGCACGCGGTTCCGGTCGCGATTGCTGAAGACCGCGACCGCCGTGAACGCCGACAGGATCAGGGTCCAGAAGAGCAGCGACCCGGCCTGACCGCCCCAGAATGCGGCGATGAGGTAGACGGTCGGCAGGTTCGAGCTGGTGAACGACGCGACGTACTTCAGCGAGAAGTCGTGCGTCAGGATCGCCGTCCATAGGCCAATGGACGCGGTGAGCACGAGCGCACCAGTTGCATACGCCGCTCGCTCACCGCTGGCGATGAGGTCCGCCCGCGCAAGCTTGCCACCAGCGAACGACACCGTGGCGCACCAGGCCGCCATGAGCAGAGCGACCCAGAGCGCCAGCTCGCCAACGAGAATCATGTCGTTCGCTTCGCCGTTGCGGCCTTGTATCCCGGGGTGTCGCGGTACTTGTCGTCCGGGGCCGCCTCGAACCGCGAGGCGCACTTGGCGAGGAGGACCGTCGCCTGGAACGTTCCGGCCGCGTCGAGGCGACCTTCGACGATCACGTCGGCACTGTCGGTGAAGGTATCCGGCGCGATCCCGCGATAGACGACGGGGAGCATCCTGGCACCATCAGTCGCGACGAACTTCACTTCGCGTCCGGCCGCGTCGCGCACGATCGAGCCCGGAACGACCCGCGCCCCGACCTTGACGCCGACGTCCCGGAAGCCCGGGTCGGTCGAGACTTTCGCCGCCAGCTCTGTCGGGGTGAAGTAGTACATCCCCGTATCGCGGATGGAGCTCGCCATCAGGTAGCCGGCAGTGCCGGCCACGAGCAGGAATCCAACGAGAAACTTCGCGCGTGCGGTCATGCCGTTGGGCTACTCTCCCCGGCGGTCCTGCCGCCGGCTAGTCGCTCGACGCTTGCTGGGCGGCCACCCGGCGTACGCGAGCCATGATCGAATCGAGCTCGGCCTCGGCTCGGGCGCGGTCACTTCCTGACCACGTCTCCGCCCGCCGATTGAGCTCCCGTACTCGCTCGAGCATCTCGTCGATGAGCACTCGGAGCACGAGGTTGGACCTGCGATCGGTCGCGATCTCCAGCGAACTCAGTGGTTCGGTCATTGTTCCATGACGAGTATCGCGCCGGCACAGTGCCCAACGCTCGAATAATACAGCCGCGCGGACGGGAGGATAAGTGACTGTCCGATCGCGGAGTTGATCGCCGCTAGCGCGCGGTTCGGGTCAGCAGGAGTGTCGCGGTACCCACGCCTGCCGCATCCCAGACCAGATCCCGTCGGCTGAACAGTCCGGTGCGCCGCGAGTCGGCGACCTCCTTCCCGATGCTCACCAGCACGCTGCCGGCGGTTGCGCCCAGCAATGACGACCGATGGTCGATTCGCGTTGCGCGGAAGGCGCTGTACGCCACGCTCTGCACGAACGCCCCCACGAAGAAATGCTTGATCTTGTCCGCTGAAAACCAGCGGTCGTGCGGCTGCCCCTGGAGCGACAGCACGAGCAGCAGGGTGAGCTTCACGCCGCAGCGCCCGGGCGTCCCGCAGGCGACGGCAGCTCTGTGCCGACCGTCCCGGCGACGAGCCCCATCCCAAGGAAATCCCGACGGAGCAGCAGCAGGGCGTCATCGACGAGACGCCGGTGGCCGTCCTGGTGAATCCAGCTGCTCGCACCCGACGGATGCGGAAGCGCAATCGCGACCGACCGCCCACCGGGATGATCGACGGGGATTGCCCGCCCGACGACCTGTTCCAGCGGGACGGGCCCGAGAAAGCGCTCGATCGCCAGGCGGCCGACCGGAATGAGCAGCGGAGGCCGCAACACAGTCAACTCGCGGTCGAGCCAGTCCGCGCACAGCGCACGCTCCCGTCGCGAGGCGACCCGATCGCCGCGTCCGCTCGGGCTCGGACCGGGATAGCACCGGGTGATGGCCGCGATGAAAATCACCTCCCGCGCCCGGGCTTCGTCGAGCCCCGCAAGCGCCAGCCAGCGGAACAACGTGCGCCCTGCCCGCCCGGCGAAGGGGCGCCGGTCCACGACCTCGGTTTGCCCCGGTGCCTGGCCGACGAGCATCGCCCTCGGCGCGGCCGGCCTGGAGACGATCGGGATGACGCCAGAATGGCCGCACCGACGGCAGGCGCTGAGCTCCTCCGCATGGACCTCGAGCCAGCGACGGACGTTCGGCGTGCGCTTCATGTCTCCTCGTCCCGCGCCCAGGCGAGCGTTGCCCGCACGGCACGCCGCCACTCCTTCACGCCGGCGCGGGCCGCAGCAGCGCCGTC
>JANOCW010000515.1:0-13250 GCA_031412375.1 Gemmatimonadaceae bacterium | reverse complement strand
GATCGTCGTTCCAGTTTTTGAAGGAAGACGCGGACACCCCGTATATTTCGCACGGGACTGCTGGCGTGAGCTCGCAACCGTCGCCGACGGCGGCGCCAGGGCGGTGGTGCACCAGCACGCCGCCGATGTTCACGAAGTACCAGTCACTCACATTGGTGTCGTGCGCGACATTGATACACGCGCGGACATGACGAACGGACAGGGGGCAATCGGAAATGCCGTTTCTTGATAGCGGGACAAGCTCGATCGAAGTCACGCCAGGCGAGCTTCTCGTTGGCAGTGGGGCGCAGGCAACGTGGCGAGTGCTGAACTGCGACCTCGCCGCCCGCCACTTCACGATCAAGGTCGGACCGGACGGGGGGAGCACCCTCAAGCCGTATTCGGCGAGCACCATCGTCGTCATCAACGGCGCAGCCGCATCGCAGGCTGGTACCCCCATCCACGCGGGCGACGTGATTGCGGCGGGCTCCGCCCGGTTCTTCTACGTGGACGACCTCGAGGCTCCCCGTCCGGAAGTCGCCGCACCGGAAAACCGCACGGCGCACCTCATTGATGAGGCCGAGCGTCAGGCGTATCCGCTGTCGAAGCGGACGATCAGCATTGGTCGTGACGTTGGCGCCGGCATTCCGCTCCGCGACCCGGCAGTCTCGCGCTTCCACGCCGATGTTCGGAGCGAGGCGGGCGAGTTCGTTCTCTACTCGATGGGATCGGCGGGCACCCACGTGAACGACCTGCGTGTTGCCGCGCCGAAGATGCTGGCCGATGGAGACGTGATCAAGATCGGCGGAACGACCTTCCGCTTCACCCGCGATCCGCTGCCCAAGGGAGTGACCCGCGCGAAGCTCGGCGACCAGGAGGAGGATGCCCTCGCCCGCCGCAGCACGGTGACGCTACGGGCAATCAAGGCTGGCGGTCGCGACAATACCGGCGATGTCGAGGCCGCACAGCCCCAGCGACCACGGATGATGACGATCGTCCTCGGGACCGCTGTCCTGCTCGCCGCTGCGGCGTATTTCGTCTTCGGGCGGGGCTGACGCAGGCGCCACCGCGCCGCGTGGTGCGACGGCGTACGCCTATCGCGCGAGCAGTGCGCCGAGCGAGATGATGACCGCTGCAACCGCCGCAGCCAGCATGATGAGGCGCTTCCGCCCGCTCTCGTTGACCCGCTCGCGCGCTTCGTAGGCGCCCATGAACGTCGTCTGCATGTGCGCCCGGCGCGAGTCGCCCGTCGGTTGCGCTCCGCCGAGTGCGTCAACCGTCTGACCGACTGGCTCGGAGGAGAACCGCAGCACGGTCCGGCCGACGGAGAGCTCGTCCCCTTCCGCGAGCGGTCGCGCCGCGGTGATCCGTTCGCCGTTGAGCAGCGTCAGCGCATTGTGCGGGTTCACGACGAACGCGCCGTTCTGCCGGCGAATGTCGGCGTGGATGCGCGAGACTTCCGGCTCGGGGATGAACACGCCGCACCGTGGATCACGGCCGATCTCGGTGAACTCGCCGAGGCGATAGGACCGTCCGCGCCGCATCTCACGCAGATAGCCCCCCTTTCCGTCGCTGCCGCTGGCGAGCTGCGTGAAGCGGAACTCGGCGCGACCAAGCCGCACTCGATCACCGAACCGGACGACGGACCGTCCGTCGGTGACCTCGATGCCGTTGACGTGAATGACGGCGTCGGGCACGCTGGCCGCGATGAGGGCGTAACCCCCTTTCTCCATCGTGATGACGGCATGCAGCGGCGCGAGATCGCGTCCGTGAATGCGCCAGGCTGCTTCAGAGCCGCTTCCAATGGTGAGGACGCCGGGCCCGAGCGACTTCGTCTGGTGTTCGAACTCGAGGTACGGCATTTCCCTGAATGGAGTTGCGGAGAACGTCTCAATAGCACGACGACGGAATGCGCGCTGCATCACACATCACAAATCCCGCTACATGCGACTATTCAACATGGTGTTACGAAACACACCTTGGTCCCGGCGGAGGGGCCTATCCAAGGGCGTTCAGAGCGACATGGGTCATAAAAGAACGGCGTAATGGGTACGTAAGCGACGGCGGCAACGGCGACAACGGCGACAACGGCGACGATGCGACAACCGCGGCCGAGGGGCGTTCACGCCGTTGACAGTCCAACGCCGTCGCTAACGTACCTCTAACGCCGTGATTCATGACCTATGTCGCCCCGAACGCCTCTGAGCCAGCAGATCTCGCGCACGCTCCGTTGAATTCTTCCACATTTTCGTTGACGTACACCGAAAGGGGACTAGCTTTCTCCCCATGGTGGACACAGCACGGCCCGTTGCAGGGTTCCGCGGACTCCAGCGGCGAGTGCTCATGGCGCTGAAGAAGGCGCAACCACTTACCGTCAAAGAGCTTGCCACGGAGTTCGGAATAACCCCGAATGCCATGCGCAGGCACCTCAAATCGCTCGAAAACGCGGGTGTGATTCACTACCTCGCGCGCGTCCGCGGGGTCGGCGGGCCCACGTTCGCCTATTCGCTGAGCCCGGCGGGCGAATCACTGTTCCCGCGTGCCTATGCGGGAGCGCTGGCCGACGCGCTCGACGTCGTGAGGGAGGAACAGGGGATCGAGGGCGTCATCCGGGTTTTTCACCGGCAATGGGCATCGCTGGCCGACGCGGCGTCTCCACGCATGGCGGGCCGGACGCTCGGTGAACGCACCGCGGTGCTCGCCGAGCTGCGGACGACGCAGGGCTACATGGCCGAGTCCGATGTGCAGTCATTGGACGAGGCGGTGATCCGCGAACACAACTGCGCGATCCGCGACATTGCTGCGCGCTTCCCCGAAGTGTGCGCGGAAGAAGAACGGTTCTTCGCCGAACTGCTCGGTGCGACCGTCGAGCGCGAGGCACACATACTCGACGGATGCAATGCATGCGAATACCGCGTGCGCTCATCCGTCACCGTGTCCCCCCCGGGCCACGAGTCATCCAGGGCAGTCGAGGAACAGGCATGAGCTCGTCGATCGAATCACTCATTGGCACCGAGTACCAGCACGGCTTCGTCACGGACATCGAGACCGACTCGATCCCGCGCGGCCTGAGCGAGGACGTCGTGCGCCTCATCTCCGCCAAGAAAAACGAGCCCGAATTCATGCTGCAGTGGCGGCTGAAGGCCTATCGGCGCTGGTTGACGATGGCCGAGCCGCACTGGCCGAACGTGAAGTACGACGCGATCGACTACCAGGACATGGTCTACTACTCGGCCCCGAAGAACATGAAGCCGCTGGCGAGCCTCGATGAGGTGGACCCCGAGCTGCTGCGCACCTACGAGCGGCTGGGCATCCCGCTCACCGAACAGAAGCGGCTGGCCGGCGTGGCGGTCGATGCGATCTTCGACAGCGTCTCGGTCGGCACGACGATGAAGAAGGAGCTCGGCGAGCTCGGCATCATCTTCTGCTCGTTCGGCGAGGCAGTGCAGGAGCACCCGGAGCTCATCGAGAAGTATCTCGGCACGGTCGTCCCGCACAGCGACAACTACTTCGCCGCGCTCAACGCCGCGGTGTTCAGCGATGGGTCCTTCTGCTTCATCCCGAAGGGCGTGCAGTGCCCGATGGAGCTCTCGACCTACTTCCGGATCAACAACCCCGACACCGGCCAGTTCGAGCGCACGCTGATCATCGCCGAGGAAGGCGCGTCGGTGAGCTATCTCGAGGGGTGCACCGCGCCGAAGCGCGCGACGACGCAGCTGCACGCCGCGGTCGTCGAGCTCATCGCGCTGGACGATGCCTCGATCAAGTACTCGACGGTGCAGAACTGGTACGCGGGCGACGACGAGGGCAAGGGCGGCATCTACAACTTCGTGACGAAGCGCGGCAAGTGCCTCGGCAAGCGCTCGAAGATCTCGTGGACGCAGGTGGAGACGGGATCGGCGATCACCTGGAAGTATCCGAGCGTCATCCTGCAGGGTGATGACTCGACCGGCGAGTTCTACTCGGTCGCGGTCGTGAACAAGCACCAGCAGGCCGACACGGGCACGAAGATGATCCACATCGGGAAGAACACCAAGAGCACGATCATCTCGAAGGGCATCTCGGCGGGCCAGGGCAACAACAGCTACCGCGGCCAGGTGAAGGTGCTGCCGAAGGCCGACAACGCGCGCAACTACACGCAGTGCGACTCGATGCTCGTCGGCAACCGATGCGGCGCCCACACGTTTCCGTACATCGAAGTGCAGAACAACACCGCGACGATCGAGCACGAGGCATCGACGTCGAAGATCGGCGAGGACCAGATCTTCTACTGCAAGCAGCGCGGGCTCAGCGCCGAGGACGCGATCTCGATCATCGTCAGCGGCTTCTGCAAGGAAGTCTTCCAGAAGCTGCCGATGGAGTTCGCGCTGGAAGCGCAGCAGCTGCTCGGCATCACGCTCGAAGGAAGTGTCGGATAGCTGCCGCGCAGCTCGGCGACAGCGCATCCGGTGCTCGCTGAATCTTTCCATCTCAAGCTGACCAATGTCTCCACTGCTGACCATCAACGACCTTCACGCCTCGATCCAGGGCAAGGAAATTCTCCGCGGGATCACGCTCTCTGTCGACGCCGGTGAGATCCACGCCGTCATGGGGCCGAACGGGTCCGGCAAGAGCACGCTCGCGCAGGTGCTCGCGGGCCACCCGGCCTTCGAGGTCACCGCGGGCGAGGTCGTCTACGACGGCGTGAATCTCCTCGAGCTCGACGCCGAGGAACGCGCACGGGCCGGAGTGTTCCTCGCATTCCAGTACCCGATCGAGATCCCCGGCGTGTCCAACGCGTACTTCCTGCGCTCGGCGTACAACGCGATCCGCACGGCGCGTGGGCTGGAGGAAGCGGATCCGCTCGAGTTCCTGGACCTGATGGAAGACAAGCTGAAGATGGTGGACATGTCCGACGTGATGCTCAACCGCTCCGTGAACACCGGCTTCTCCGGCGGTGAGAAGAAGCGCAACGAGATTCTCCAGATGGCGGTGCTCGAGCCGAAGCTCGCCATCCTCGACGAGACGGACTCCGGGCTCGACATCGACGCGCTGCGGATCGTCGCGGAAGGCGTGAACAAGCTCCGGAAGCCCGACAACGCGACGATCGTCGTGACGCATTACCAGCGGCTCCTGAACTACATCGTTCCGGATTACGTGCACGTGCTGGCCGGCGGGCGCATCGTGAAGTCGGGGGGCAAGGAGCTCGCGCTCGAGCTGGAAGCGCGCGGCTACGACTGGCTGGTGGAGGCCGCGGCGTGAGCGACTCGTACGTCGAGAAATTCGGCGCCTTCGCGGCACGTATCCCCACAGGCAACGCAGGGTGGGTCGGGAAAGTCAGGCAGCACGCCATCGAGCGGTTCGCCGCGCTGGGGTTTCCGACGATGCGCAACGAGGATTGGCATTTCACCAGCGTCGCCCCGATCGCCGAATCGGAGTTTCACGTGACCGAGGCGCCGGGCGGCGAGGCGAAGACGGGCGATCTCGAACCATTCCAGTTCGGCGAGAAGGCATGGCCGACGCTCGTGTTCGTGAACGGACGGTTCTCCGAGGATCTGTCGACCTTTTCGACGTTGCCCGCCGGCGTGCGCGCGATGGAGCTCGCCCGCGCGTGGCGTGACGCTCCCGATCTCCTCGAGAAGTACCTGACGCAGGTGGTCGATCACGAGCACGCAGCGTTCACGGCGTTGAACACCGCCTTCATGCACGATGGGGCAGTGATCCATATCGCGGCGAACGCCCAGCTCGAGACGCCGCTCCACCTGCTGTTCGTCTCGGACGCCTACGCGGCGAAGACGATCACCCACCCGCGGACGCTGGTCATCGTGGACCACCACGCCAGTGCGACGATCATCGAGAGCTATGTCTCGCTCGGCGACGCTCGCTACTTCACCAACGCCGTGTCCGAAGTCATCGTCGGTGAAGGGGCCCAGCTTCGCCACTACCGCGTTCAGCGCGAGAGCGAGCGGTCGTTCCATGTCGGGACGACCCAGGTGCGCCAGGCCCGCACCAGTCTCTACAAGTCGTTCTCCTTCGCGACGGGTGCGCGACTCTCGCGCATCAACGTCTACACGAAGCTCGAGGGCGAGGGGAGCGAAGTGTGGCTCGATGGGCTCTACATGGTCGATGGGGAGCAGCATGTCGATCACCAGACGCGGATCGAGCACCTCCAGCCGAACTGCGCCAGCCACGAGGTCTACAAGGGCGTGCTCGACGGCGTATCCCACGGCGTCTTCAACGGACAGGTGTTCGTCGATCCAGTCGCGCAGAAGACGGATGGAAAGCAGACGAACAACAACCTGCTCCTCTCCGACCGGGCACGCGTGGACACGAAGCCACAGCTCGAAATCTTTGCCGACGACGTGAAGTGCACGCACGGCGCGACCGTCGGCCGCATCGATGAGATGGCGCTGTTCTACATGAAGAGTCGAGGGATCGGGAACGAGCTGGCGCGTGAGCTCCTCACCTACGCCTTCGCCGCGGATGTCATCGAGCGCATCGAGCTCGACGCGGTGCGGACCAGTCTCGAGAGCCTGACGTTGCGCCGGTTCACGCGCGCCGAAGTCGGGATCCCGGGCGAGCCGGCCACGGGCGAATATCCCGTGTTCGTCGTCGGTGCTGGGGCCGGCGCGCGCTGATGGGCGCACCGGTGCCGCCGCTGCCGTCGGAGCAGGGTCGTCTCGAGGAGCTCTATCAGAGCGTCATCCTCGACCACAACCGTCGCCCTCGCAACCATCGCGCGATGGAAGTCGCCGATGGGCGCGCCGAGGGGAGGAACCCCCTGTGCGGCGACGAGATCACCGTGTGGGTGCGACTGGAGGGCGACACCATCGCCGACATCAGCTTCAAGGGCGCCGGCTGTGCCATCTCGCGCGCCTCGGCGTCGATCATGACGACCGCCGTGAAGGGACACACCGTCGCCGAGGCCGAGGCGCTGTTCGAGCGGTTCCACGACCTGGTGACGACGCGGACCCCCGCCACCGCCGAGCTCGGGTCGCTCGCCGTGTTCTCCGGAGTTGCGCGGTTCCCGGTGCGCGTGAAGTGCGCGAGCCTGTCGTGGCATACGCTCCGCTCAGCCCTGCGCGACGGCGCCGCGGCCGCTCGCGCCCAGTGACCACGCGCGACTCCTCCGCGCCGTCGCCAGCGGCAGTGGCGGGGTTCGAGCGAGTCGCACGTGCGACGGACCTGCCCGAGGGAACACTGATGTCGGCATCGTACGGCCAGGGGCGTGTCTGTCTCTTCAACCACGCCGGGCAGATCGGCGCGACCGCCGACCTGTGCACGCACCAGGCGTTCTCGATGGCGGAAGGGACGCTCGCGGCGGACGGCACGATCGAGTGCGCGTGGCACGGGGCGCGGTTCGATTGCCGCAGCGGCGAAGTTCGGCAGGGGCCGGCGGACGAGCCATTGGCCGTGTACGACGTTCGTGTGCAGGACGGCGACATCTGGGTGGGCCCGCGCCGATGAGGAGTCGTCGTCCGGATTTCCCCCTCCTCGCGGCGAACCCTTCGCTGCACTATCTCGACTCGGCGGCCACGACCCAGAAGCCCGCCGTGGTGCTCGATGCGATGCGCGCCTACTACGAGCACGACAACGCGAATCCGCATCGCGGTGCGTACGCGCTTTCCGTGCGGGCCACGGACCGCTACCACGAATCGCGCGAACGCATCGCGCGCTTCCTCGGTGTTCGCGATGCGAGCTGTCTTCTCTTCACGCGCGGGACGACGGAGGCGCTCAACCTCGTGGCGACGGCATGGGGCGGGGCGAACGTGCGCGCCGGCGACGAGATCGTCATCACCGCGCTCGAGCACCACGCGAACTTCGTCCCCTGGCAGCAGCTCGCGATCGCCAGTGGCGCGGCGCTGCGCATCTGCCGGCTCACGGGCGACGGACGACTCGACCTCGACCATCTCGCCAGCCTCATCACCGCGCGCACGCGGGTCGTCGCGTTCAATCACGTCTCCAACGCGCTCGGCACGGTGAATCCCGTTCGGGAGATCGCCCGGCTCGCGCGTGCCGTGGGGGCGCTGACCGTCTGTGACGGCGCCCAGGGCGCACCGCACTTTCCGGTGCGCTTCGACGATCTCGGCGTCGACTTCTATGCCTTCAGCGGCCACAAGATGTGCGGCCCGATGGGTATTGGAGGGCTCATCGGGCGACGGGAAGTGCTCGAGGCCATGCCGCCGTATCAGTTCGGCGGAGACATGATCGAGTTCGTCCACGACGACCGGTGCACATGGAACGTGCTTCCGCACAAGTTCGAGGCAGGCACGCCGAACGTCGCAGGCGCGGTGGGCCTCGCCGCCGCCACCGAGTATCTGGACGGAATCGGGATGGATGCCATCGTCCGTCACGAGCAGTCGCTCGTCCGGCTCGCCTCGGAGCGTCTTGCGGCAATCGACGGCGTGCGCATCTTTGGCCCTCCGCCGGAGCATCGCAGCGGCGTCGTCAGCTTCACCTACGGGGACATCCATCCGCATGACCTCGCGAGCATCCTCGACAGCGAAGGCGTGTGCGTGCGCGCGGGGCATCACTGTGCCCAGCCGCTGATGCGCCGGCTCGAAGTGCCGGCCACGGCGCGAGCCTCGTTCTACATCTACAACGACGTGGCGGATGTCGACGCGCTCGTCGCGGCGCTCGCGACGGCGAAGTCCGTGTTCGCGTTCGCGGGCCACTGATGGTGCGTCCGCCGACGGATCCCATTCTCGGCATCGTCCCGGCCGATCCCGCGCTGCGGCGTATCGCGCTCCCCGCCTGGGGAGTCTTTGTCGCCCTCGGGGTGGCGGGGATCTGGTTCGTCACGCGCGCGCTACACGAGGCACAGGCGATCGTGGCCTACGATCCGCGGGGCGCCTTCCTCGCGGTCCAGCGCGTCGTGATCCCGGTGGTCATCGCCGGGATCGTGCTGTTCGTCATCGTTGCCGTGTTCTGCCTCGTGAACGCGTTGCGCATCATTCGCGCGGGGCGATTTCCCGCGCCCGGCGCGCGGCTCACCCGGGCGACGAGCATCAGGCGGGGCGCCGCGGCCCACCGAGTCGGCGTGGCGATGGCCGCGGTCGCGATGCTCATGCTCGCGGCGTCCGTGGCGATGCCCGTCTTCCTGCAGCGCGTGATGCGCGCGGTGGACACAGGCGGTCCCCGCTTTCCGGCGACGCCGCCGGATTCGCTGCCCCCGACGCCGGATTGACGAGGGGCGCCGCGATCGCAGCGCCCCTCGCTGCATGAGCCTTCCGGGTCGCTACTTCAATCCGGCGAGCATCGCGACCACGAGGGCCGCCCACTGCGGCCCCGCGTAGCCATTCGGCGTGTCGTCATACCACTCGTCCAGCGCATGCGCGCCGCTGCTCCGCCCACCGCCGTCCATCGTGATGGCCGAGATGCCGAGACTGATCGGGATGTTGGCGTCGGTGCTCGATGCGCCCGTCTGGGGCGATAGCCCGAGCGCGCGGCCGGCCGCCATCGCGGTGCGCACGATCATCGCGGTATCCGCCAGCGCGCCCGCCGGCCGGATCCCGATCGTGTCGATCTGCACGCTCAGCTTCACATCGGAGCGTGGCCAGCGCGCGTTCTCGGCGACGAGCGCGTGCTGTACGGCGCGGCGGAGCTGCGCATCGATCTTGTCGAGCTCCGCCTGCGATTCGGAGCGCAGATCCACATCCATGCTTCCGGCGGCCGAGATCGAGTTCACTGACGTGCCACCGCTGATGAGGCCGACGTTGAACGTGGTGCGCGGCTGCGCAGGCACTTCGATGTCGCCAATCATTCCCATCGCCCGGCCAAGCGCGTGAATCGGGTTCGGCATGCCGAACGCCCCATAGCTGTGGCCACCGGGACCCTTGTACGTGATGCGATACCGGTGACTGCCGACGCCCGCGTTCGTGATGCCGAAGCCGGTGCCGTCGACCGAGATGAAGTGGTCGACCTTGCCCGGCGATCCCTTTCCGAAAAGATGGCGGACGCCGCGAAGATTGCCGGGGCCCTCTTCGCCGACGGTCCCGACGAAGAGGATCGTCCCCGGCGTCTGGATGTTGGCGTCGCGGAACGCGCGGGCGACGGCGAGCACGACGGCGAGCCCCCGACCATCGTCGCTGATTCCGGGCGCGGCCAGGCGCGTGCCCGTCCGGGTCACCTTCACGTTCGTGCCTTCCGGGAAGACCGTGTCGAGATGTCCGGAGATCATCACGGTCGGACCATTCCCGGTCCCCGGCCGTTCCCCGATGACGTTCCCCTCGCTGTCGATGCGCACGTTGCGCAGTCCGAGCGCCTCGAGGCGGCGTCTGAATTCCTCGCCACGCCGAGCTTCCTTGAACGGGGGCGCCTCGATCTCGGTCAGCTCGATCTGCTGCTGCAGCGTCCACTCGTTGAACTCGCGGATCGCGTCGAGCGCGCGTCGCATCTGGGGGTGCTGCGCCGGTGCGGCGCGCTGCTGTGCACTGACGGCGCAGGCTAAAAGGAGAACCGCGCAGATCGCCGCGGCGATCGCACGACGGGGAATAGTCGAACGGGCACGGAGGATTCGGCGCATGGGCTCCAGGTCGGAGGGGGTGCTGGGTGTAACAATCGGCATTCTGGTCGGCGGCCGCGGGCCGCTGCCCGGTTCGCGGAATCTGTCGCGACTGCCCGGATACATCTGTATCAATCCAGACCATGCAAGTATACATGCGCTTGCGTCAAGTCGGATGGGGCAGCAATGTGATTGAATGCCGCGCTTCACCGGTACGCGGCCCGCGGGTACCTGCACTGCACTTTAGGCGCTCCGCCGACCCATGGCCCACTCCCAGTCCGACGAGCTGGCGCGCCAGACCCTCGCTCTTGAGCTGTCCGGGATCAATGCGCCCACGCCCGCCCTGATCACTCGTGGGGCGGAGCGGACGTTTCAGCGACTCGCCAACACGCTGGTCCGCTGCATAGGTCCTGAAGGATGTCACGCGCTGTTCACACGCGCCCTGGCTCTCGCCCAGACCCAGAATCCAGCCCTCAAGGTCGTCCCAGCCCCCACACGATCCGCTGTCTTCCTCGAAGGGCTCGCGAGCGCGAAGCAGCACGACGCCACTGCGGTCACGGAGCAGATCGTCTTGATCCTGACAAGTCTCATCGAGCTGCTCGCCCGACTCATCGGCTACGACCTCGCGATCCGGCTCGTGGCGGAATCCACCATCAGTCAATCCGCCGTTGTCGTCCCGCTGCCAGACGCGGAGAGAAAATCATGACAGACATCCGCTCGGGGGCGCGTTCGCACGTTCAGAGCATTGCCACCGGCGTCCCGGGGCTCGATGCGGTCCTCGGTGGAGGGCTGGCGGAGTACTCCTTCAACCTGATCGCGGGCGCGCCAGGCGCCGGCAAAACGACGCTCGCACAGCAGATCGCCTTCGCCAACGGAACGCCCGAACGTCCGGCGCTGTACTTCACCGTGCTCGGCGAGCCAACGATCAAGATGCTGCGGTACCAGCAACGCTTCCTCTTCTTCAGGCCGGAGCTGGTCGGCACCGCGGTGCGCTACGTCAACCTGAGCGAGGAGGCGTTGCGCGGTGACCTTGGCGCGACGCTCGCGCGGATCATCCAGGAGGTGGAGTCCGTCGCGCCGGGCATCGTCATCGTGGATTCGTTCCGGACGCTGGGCCGGGCAGCACTGATGGAGGCCGACCCGTCCGACCAGGCGGAGGCAGTGGGGCTCGAGCACTTCGTGCAGCGCCTTGCCCTCCATCTCACGACGTGGGAGGTCACGTCATTCCTCATTGGCGAATATGCCGAGGCGGACCAGCGGAGCCCGGTGTTCACGGTGGCGGATGGCATCCTGTGGCTGTCCCAGCCGATCGATGGCAACTCCGTTGTCCGGAAGCTGCAGGCGATCAAGGTTCGTGGCCAGTCTCCAATGCCGGGCCTTCACACGTTCCGCATCACCGAGCTGGGCGTGCAGGTCTTCCCCCGTATTCCGGAGCAACAGCTCGAACGACGGGTTCCCGCCGTGGAGCGATTGGCGACCGGGGTCCCAGGTCTCGACGCACTGATGGGCGGCGGCCTTCCGGCAGGCGACGCCCTCATGATCGTCGGCCCAACCGGAAGTGGCAAATCCACATTCGGGATGCAGTTCGCCTCGGCGGCCCTCCGGCGGGGTGAGCACGGCGTGGTCATCGTCTTCGAGGAGTATCCCGAGGAATACCTCACGCGCGCACTCAGGCTCGATCCGCATGTCGAGGCCGATGTCCAGGCTGACCGGCTGCGGATCATCTACCTGCGCCCCCTCGACCTGTCCGTCGATGAGACGCTCGCCGAACTGCTCGAGGCCGTCGATGCGATCGGCGCATCGTGGGTCATCATCGATTCGGTCTCCGGATTCGAGATCGCCCTCGCGCCGACGTATCGCGAGGATTTTCGCGAGTCGCTTTACCGGCTCGTCGGCGCCCTGACCGCCTCGGCCGTCACCGTCCTGATGACCGCCGAGGTGCTGCAATCGGACGTCGACGCGGGATTCACCACCGACCGGGTCTCGTTCATCACCGATGACATCATCGTGCAGCGCTATGTCGAGCTGGACGGACGGCTCCAGACCGTCCTCGTCGTCGTGAAGATGCGCGGCAGCGGGCATAGCAGGGAGTTTCATCGGTACGAATTGACGCCGGCAGGCGCCGTGATTGGGGCGCCGCTCGTTGGCTACGAGGGCATCATGACCGGTGTCCCCACCCTCGTTCCGCCGCCGGGCGAATGATCGGTACCGGGGACGACGATCAGGGGTTCTCGAGGCCGCGGACGTCCTCGCACGGAAACAGTGCCGACAGTCCGCAGTTGCTCGCCGAGTGGGCCGAGGCCCTGCTGGCGAACGCGCCGGCCCCGGTCATGATCGTCGAGCGCGCGAACTACCGACTGCTGTATGCGAACCCCGCGTTTCGGCGGCTGCACTTCATGCCGGCGACACCGGTGGAGGCTTCGGTCTCGGATCTGTTCGATTTCCCCGGACGCCAGCAGCTCGAAGCGCTGGTTGACGGAGCCGTCGCGTCCCCCGCCCAATCGCACGATGGGACGATCACCACCCTCGCCGGCGGGCGGGCGCTGAATTCCTCTGTATGGTCACTCGCCGGCCGGCACGGCAACGGGACATCAGTCGTCGTCGAGTTGCGGACCACCACGGACGCCGAGGCCGTCCTCGCGTTCCAGGTCGACATGACCGAGCGCTTGCTGCTTAGCGCACTGCGTGACCAGATGGCGGCGGAAGCGGCCGGCGCTGCCGAGAGAGTCGCCGCGCTGGCCAACGCGGCGAAGGATCGGTTCCTCACCACGATGAGCCACGAGCTCCG
>JANOCW010000514.1:0-5022 GCA_031412375.1 Gemmatimonadaceae bacterium | reverse complement strand
CGAAGACATGTATCGTGAGGGATTCGAGCGCGCGAAGGCGAGCGGCGACCAGTCACAGATGGCGACCCTCGACTTCGCCTACCGCCGCGAGCAGCTCTACTTCGAGATCCTGCTCGACATTCGCGACGCCGTCGAACGCCGCGGCTAGCTAGGCGCCCTTCCCGCCCGCGTCGCCCGGAAAGGTCCCGAACACCGACCCCGTCGTCCCTTCGATCTCGGCAACGCGCGGCGCGGGAACCAGGAGCGACGCGACGATCGATGCGGCCAGCACTCCCACGATCACGGCCAGCGAGACGAGGATCGGCACGTGGAAGAACTCCGCGCCGACCATCTTGATCCCGACGAATACGAGGATCACCGCGAGACCGTACTTGAGCAGGTGGAACTTGCCCACGACCCCGGCGAGCAGGAAATAGAGCGAGCGAAGCCCGAGGATGGCGAAGATGTTGGACGTGTAGACGATGAAAGGGTCGCGCGTCACGGCAAAGATCGCGGGGATGGAATCGACCGCGAAGATCAGGTCCGTAAACTCGACCATGATGAGGACGAGGAAGAGCGGGGTCGCGACTCGCCGCCCATTCTCTTGAGTGAAGAACTTCTGGCCGTCATAGCTGGCGGTGAACGGAAGCGACCGCTTCGCCAGCTTGTACACGGGGTTCTTCTCGGCATCGAACGACTCATCGTGCCTGATCGCCATCCGGATTCCGGTCACGATCAGCAGCGCGCCGAAGATGTAGATGATCCAGTGGAACCGCTCGAGAAGCAGGGAGCCGAGCGCGATGAACGTGCCGCGCATGACCAGCGCCCCGACGATCCCCCAGAACAGCACCCGGTGCTGATACTCCCCCGGAACGCGGAAGTAGGCGAAGATCATCACAATGACGAAGATGTTGTCGACGCTGAGCGATTCCTCGATGACATAACCCGTGAGGAACGTCAGCGCCGTCTGGGCATCCTGCCATATGTAGAGGCCGAGCGCGAAGAGGAGCGCGAGAGAGACCCATACCCCTGTCCAGATCGCGGCTTCCTTCGCGCGAATGACGTGCGCATCGCGATGGAACACGCCGAGGTCGAGGGCGAGCATTCCGAGCACGAACAGATTGAAGAGAACCCAGAACCAGATATTCGTCGCCATCAATCCTCGGCAGGCGGGTCGGTGGACAGCAGAAAGGCGAGACCCTACGGCACTCGCGTGACGTAGTGGTCTCGCCTTCGCGTTCGGCCGACCGGGACCGCTCGCGCGGACCGTCTTGACGATCGGCTGGACTGGGTCCCGGATCGACCGGCGTTCCCAGCAGGCTACTCCCCACTCTGGCGAGGATGATGACCACCGCGTGGCTCATGCGTCAAGCGGCTTCCTGTCGCGATCTCCGCCCTGACCGGATCCCGCGGGCGGTTGCATCCACCGCGGGGGCGCGCGTAAGATCGGCGGTATCGCCTTCGCGCCATCGTCCTCCACTCGCGCTCATGCGCTCGCGAATCCTGTACCGCCCCGCTGCGTTCGTCGCGGTCCTTCTCCTGCCCGCCTGCCGCATGCAATCCGTTTCCTCCGGTGCCGCGCCCGTTACGCTCGCCGTCGTCAACGTGCGGGCGTGGACTGGCGATGCCCGTCGCCCGTGGGCCGATGCCATCGCGGTCGCAGGCGACCGCATCGCTGCCGTCGGGTCCGGCGCCGAGATTCGGAAGCTGGCTCCGGCGGGCGCGCGAGTGGTCGACGGCCAGGGGCAGATGATGCTGCCAGGGTTCATTGATTCGCACATTCACTTTGTCGATGGCGGATTCGGACTCGCATCCGTCCAACTGCGCGATGCGCGCTCACCCGCCGAGTTCATTGCGCGGATCAAGGCGTTCGCGGCGACTGCTCCACCCGGCGCATGGATCACCGCCGGCGACTGGGATCACGAGCAGTGGGGCGGAGAGCTGCCCCGGCGCGACTGGATCGACTCGGTGACACCCCGCAATCCCGTCTGGATCAACCGGCTCGATGGGCACATGCGCCTCGCCAACACGCTCGCGCTCCGCGCCGCCGGCGTGACGCGTGAGACCAGCGAGGTCGAGGGCGGAACGATCGTCCGCGACGATCGTGGCGAACCGACCGGAGTGCTGAAGGACAATGCGATGTCACTCGTCGGGCGCGTGGAGCCACCGCCGACGGAGGCAATGGCCGATCGCGCGCTCGACGCAGCCATGAGTCACGTGCTCGAGCGTGGCGTGACGAGCGTGCACAACATGGGGAGCTGGGATGACCTGGCTGTGTTCGAGCGAGGTCGGGTAGCGGGCCGCTTGCGCACGCGCATCTACGCAGCGGTCCCGCTGTCCTCGTGGGAACGGCTGCGCGACACGGTCGCCGCTCGGGGTCGCGGCAACGAATGGGTTCGCATCGGGGGCCTCAAGGCGTTCGTCGACGGCTCGCTCGGGTCGCACACCGCGGCGCTGCTCGAACCCTTCACCGATGCCCCCGGCGATACCGGCCTGCTGGTGACACCGCCCGCGGACCTTCGCCGCTGGACCGCGGGCGCGGATGCCGCCGGTCTTCAGGTCCTCGTGCACGCGATCGGCGACCGGGCCATTCGTCTCCAGCTCGACATCTTCCGCGATGTCGCGCGCGATAACGGCGCCCGCGACCGCCGGTTTCGGATCGAGCACGCGCAGCACGTCGCACCGGCGGACGTTCCACGCTTCGCCGAGCTCGGGGTCATCGCGAGCATGCAGCCCTATCACGCGATCGATGATGGCCGCTGGGCGGAGCGGGTGATAGGCCACGAGCGTGCACGCACGACGTATGCATTCAGGTCACTGCTCGATGCCGGCGCCCGCGTCGCCTTCGGGAGCGACTGGTTCGTCGCGCCACCAACGCCGCTGGAGGGCATCTACGCCGCGGTGACCCGCCGCACCCTGGACGACCGCAACCCGGGCGGCTGGATTCCGGAACAGCGGATCACGGTAGAGCAGGCACTGGCCGCCTACACGATGGCGGGCGCGCATGCCTCGTTCGAGGAAGCCGACAAGGGTTCGCTCGCCCGTGGGAAGCTCGCCGACTTCATCCTGATCGACCGCGACCTCACTCGCATTTCACCGGAAACCATTCGCGACGCACGCGTCACCATGACCGTGGTCGGAGGACGCATCATGTTCGAGCGGCCGGCGACACAACCCGGAGGAACGCGGTAGCGACTGGCACGGATGATCCAGTCACGTCTGGCTGACCGAAGGCCCGTCGAAAGTGACCCACCTGCCGGCTGGCGGGTCTCACCTCGCAGAACTCCGTCGACAAGGAGCATTGATGCACAACATTCGCCTCGGCGCCGCAGTCCTCATGACATATGCGCTCGTCGCGTGCACCGCGCCGGCGCCTGACGACCCGCTCTCGAGCAACGATCCGCCGGCCTCCAACACCGGTGAGCCCGTGCCGCTCATCAGCACGGACACCGCCGTGGATCCGACGGTTCGGCGGCTCGAACGTGAGGCGATCGCGCTCGCCCGGGCAGGCGGCTGCGCATCCGCCGAGCAGTGCCGCACCGCACCGCTGGGCAGCCGCCCCTGTGGTGGCCCGCGCTACTACGTCCCCTATTGCCCGTTGACGACCGACACGACGGCGCTGTTCGCGAAGCTCCGGGAAGTCGCGCGCGCGGAGGAGGACTACAATCGGCGCACCGGACTCGCATCGACGTGCGAGTTTCGCACCCCCCCGGACCTCGAGCTCAGCGGTGGCGTGTGCCGCGCCCGGGCGCCGGGCGGTTGACCGACTGCGGCTCTCGCCTCGCGAGATGACGAAGGGCGCCCGAGGTGCGGGCGCCCTTCGTCGTTCGCGGCCCGCGCCTCGCGCGCTAGTAGCGTGCGATCTCCTCGTACGCCCGGGTGAAGTCGGCGATCTGCGGAAGGATCGCATCTTCGAGCTGGGGTGCATAACCGACGAACGTGTCCGTCGAGGCCACTCGCTTTACCGGCGCGTCGAGCCACGCGAAGCACTCATCGGCGATGGCTGCGGCAATCTCGGCGCCGTACCCCCACGAGATCGAGTCCTCGTACGCGACGATCACCCGCGACGTCTTCTTCACCGACTCGAACACCGCCTCACGGTCCCATGGCGACAGCGTGCGCAGGTCGATCACCTCGACGTCGATTCCCTGCTCGGCGATGTTGTTGGCCGCCGCCAGCGCGCGCTGGACCGTGGCGCCGTAGGTGACGACGGTAATGTCCGCTCCGGGACGAACGGTGCGCGCCTTCCCGAACGGAATCATGAAGTTCGGGCCCGGGTAGCGAGACTTGTTGTACGTCTGACGGTAGAGATGCTTGTGCTCGAGAAAGATCACGGGATCCTCGCAGCGGATCGCCGTGCGCAGCAGGCCGTTCGCATCGAGGGCGCTGGACGGACATACCACGCGGAGCCCGGGGCAGTGGGTGAACAGCGATGCCCCCGTCTGCGAATGGTAGATGGCGCCGCGGATGTAGCCACCGTAGGTCGTGCGCACCACGACCGGAGCGGCGAACGCATTGTTCGAGCGCCAGCGCATCGTTGCAAGCTCATCGCGGATCTGCATGTACGCCGGCCAGATGTAGTCGAAGAACTGAATCTCGACCACCGGCTTGAATCCGCGTAGCGCAAGGCCGATCGCCCGGCCCATGATGTTCGCCTCCGCCAGCGGGGAGTTGAACACGCGAACTCCGCCGAACTCCTTCTGCAGCCCCCACGTGACCTTGAAGACTCCACCCTTGCCCTTGACCTTGCCGAGGTGCTGTTCCCGCGACACGTCGGCGACATCCTCGCCGAAGAGGAGAATGCGTCCGTCACGCCGCATCTCGTCCTTCATCGCCGCGTTGAGGAGATCGACCATCGTCGTCTCGCTGCCCGCGAACTGCGGGTCGTCTTCCGTGTCGAAGTGCTCGCTCGTCGGATCGACATCGGGCGAATACACCGCGAAATGCACGGTGTCTGCACCGGGCTGCGGCTGGGCGAGCGCGTCGTCGGTCGCGGCGAGGACCTCGGCATCCACTTCGTCCTGAATGCGCTTGATCTCCGCC
>JANOCW010000513.1:0-4045 GCA_031412375.1 Gemmatimonadaceae bacterium | reverse complement strand
CGCCGTCGCTCCCACGCTCGACTACGAGCAGGTCATCTCCCAGGCGGCGGGTGCCGTCGATGACATGGTGGGTTTGACGAGCGACCTGCGCGAGATCACGGGCGGTATCGTGCGTGGCGAGGGGACAATGGGCCAGCTCGTCACCAACAAGTCCCTCTACACCCAGCTCGAGACCACGCTCGAGGGGACGAACCGGATGCTGACCCGGCTCCAGGCGCCCAACGGGACGTTCGCGAAGGTGCTCGACGATCCCACGCTCTACAACAACCTCACGGGGATGATCGCGTCCGTCGACGATCTCGTCGCCAAGGTCGGCAACGATACCGGCACGGTCGGCAAGATGCTCAGCGACACGACGCTCTATCGCAACCTGGTCGGGATCACCGCAAGCACGGATTCGCTGCTGAAGCTGCTGACCTCCGGGAACGGAACCGCCGCGAAGGTCATGCGCGATCAGGCGCTCTACGACCAGATGCTCAAGATGACGACCGACCTGAACGCCCTTATCACCGACTTCCGGTTGAATCCCAAGAAGTACCTGAAGGGAATCATCTTCTAGCGAAGGATCCAGGGTCCGCCGGCACCGGTCGATTCGATGCGTCCCTCGGGGAGACCATCGCCGGCGCTGGTGCTCGGACTCTCGTTGGTCGGCATCTCGTTTGCCGCGCCGCTGGTACGACTGTCGACCGCGCATCCGGTCGCGATCGCGGCGTGGCGACTCGGCTTCTCGCTCCTCATCGTCGCGATCGCACTGGCGGTCTCAGGCCAGTGGCGGCAGCTTCGCCGCCTCGGACGACGGGACATCGCGGTCGCCAGCGCGGCCGGAGTCATGCTCGCGCTCCATTTCTGGAGCTGGAACACGTCGGTCGGGCTCACCACGGTGGCGGCGTCAGTCGTCCTCGTGAACCTGCAACCGGTGTTCGTCGCGCTCTTCTCCGCGCGCTGGCTCGGCGAGCCCGCCGGACGCCGCCAATGGCTCGGGATCGCGCTCGCATTGGCGGGCGCTGGCGTCGTGGCCGCGGCGGGCTTCACCGACATCGTCGCTGCGGGACACCGCCCGCTCCTCGGGAATCTCCTCGCGGTCGTGGGGGCCATCACTGCGGCGGTCTACTACGTGATCGGCCGCGGGCTCAGGCGGACGATCGACCTCTGGGCGTATGTCGGGGTCGTGTACGGTGCGTGCTTCGTCGCCCTGCTCGCGATCGCGGCGATCTGGCGCGTGCCCCTGACGCCGCAGCCACCCCGCGACCTCGCCATCTTCGCCGGCCTCGCGATCGGGCCCATGCTGCTCGGCCACACGGGGATGAACTACGCGTTGCGCTACCTGCCGGCATACGTCGTGAACCTCACCGTGCTGGGAGAGCCGGTCGGCGCCACGCTCCTCGCCGCGGTCATCCCCGGAATCGCCGAGGTTCCGACGGCGTCCACGCTCGTCGGTGGCGGACTGATCCTGGGCGGAGTCATCCTCGCAGCGCGACGCGGGGGCTGACCACTTTCCACGCCGGCCCCGGTTATCTTTCGCGGGTGAATGCGCGTGAGATTCGTCCATGAAGAGTTACGAGCTCGACATCGTCGCCATGCGCGGCTCGCTCATCGAGTCACGGCACCGCGTCCACGCCGCAGTCGTCGATGCGGGCGATGTCCTGATCGGCGGCGCGCGGGATTCGGCGCTCGTGACGTGCTCGCGTTCCTGCGCGAAGCCCTTCCAGGTGATGCCGATCCTCGAGTCGGGTGGGTTCGACCGGCTGGGTTGGGAAGTAGATCAGCTCGCGCTCTCCTGCGCGTCGCACGGCGGTGAGCCGGAACATGTCGCGGTCGCCGAGTCGATGTTGCGCGACATTGGGCTCGAGGAAGGCGACCTCGCGTGTGGCCCGCACGATCCGCTCTCGGCGAGAGGTGCCCGGGTCGTGCGCGACCAGGGTGAGCGGCCCTCGCGACTCCACAACAACTGCTCCGGCAAGCACGCGGCGATGCTCGCGCTTGCGCACACGTCGGGCTGGAGCACGCAGGGATACGAGCGGGAAGAGCATCACGTCCAGCGGTCCGCGCTCGAGATGGTCGCCCGCTGGTCGGGCACGCCAGCCGCACGCATCCCCCGCGGAGTCGATGGTTGCGGAGTCGTCGTGTTCGGGCTTTCGCTGGAAGCCATGGCCCGCTCGTACGCACGTCTCGCGACGGCTTCGACCCGCGGTGAGGAGATTCCGAACAGGATCCTCACCGCGTTGCGCACACGCCCCTTCCTCTTCGGTGGAACGGATCGGTTCGACTCCGTGCTCCTCGAAGTGAGCGAAGGTCGTATTCTTCCCAAGGTCGGTGCGGAAGGGCTGCATTGCGTCGCGCTCATCGACGCGGGGATGGGACTCGCGATCAAGGTCGAAGACGGCGCGCAGCGCGCACAGTACGCCGCTGTGCTGCGCCTGCTGCAACACCTCGGCGCGCTCCCTGACACCCTGCCGCCGCGGTTGGCGGAGTTTGCGCGCAAGCCCGTGCGCAACACGCGTAACGAGGTCGTCGGCGAAGTGCGCGCACTCTCCTGAGACGATCCGTCACGTCGGTTGGATCGCTGAAGCGGACACCGGCACGCCATCGGGTCCCGACCGCGCTGAAAAGATTGGGCCCGAGGACGGCCCGACACGAGATTGGCAGCCTCACACGCACCTACTGGGTAGATAGGCAATGTTCATCGATCGCGTCGTCGTCAGGGTAGAAGCGGGCACAGGGGGCTCGGGGTGCATGTCATTCCGACGCGAGCACCGCGTCCCCATGGGTGGCCCCGATGGCGGCGACGGTGGGCGCGGCGGGGACGTGATCGTGCGCGGGGACTACAACCTCACGACGCTGCTCGACTACACCTACCGCGACCGGTGGGCGGCAGAGCGTGGCGAGCATGGCATGGGATCGAACAAGACGGGGCACTCGGGCGGCGACGTCGTGCTCCCCGTTCCGCCGGGAACGATCATCCGCGACCGCGACACCGGGATGCTGGTTGCCGAAGTGCTGGAGAACGGCCAGGAATTCATCGTCGCCAAGGGTGGGCGTGGAGGGAAGGGAAACACCTTCTTCGCCACCGCAACGCACCAGTCGCCCCGCGAGTGGCAGCCGGGCGAGGAGGGACAGATCCGCACTCTCGAGCTCGAGCTCAAGCTCATCGCCGACGTCGGGCTGGTTGGTGAGCCGAACGCGGGCAAGTCCACGCTCCTCTCCGTCATCTCCGCTGCCCGCCCAAAGATCGCGGACTATCCGTTCACCACCCTCGCGCCCAACCTCGGCGTCGTCCAGCTCAGCGACAGCCGGACGTTCGTCGTCGCCGACATTCCAGGCATCATCGAAGGCGCGCACGAAGGAAAGGGCCTCGGCCTCCAGTTCCTCCGCCATATCGAGCGCACGCGCATCCTGGCGTTCATGCTTCCGGTCGACGAGATGGACTGGCAAGGGGGATACGATCGGCTCCGGCGTGAAGTGGCGGAGTACTCGAAGGAGCTCGCCGCCACGCCCCACTGCGTGGTCTTCACCAAGATGGACCTCCTCGGCGACGAGGACCCCCCGCCGCTCGACGCTCCCGAGGCGTTCGGGATCTTCGCCATCAGCGCCGCGGGGCGCACAGGCCTCGACTCGCTGCTCGCCGCGTGGTGGAGCCGCCTGCTCGGCATGCGCACGGCCGTGCAGCGGGCGCACGACCAGCTCGCGCTCCCCTGATGCACGCGCCGAGGCTGCCTCCAGGCGGGCCTCGGCACGAACCGGCATGTGGCAGGGCGGTCCGTTTCATTGCGCACGGTGACGTTGATTATCCATCCCCGCTCGGTGAGCTGACGGCCCCGCCGCGCGGGCTCTACGTGCTCGGCTCGATAGAAACTCTGGTCGCCCCCGTGATCACCGTCGTCGGGACGCGCGACTCGACTCCGTACGGCGAACGCGTCGCGCGCGAGCTTTGCTCGAGGCTCGCCCGCGCCGGTGCGTGCATCGTCAGTGGTCTCGCGCGCGGCATCGATGCCGTCGCGCACCGGGCCGCGCTGGCCGAGGGGGGGATGACGGCTGCGGTGCTGGG
>JANOCW010000512.1:0-2103 GCA_031412375.1 Gemmatimonadaceae bacterium | reverse complement strand
GACACCTCGCCGGCTCCTTCCGCGGCGGACGGAAAAAGGATCACCGCGGAAAGCGGAGGCGACGGGACTGAAGACTTTAGTCCCTTGTCCCCACTCCCGCGACTCGGGTCCCATCCAACAACCAGTATCCAAACCACTGTCGCAGTCGTCCCAGCCGGTCCACGAGCAGCCACGGCTCGCCCGATCGCGACAGCTCGTGCGTCGATCGCGGGTAGCGCACGAACTCCACGGGAACGTCCCGCTTGCGCAGCGCAACGAACCACTGCTCGGCGTCTGCCATCGGCGTCCGGAAGTCTTCCTCGCTCTGCACGATGAGTGTCGGGGTCTTCACGCGATCGACGAACCTGATCGGCGAGAGCGTGTCGTACATCGCCCAGTTTTCCCACGGCTTGCCGTAGAACTCGAACTCCGTGAGGCCCTGCGCGTCCGAGCTTCCGTACCACGACGTCCAGTTCGCGATCATCCGGTCGGCCTGTGCGGCCTTGAAGCGGTGCGTCTTCGTCGTGATCCACGCGGTCATGAACCCGCCGTACGAGCCCCCGGTGACGCCCATCGCCGTCGAATCGACGTCGGGCCGCGCCGCGACGATATCGACCGCCTTCATGAGATCGAGGTAGTCGTCCCCGCCCCACTGCCCGCGGGTGGAGTACGTGAATTCCTGTCCGTAGCCGCTCGACCCGCGCGGGTTCGTGAACAGCACGAACATGCCCGCACCAGCGAGGTTGTGGAATTCGTCGAACCAGCCCTCGTTGTACTGCGAATGCGGGCCACCATGGATGTAGAGCACGACGGGATACCTCCGGCCCGCCTGGTAGCCATGAGGCTTCATCAGCCATCCCTCGATCTCGCGGTTTCCGACACTCCTGTATGTGAACCGCTCGGCATCCGGGAACGCGACCTCCGCGACGACCTTGTCGTTGAAGCTGGTCAGCCTGCGCTCGTTGCGGCCGTCGCTGTCGGCGACATACAGCTCGGTCGGCTTGTCGATCGACGTCGAGATGAAGGCCACCCGCCGCGCCGCGCTGTCGAACGTGAATCCGCTCATCCGCCGGCGCCCGCCGATGACCTCGCGCCGTCCCTCGCGCACTGGGGAAAGTCGGTAGAGCGCGACGCGTCCGCCCACCGTGGCGTTCATCAGGATCTCGCCATTGGGCGTCCACTGGTATCCATCGGCCTCGTACTTCCACGCACCGAGGATATTTCGCGGCCGCGCAGTGGCCGGATCCATGACGTGGAGCGCGGCGTTGACTGTGCGGGCCGGCTGTGCGATGAACGACAGCATCTTCCCGTCGGGCGACCATCCGAGGCTGCTCTCGGTTCCCGGCAGCTCGATGCGCCGTGGCGCGCCGCCGGCGGCGGGCATCACGAAGATGTCGACGTCGTTCCGCGGAGCGTCTTCGCGTGCCTTGTCATAGGGCAGGCGCTGCAGTGAATCATTCTCCGCCTGGACCACGCTGTCCGAGCGAAGTCGCGCATCGGCGAGGAACGCGATCCATTTTCCATCCGGGGAAACGGTTGCGCCGCGGTGCGAGTAGGGCGTGTTGGTGAGTTGGCGCTTTGCCTGGCCGCGCTGGTGAATCCAGAGCTGGCCCGGACGCGGCGACTCGGGGGCGGTACGGCGATTCGCGACGTAGCCCGCGTTGTTCGACTTGAAGCCAAGGTCGACGATGTGGCGTCCGTCGTAGCGACGCGGGTCGAGCGGCCGGGTGATCGCGCCGAACGGCGGGCGCGCCGTGGCCTGCATGCGCTCGAAGGGGTCATTCCGCGATGCCGAGTCGGCGGTTGCCGAGTCGCGGGGAATGGGCGTGGTCGTCACGACGAACCGACGATCCCGCGGCGCAGAGCCCTCCGGATCCATCTCCGAGCTGTCCGGCTGGAACGCCTCGCCGCCCGGGCGGTCCATGCGGAGCGCCCACGTCGTTCCGCGACCGCCTGGTCGTTGCGACGTGAACATCAGCAGCTTCCCGTCGGCCGAGAAACGCGGACGGGTGCTCTCGGCGCTGGGAGATGTGTACCGCACCGCGTCCCCACCTGCGGTCGGGGCGACCCAGATCTCGGTGTGTCGCTTGTTCTCGGCTTCGACCATCGTGGTCACCGTGAACG
>JANOCW010000511.1:0-2789 GCA_031412375.1 Gemmatimonadaceae bacterium | reverse complement strand
AACATGGCGGAGAGCAAGCTGAGAATGGCGGAAACGCTTCGGACGTCACTCGCATACGACCACACACTGCCGTGGGGAGTGCTCGCGACGATCGAGGGATTGTACACGCGGGGTCTCTCGGACTTCGTGTTCGTCAACCTGAACCTCACGGGGCCCCGAGCGGAGGATCGCCACGGGCGCGTGCTGTACGGCACGATCGACCCCACCGGAGGCACCACGCCGGCGCTCGTGGGGAATGAGTTTTCTGAAGTGATCGACGTCAGAAATCAATCGAAGAACCATTCGGTGCAACTCTCCGCACGGCTGAAGAAGCGCTTCTCCGACGGCCTCGAGGCGAGCGCGTCGTATGCGTACTCGCGGGTGCGCGACGTGCAGACGCCGTTTTCGGCGTTTCAGGCGAACGTGAACTGGCAGAACGGGCGCGTGGTCTCGGGGAGGCACGACGACGTCGTCGCCAGCACGTCCGCGCTCGATCTGCCGCACCGCGTGGTGGTCGCCGGCACCTATACGCCGCCGTGGAGGCGATGGGCCACTGACGTCACCATGTACTACGTGGGCGAATCGGGCCTTCCATTCACCTACCTGGCCTCGGCCGGGCCGCGTCGCGGAGACCTCAACGCCGACGGCACGAATGCGAACGATCCGATCTACGTGCCGACGAGCGCGTCCGATACCTCGGAAATCAGCTTTGCTCCTCCAGACGTCCAGGCGCAGCAGGCGGCGTTCCAGCAACTCATCATGCGTACCGAGTGCCTGCGCCGTCAGCGCGGCCGGATCATGGCCCGGAACAGCTGCCGAAGCCCGTGGGTGCACGTCACCAACGCGTCGGTACGGCAGTCGCTGCCGCCAGTGCGGGGGCACACGCTCGCCCTGCAGCTCGACGTCTTCAACGTGCTGAACCTGCTCCACAAGGACTGGGGCCAGCTCCGCGTCCCGAACGTCGCACTGCTCGAGCAGATCGCTCAGACGGCCGGTCCGCCGTCGCTGGCGCAGCCGGTGTTCCGCTACCATCCCACCAGGACCCGTTTCGGCAACGAGAACATCGAGTCGAGCTACCAGCTCCAGCTCGGGTTCCGATACAGCTTCTGATCCAGACTCAGCGCTCCCGCTCCAGTCGCGCGAGCTCGGCGCGGACGAAGTCTGCCTGCACCTTCATGGCGGGCTCCGGGTTCGACCAGAGCGCGAGGTAGTGGCGATAGGCGCGAATCGCGCCCTCCCGATCGTCGGTGAGCTCGGCGAGCCGCCCCTCCTCACGCAGAGCGCTCGACAGGTACTCGGGCGGGAAGTACCACCTGGCCCGGCGAATCGCTCTGAGCGCGGCAGCGACATTGCCCTCGCGCTCGCGAAGGCGAGCAACGAGCTGGTTGGCGTAGTGGGGTGTCTCGCAGCAACCCAGGAGGGTAAGGGAGTCCAGATGATCGAGCAGGGCGGCCGCGTCAGGCCGTCGTGTGAGCGCTGCCTGGAGTGCTTCGAGGACATCCGGCCGACTAAGGTTGGCGCGCCGCACAACGCCACCTCGAGCGGACTCATCGCGCGCCGCGCTTGTCAACAGCGCTACTGTCCCGGCAATCGCGGCGGTGTCGCCGTGCCACAGCCGCCACTGTGCGGCGATGAACAGGAAGGTAATCGACTGATCTCGCTGGACGGGCGTTGCACTCCCCGACGCCAGTGTCGCCTTCGCTCTCTGCTCGATACCGTGCGCAGTCACGGCACCCGCGCTCGTATCGGCGCCCCAATAGGATGCGTACGTGACGCGGAATGCGGGATTCCAGTACGGCAGCCCCTCGAGATCCAGCATGTTGTCATCGATCCGAAGCGCCTCGCGGGGGCGCCCCCGGTTGAGCGCCAGCATCCTGGCCTGGCCCAGCGCGCGCGCCCGCTCCACTCGATTCCCCGCGCGGCGCAGCAACTCGGCGAGCGCACGCTCGGCGTCATCCAGCGCGATTCCGTCGACCTGGCTCGTCCATTGGATCCGGCCGAGACTCTCGGTGCTCACGGCGTGGATGCGGGCCCTGAGCGCGCGAAGCGCGGCGCTATCGCCAACGATGGTCGCCACGCGCCACCGCATGTAGTCGGCGATCTCGCTCGACGAGTCACGTGCCTGGTACAGGGCGCCCAATCGCCGCAATTCCGGAATGTCCCGGCTGAACGCTGCGATCTCGAGGAGCCCGGCGAGCGGTGCCACGAATGCCGGGTCGAGCGTCAGGGCGCGCCGGAAGGCCGTCGCGGCCCGTGCACGGGAGTCGCTCACCTCCACACCCGGGCCCTGGTACAGCAGGATCACGCCGAAGCGATACCACACGTCCGCGCGGTCATCTGCGTCCTGCACGGCCCGCTCCCAGTTGGCAAGCTGGTCCAGCACCGAGGTTCCGCTCGGATAACGCGTGCCGCGCAGCGCGCGGAGATACGCTCGATCGCCGGCGCTCAGTTGCTGCTGGTGTCTCCCCGCGATCTCGACACCGCGACGCCACGCGCTGTCTGCCTCCGACCACCATCCTTCGTCGCCGACAGCCTGATCCCCGAGGCGGAGCTTGAATGAGAACCCCGCCGCCGACGCCAGCGCCAAACCGCCCAACGCGAACGTGGAATCGAGTTCGAGCGCGCGCGTGAGGTGAGCGGTGGCTGCCTGGTAGTGTCCGCGGCGGATTGCGGAATGCCCGTCGAGGTACGCGCGCAGCGCGGGCAGGGAGATGTTGCTGAGTGCCCCGACATGCTGCGCTCCCTCGCTTGCCAGCTGGATGAGGAGCGAAGCAGCCAGCCGATCAATGAGCGTGGGCAGGCTATCGACG
>JANOCW010000510.1:0-4998 GCA_031412375.1 Gemmatimonadaceae bacterium | reverse complement strand
CGAGGGCCCGGCGGATCAGGGAGTCAGCGCGCAGCTACTCGCGGTCGCCTACGCGCTTCGCCCGCGGACGACCCTCGGCGTCGCCGTCTTCCGGGCGTCAGTCGGAGACCTCATCCACACGGAAGACGACCCGCAGTCGATCGGCGACGGGATTACCAATAAGACCCAACGTTCCTCCGCTACCGTCGCCCGCCGCACCAACGATCACGTCACCCTGGGCGTCTCGCTCCGCTATCGCTACGGAGAGCTCGATGGCGACCGGAGCGGGGCGATCGGTCTCGACGGCGGCCTCGTCGCCGATGGGCTCCGGTGGAGAGATGCGCGCGTCGCTGCCTCGACCTTCCTCTGGCGCCCGGCCAACGACGCTGCCGAACGTACGCGTTTCAGCCTCGGCGGCGACCTGCGGATCGCGGGCACAGACACGCTTTCGGAGGTTCGCGGGGGGTACGCAGGCGCGTTCACCGAACGGCTCTCGCGCGAGCATTACGTGTTCGCCGCCGGCCGGCACGGCCCGGTGGAAGCGCGCATGGGCACGGTGCGGCTCTCGGCCTACGGGAACGCCGACTGGCGATTCCGGGTAGGAGTAGGGTTGCATCGCGCGCGCTACCTCGTCGGCGTCGCCCGCGAGGAGACCGGAGCGGGACTGCGCGCAACGTACGCGTTCACGTTGACGTCGACGATGGAGTGATGGAGATGGAGAACCTGCTCGACCTCGTTCCCGCGGAGGCGGAGGAGCGCCTGCGCGCATTCGCGGTCGAGTGCGGGGAACCCGGTTATCGAGGTGCCCAGGTCGCGCGGCGCCTGTGGGTCAACCCGGTGCCCGATTTCGCATCGATGAGCGAGCTCCCGCGAGCTTTCCGCGACAGGCTCGCGGCGAGGTTCGTCATCCCCCGCCTCTTGATTGCCGCGCGCCAATGCTCGGCTGACGGAACCGAGAAGTTCCTCTTCCAGCTCGCCGACGGAGAATCGATCGAGACCGTGGCGATTCCTGACGGGACGCGCCTCACGCTCTGCATTTCGTCCCAGGCGGGGTGCGCGCTGCAGTGCAGCTTCTGCGCGACGGGCGCGATGGGATTCATCCGCAATCTTGCCGTGCACGAGATCGCGGCGCAGGTCCGCGAGCTTCGGCTTCTCGATCCCCCGCTGGCCGCGACCAACATCGTCTTCATGGGCATGGGCGAGCCGATGATGAACTGGAAGGCCGTCTCCCCCACCCTGACGATTCTCAACGACCCGCGCGGCCTGGGCATCGGGGCACGCCACATCACGGTGTCCACGGTCGGCGTGCTGCCCGGGATCGTCGCCTTGGCCGAGCGGCCGGAGCAGTTCCGGCTCGCCATCTCGATCCACGCGCCCAACGACGCGCTGCGCCGGCAGCTCATGCCGATCAACACCAAGTACCCGCTCGCCGAGGTGATCGCGGCGGCCAAGACGTTCGATCGACGAGTGACGTTCGAGTATGTGATGCTCGGCGGCGTGAACGACCTTCTGGAACACGCGCGAGAACTCGCCGCGCTCGCGCGCGAGTGCCGTGCATTCGTGAACCTGATTCCGCTGCACGCAGGCGGCGCCGGCACCTTTGCCGCCACACCACTGTCGCAAATCATGAATTTCGCGCGACTGCTGCGCGCCGCCGGCATCGAGACGGCCGTCCGCAAGAGCCGCGGGACGGACATCGCGGCGGCGTGCGGTCAGCTACGGGTGGAGCGCATTCGCCGGCGGCCGCCAGTCGGCGCCGAGCAGCACGGTGACGTCCACGTAGCGTGACGTGTCGGGGCGGAGCTGGACCGCCCCGCTCCGTCCAAGCACACTCGCGACGAGCCGGGCCCATTCGGGGTGATTGGTTCGATCGAGGACGAGAGTGCTGTCCCTTCGCGCGGGACTGTTGCCCGTTGCGACGACGTCGAATCCGCGGTCCCGCAGCAAACGCGTTGCCCCCTGCGCGAGCCGCGGGGTGGCGGTGGCGTTCAGGATCTCGACGCGGATGCGCACTCCGTCAGGGGCGCGCTCCTCGGGGGTGAAGAGGGCGCGGGCCGGACGGCGTCCGCTGCCATCCGACGGCGTCCCTCTCCACCACAGCGTCCCCGCGCCACCCGTCAGGATCAGCGCAACGACGATGACGATGAGCCATCGCCGATGCAGTCTCGGCGCCCCGTTCTCGATCATCGGATCGCGTTCCACAGGGAGAGCGTGCTCGGGTGCAGTGCGTGGCCTTCGCGTTGCGTCCATTGTACGCGCCGTCGCACGACCTCGCGGAACGCCGCGTCGAAGTCATCCGGCACTGACGCCGCCAGAACCGCCCGCTCGTCGCCTGCGAACTCGCGCCCGGGCTCGAGGTAATCGGCCATGTAGAGCGCGCGTCCCGTGCTGCCCCAGTCCACGCTCCCGACGGTGTGCCACGCGATCGCGTCGAGCACATCCTGTCGTGTCTCGCCATCGAGCGCGAGCCGCCGTGCAGCGGCCGGGCCGTGAAGCAGCGGAGCCGCCGTCGTGGCGTCGTCGAGCAGTGAGCGAAGCTCGGATTCCGAAGCGTCACGAAGTGCGTCATGCCAGCGCCCCGCGTCGCGCCACGCCGCTGCCGTCGCGACGTCGAGCGCTAAGGCCTGCCCCCATCTGAGCAGGAGGTCCGTCACCCGCGCGATGTGCGCCGCGCGGCGGGGCCTGACGCGTGCCCACGCGGGGAGCTCAATCGACGCCGCGTCGCGCATGCGGCTCCATGACGGCGTGATTCCGGAGGCTGGTGTGGGTAACGTAGTTCCAGCCTTTCAGCTCCACGCCGCGGCCGATCGTCGACTCGACGATGCGCGAGTACGGACCGACGACGCACTCACTGCCGATCTCCGTCATGCCCTCGAGCACCGTGTTCGGGTAGATGACGGTGTCGGCACCGATGCGAACGTCGACGTCGATCCACGTCGTGGCGGGCAGCAGGAAGCTGACACCCCGCGATTCGTGAAGGCGAATGAGCCGATCGCGCATCACCGTGCCTGCTTCCGATAGCGTGTGCCGGTCGATCACCCGCAGCATCTCGGTCGGCGCGTTCGCCTCGACGCGAGTCGCACCCCGTGGACACCGTGGATCGTCGGCCGAGGCGAGGGCGGGTCCCTCGCCCGCCACCACGAGGCGCGAGCCGCTCTCCGGGGTCTCGAACAGCGTTGCGACCCCATCCTCAGCGGCCCGAACGAGCCGTGCGATCGTCGGGGGCGTGATGAGCGGTGCTGCCGCATCGATCAGCACCTTCATTCCAGGCGACGTCACTGCGGCGCGCAACGCGATCGCCTCGTCTCCGGCCTGGACGATCTCGTTGCGCATCAATATTCCCTCCGTTTCCGGGAGGGGCAGGTGCACGCCGCCGTGGTGCAATACCAGGATCTCGACGGGAGGCTCGAGCATCCCGGCGAGCGCGCGCACGACGTGCCAGGCGATCGGGCGCCCGGCGAGTGGCAGGAGGTAGCCGCTCACGCGCGACTTGAAGCCCTCGCCGCGATCGAGCGCCGATACGACAGCGCACCAACTCATTGACGCTGCGCTCCGTCGCGCGGGCGCCGGGCGCTGGGCGTGGGGTCGCCGCCGGTCACCTCGATACCTGAACCGCCGAGGATGACGTTGTCGATCAGCCTCGTCGCGCCCACGCGCGCTGCGGTGATGACGATCGACCCTGGCTCCGCGCTGATGGCGGGAGCGAGCGTCCGCGGCTCCACGACCGCGAAGTAGTCAGGTGCCACCCCGTTCTCCCTGCCGAGCACACCGACCCCGATGCGCTCGAGCTCGCGAGCGTCGTGATTGCCCGCCTGCCATGCCGCAGTCACCGCCCCGAGCGCGCGCGCGAGTGACAGCGCCTCGGCGCGATCACCCGGCGACAGGTAGACGTTCCTGCTCGACATGGCGAGACCGTCGGGCTCGCGGACGGTCGGAGCGATCACGAGCTCGATCGGAAAGTCGAGCGTGCGGATCATGGCGCCGATGAGCGTCGCCTGCTGTACGTCCTTCTGGCCGAACACCGCCACGTCTGGTCGCACGATGTTGAATAACTTGGCGACGACCGTGAGCACGCCAGCGAAATGCCCCGGCCGAATCGCTCCCTCCCACCGATCCGCCCCGATGCGGGGGGTCACCGCGACGGCCGCGTCGCCCATGCCCATTTCGGCGGCGTCGGGCATGAAGAGCAGGTCGGCGCCCGCGGTACGAGCGCGCACCGAATCGCCGTCGACGTCGCGGGGATAGCGGCTGAAATCTTCGCTCGGGCCGAACTGCAGCGGGTTCACGAAGATGCTCATCACGGCGAATGCACCACCGCGTTGCGCCTCCTTCACCAGGGACAGGTGGCCGGCGTGGAGGGCGCCCATGGTCGGGACCAGCGCGATGCGGCGACCTGCCTCCCGCGCCTCGGCGACCGCGGCGCGCACGTCAGCGATGCGCGCGACGATCCGCATGTCAGAAGCTGTGATCGGAATCAGGATACTTGCCGTCAACCACATCCTCGCGAAAGTGGCGCACGGCGCTCCGGACATCTTCCGCCATCGATGCATAGCGCTTGAGGAATTTGGGCGAGAAGCGGTCGGTCAGCCCAAGGAGGTCGAAGAGGACGAGCACCTGACCGTCACATCCCGCCCCTGCGCCGATGCCGATCGTCGGGATGGTCACGGCGTCAGTGACGGCCTTGGCTACTGCCGATGGCACCAGCTCGAGCACAACCGAGTACGCTCCCGCGTCCTCGAGTCGGCGCGCCTCGTCGATCAACCGTTGCGCCGCTTCCGGCTCCCTGCCCTGCACGCGAAAACCACCGAGGGTATTCACTGATTGCGGCGTGAAGCCGATATGCCCCATGACCGGGATGCCGAGCCGCACCACCGCTTTCACCGCCTGCGCGCTCTCCTCATTGCCGCCCTCGATCTTCACGGCGTGCGCGCCCGTCTCCTGCATCACCCGGCCGCAATTGAGCATCGCGCGCTCGACCCCCAGCTGGCAGGTGAGGAACGGCATGTCGACGATCAGCAT
>JANOCW010000509.1:0-4963 GCA_031412375.1 Gemmatimonadaceae bacterium | reverse complement strand
CGATCGGCATTGGGCCGGGAGG
Source organism: Gemmatimonadaceae bacterium (assembly GCA_031412375.1). Classification (GTDB taxonomy): domain Bacteria; phylum Gemmatimonadota; class Gemmatimonadetes; order Gemmatimonadales; family Gemmatimonadaceae; genus JANPKQ01. Next base: position 4,941 of record JANOCW010000509.1, on the reverse strand, counting down.
CACGCGCTGCTCGTGCCCACCGAGCCACTGGCGGATCGTCGTCCAGGTGCTGCCGCTGGTGGCGAGGCTGGTCGCGTCCGGGTTCCTGAATGCGCCGTCGCGGTAGTTGGGAGATCGCTGCAGTCGCGCGAGCCGCTCGCCTGCCGGCGCCGCGCCGAGAGTGTCGAGCCAGTCGGTCGAGGCGAGGAGCACGATGACGAGGACGAGACCTGCGGCGAGAATGGCGAGGAGCACGCGACCCACACGTGACAGGGGGAAAGGGGGCTCGATCAATTCACGAGAAGACTTGTGATCCCGTTACGGTAGCACGCCGTTCGTCGCTAACTCCATCGTGAGCGCGCGGTTCAACCCGGCCGCCGCGTAGGTCCCGGAGGCCGCTGCGAGCAGGGCGCCCTGTGCGGACATGACGAGATCTCCACCCGCATGGATGCCCGGCATCGACGTCTCGCGGCTCATCTCATCCACCTGCACGTAGCCCTTTGCATCGTGCGTCAACCCGAGCGACCACACGACAGGCACCTGCTGCTGAGCGGGAATGGCGAAGAGCACGTCGAGACCGACCGGCGTGCCGTCGACGAACTCGACGCGCTGGAGATGATTGCTGCTGGCGACGAGGCGCACGATCCGGCGCTCGTCGACACGAACACCGGCTCGCGTGAGGCGATCGTGGGCGTCCGAAGGCACATCGAACCCGCCGTCGGTCAACGCGATCACGTCGCTCGTCCATCCGCGAAGGAAGATCGCAAAATCGAGCATTTCGACGTTCCGGGCGAGCAGTCCAAAGCTGCGATCCTGCACTTCCCACCCGTGACAGTACGGACACTGGAAGATCGACGTGCCCCATAGCGCGGCGACCCCGTCGATGTGAGGCAGATCGTCGATCATGCCCGTGCAGAGAAGAATTCGGCGCGCCTCCACGGTGTCCGATGCCGGGCGAACCACGAATGCTCCGCGCTCGCCGCGGATCTCCTCGACCGAGACGTCGCGTGTTTCGACGTTGGGGTAGCGCTCGAGCTGCCGGCGAGCGATGCGCCGGAACTCCATCGGTGTCGTCCCGTCCCGGGTGACGAAGTTGTGAACATGCTCTGCAGCCGCATTGCGTCGCGGTCCCGCATCGCAGAGGAGCACACGCTTGCGCGCGCGACCGAGGGTGAGAGCAGCCGAGAGTCCGGCGGGGCCGCCTCCCACGATGACGACGTCGTATGACACGATTGATCAGGACCGGGATTGGGCGGATGGCGAAGAAGACGATCGCGGGAGCGTGCTGGGCACCGACCGAGTAACGCTACACGAGTCACCCCAGGGCCGCCGGGTATGCCGCGCTCATGCTCAGGGTGTGCCTGCTCGCCTGCGTCGTGCCCACGCGGCGGGCGCTCAGCGTGGAGCCGACCGAGGCGCGGCCGGCGGACTAGCGGGGCGAAGGCAGGCGCCGGTTTCTCGGTTGCCTGGGAAAGCCCTCACGCGGCGGGAAGGACGAGCGTGAAGGTGCTTCCATCCTCCGCGTCGCTCTTTACCGTCACATCTCCATTCATGCCGCGGGCGAGCGCGCGGCTGATCGCGAGCCCCAGACCAGTACCCTCCCTGGGGCGAGTCAGATCGGAGCGTACCTGGACAAAGGGCTCGACGATTTCGTCCAGCATCGCGGCCGATATTCCGATGCCTGTATCGTGGATCTCGATGTGTACCCTGGCGTCGCCTGCACGACACCTGACCTCGATGCGTCCCCCGCGCGGCGTGAACTTCACGGCATTCGAGAGAAGGCGTCGTCACTCTTGTCGGACTCTACATCGAGAAAGCCAATCTCGAAGAAATCATTCATGCCGCGCTATCTCCGTCAGAACTTTTCAGGGCCAAGACAGTGCATACGAGGCGTTCTGCATTTACTTGTGCCGCTCGCACGGCAAGGACGAACTGAATGACCAGCAACGCGAATAGGCTGAGGATGGATCTCGGCAACGCGATATAAAAGCACAGCAGTCGGGACTAATACTGCGGTAAGTAGCAAGACCAATGAGGCGTAATCTCGCGCAGACAAGTAGTTCCGATGTGCTTCACTGACCGCTGGATTCGCTTCGACAGATCTAAAAAGCCTGTACCACAGCGCATTCTGCTGTCGTGGATCCTTGGGGAAGGGACCCCACGACTTAGTGAATGCCGCGGCGTCAACGCGTGGATCGGATCGCAGGTATTTGGAAAAGGCGCGACAGCCAAGGTAGGGGATTCTGCCATCTCAAGAGCGCGATTCTGGCCTTCGCGTCAGGCGATAGTTGGCTATTTGCAATTCCCCGACGCAATGAAGAAGAGGGCCCGACCCCCAATAGCACGGAGGGAACGCAGAATTTGGAACGCGGCGATGGCCCCGGGGCTCGGACCATTGCGTCGGCCGGCGGCAACAACCTTTCTTCAACCGCGCGGCTATCAGCTACGTCCGTCCGGGACAGCAGCCTGGACTGGTCGTGATAGCCGTGATCACCGATCTACTCCATATTGGTCACCGTCGCCGTGATGCCGATGGAAGCGTCCCCATGCCGATCAAACCGCCTGGGAATGGTCCCCGCGTCATGAACTGGACGTTTCCGATCCCGATAGCGAGCCCTTGGGCTGTCGGCCGCGAGGAGGAGGTCCAGCTCCTGGGCGGTCAGGTCTGAGGTCCATGATGCCGCGCACGCCACGCAGGGAAAACCGCCTCGTTCAAGCTGCGCCATACGGAGCAGGTGCCGACACGGGTCCGCTGCATATCCGTCTGCTCGGCGGTTTCGGCATTGCAACCGGCGCGCGGGAAGCGTTCTCCCTGCCCGGCAAGCGCCAGCGGACGCTCGTCGCCTACCTGCTCCTGCACCGCGACATCCCGTCGGACCGCAAGCACCTCGCATTCCTGTTGTGGCCCGAATCGTCCGAGCAGCAGGCGCTGACGAATCTCCGGCAGCTCATCCACGAGCTGCGCGCTGTGCTGCAGGATCCCGAGCACTTCCTCGACGCCGGCCGCCAGCTCGTGCGCTGGCGAACCGACGCCCCGTGCGCTGTCGACATCGACGAGTTTCGCGCGGCTCTGGCCCTCGCTGCCGATGCGAACGACAATGAAACGGAGACGATCGCCGCGCTGTCCAAGGCAGTCGCGTTGTACGACGGCGATCTGCTGCCGGAGTGCTACGATGATTGGATCGAGCCGTTCCGTCGGCGTCTGCGCGACGATCTCGCGACCGCGCTCCGCCGCCTCGTGAAGCTGCTCGAGGACCGGCGCGAGTACCGTACTGCAATCCCGTACGCAACGAGGCTCCTCGAGCTCGCCCCTCTGGATGAATCACTCACGCTTGCGCTGATGCGCCTGCATGCGGCCGATGGTGAGCGCGGTACCGCGCTCGATGCGTACGCGCAGTGCGCCGAACGACTGAGGCACGAGCTGGGGATCGCTCCGAGTGCTGTCCTTCGCGAGTTCCGCGAGCGCCTGATGCGCGCGTTACCAATGGACGACGAGCGCAGTCCGCCCGCTGAACCGCCCCCGTTCAAGCTCGTTGGACGGGCGCATGAGTGGCGGCGCCTGATGCAGATCTGGACGGCGGTGCGACGAGAGGCGCCGCGGTGCATCGTCGTCTCCGGCGTCGCCGGAATCGGCAAGACGCGGCTGGTGGAGGAACTCGTGCGCTGCACGGTGGCGCAGGGAGCTTCGGTGGCGACGTCGCGCTGCTATGGCACGGTAGGCAACCTGCCATATGCTTCTATCGCCGACTGGCTTCGGTCATCGTCACTTCGCGCTGCGGTCGCCGGGCTCGCCGAAGCGAAGCGTGCCGAGCTTACATCCATTCTGCCGGAATGCGACACGAGTGCCGGCTCGGCGGGCGGTGGCAAGCCGCACCCCGAGGCGCGGCGCCGTCTCTTCGAGGCAGTGGCACATGCTGTCACGGCGGCACCTCAGCCTGTGCTGCTCTTCCTCGATGACCTGCAGTGGGCGGACCGCGAAACCCTCGAGTGGATCGGCTGGTTTCTGAGGAGCACTACCCCCGCGCGCGTGGTCGTGGTCGCCACACTTCGCGCTGGTGAGATGGCCCTGGAGATGCGCCTCGACGCGGTGGTCAGCGAGCTCGCACGCGAAGGCCGACTGGAAGAAATTGTGCTGGAACCGCTGTGTGAGTCGGAGGCAGCCGCACTCGGTGCCGCCGTCTCCGGCATCGCGCTGGATGAGCAGGCAAGTCGGGAGCTCCACGCTGAGACGGAGGGCCACCCGCTCTATATTGTGGAGCGGATGCGCGCGCGGGAGGCGCAGGTGCCGGGAGGGGCATTGTCGGACCATTCCACCGTGCAGGCTGGCACGTCAGGCGGGAAACGCGTCCAGCGCCCGCTGCCACAGCGTGTGCGGGCCATAATCGAGTACCGGCTCGCGCAGCTGTCGCCCACTGGCCGTTCGGTGGTCGGCGTTGCATCGGTCGTTGGGCGCGAGTTCGCCCTCGAACTGCTCGCCGATACGGCACAGCTGCGCGCCGAGGATGCGGAGACGGCGCTCGAGGAGTTGCTCGCGAGGCGGCTCGTGCGCGATCGCGGCGGTGGGGTATACGACTTTACGCACGACCGGATCCGCGAAGTCGCGTACGCGGCACTGGGCCCGGCACGCCGGCGTCGTCTGCACCAGCGCATCGCCGAGGCGCAGATCGTGTCGGCTGCGGGTGCCGGCCGCTCCGTGGCGGCCATCGCGAAGCACCTCGAGCAGGCAGGGCTGGTCGAGGGCGCAATTCCCTACTACCGACTCGCCGCGGAACATGCGATGGCGATCTATGCGAGCGCCGAGGCAATACGCCACCTCGAGACTGCGCTTGCCCTGCTGAAGCAGCTGCCTGCGTCCCGCGCCCGATTGATTCAGGAGATCGAGCTGCGAACCTCCTATTGCATCGCACTCGTGCACCTCCAGCATTACGGCGCGAGCGTGCTCGCGGAGTACGCGCGCGTCCG
>JANOCW010000508.1:0-3084 GCA_031412375.1 Gemmatimonadaceae bacterium | reverse complement strand
AGCGCGTCCGCGTCGGCGTGCGTGCGCCCGCCAATGCGACGGTCACCCTTGGGTGGACGGGCGGAAGCCAGACACTCATCGCCGGCGGCGATTCCGCCGGGGTGATGGCCGACTCCACATCGATGGCCGTCGTGCTGCTCGGGCGCGATCCGCTGCGATGGACGGCCGACGTGCCGGCATCGGTGCTCGCGGGTCCGGCGACGCTCTCGATCGTGCGTGGCGCCGACACGGTGCGGCTCCCTGTCCCCGCCGTGGAGATTGATACGACACCGGTGCCCCGGCTCGTGATGCTCGGCGCCGCCGCGATCGCCGCTAGTGACAGCGAGCGCGTCGTCGTCGGCCGGTCGGTGCCCGATGCGGGCGGCACGTCGCGCTGGTTCCTGCTGCCGGGCACCGTGGTGGAGGCGACCGGCCGGACCGGCGGCTACACGCGCATCCGGCTCGATGCGCAGCTCGAGATCTGGGTCGAGGACGCCGATGTGTCGCCGTTGCGCGCAGGAGTATCCGCCCCGCGCGCGACGATTCTCTCGGCGCGCATCGCGCCGTCGCCCGAGTGGGTCGATCTCGTGCTGCCGATGAACGAGCCCGTTCCCTTTCTCGTCGAGGAGCACCCGCGGTCGCTCGTGCTCACGCTGTATGGGACGCGGGCGAGCGTCGATGTCGTCGCGTTCGCGCGGAACGACTCGACCATCCGCACCATCCTCGCCACGCAGGTCGCGACCGATCGCGCACAGGTCACGCTGAATCTCGACAGCGCGCCCTTCGGGTATCGGACGCTCTGGGAGAACGGGCGATTCATCCTACGTGTTCGCCGGCCGCCCGCGGTGAGCCACGCTTCGCCACTGCGCGGCCTGGTCATCGCCGTCGATCCCGGCCACCCTCCAATCGGCGCGACCGGCCCCACAGGATTGTACGAGGCCGATGCCGTGCTGCCGATCGGTGAACGCGTGAAACGGCTGCTCGAGGAGCGCGGCGCGACGGTCGTCATGACGCGCACCACCCCGGCGCCCGTCGCGCTCGGCGAGCGCCCGATCATTGCACGGCGCGCGAATGCGCATGCGTTCGTGTCGATCCACCTCAATGCGTATCCCGATGGCGTGAATCCGTACACGTCGAGCGCTACCGGCACGGGGACCTACTACTACCACCCGCACAGCGAGCGCCTCGCTCGCGCCGTGCAGAACGCGCTCGTTCCCGAGCTCCGCCTGCGCGATGTCGGCGTCTTTCAGCAGAGCTTCGCCGTGATCCGGAACAGCTGGATGCCGGCCGTCCTGTGCGAGGGCGCGTTCCTCATGATCCCCGAGCAGGAAGCGGCCCTGCGCACGCCCGAGTACCAGGAAGCCTACGCGCGCGGGATCGTCACGGGCCTCGAGGGCTACTTCCGCACCGTCGCGAGCGCCCGATGATGGGGGCGCTGCGCACGTGTGTCGTCGCGGCGATCGGACTGCTGCTCGCGACGACCAGCACGGCGCGCGCGCAGCTCTCTCCCGATGTCCGGTGGCGAACGCTCCACACGGAGCACTTCCAGGTCCACTTCTCTCCCGGGCTCGAGGAGCATGCGCGCCGCGCGGCGGTGAATGCCGAGCGTGCGTATGGGCAGCTTGCGGCGGAGCTGCATCCGCCGCGTGGGCCGCTCGATCTCGTCATCGCCGACAACGTCGATTTCACCAACGGCTACGCGACGCCCTTTCCCACCAACCGCATCACGATCTACGCACACCCGCCGATCTCCGCGTCGTCGCTGCGCTTCTATGATGAATGGAGCGCCCTCGTCATCACCCACGAGCTGACGCACATCTTCCACCTCGATCGGGCGCGCGGCTGGTGGCGGTTCGCGCAGCGGATCTTCGGCCGGAGCCCGGTGCTGATGCCGAACCTCTACACGCCGTCGTGGCTGAACGAGGGCTTGGCCGTGTACTACGAGTCGCGGCTCACCGGATCCGGCCGGCTCGTCGGGAGCGAGCATGGAATGATCGCGCGCGCGGCCGCGATCGCCGGCACGGGGCGTCGGCTCGATGAGCTGAGTCTCGCGACATCGCAGTATCCCGGCGGCCAGTCGGCGTATGCGTACGGCTCGCTGCTCTTCGATCATCTGTCGCGCACGCGCGGGCCCGAGGGCGTCGGTCGCTTCATCGAGCGCATCAGCACGACACCTATTCCGTTCTTCCTCAATCGCGCGGCGCGGCGCAGCTTCGGCGTGACGCTCGAGAGTGCGTGGCGCGAGTTCCAGGACTCGGTGCGTCGCGAGGTGCGACCGCAGGGCGCGCCGGTGCCGGGGTGGCGTGAGCTGACGTCGGCCGGCCGCGACGTGGAGCATCCGCGCTGGATCGACGACACGACGATCGTCTACGCCGCGAACACCGGGCGCGAGACCCCCGGCGCGTACACCGTCGACCTCACCGGGCGCTCGCGTCGCATCGGACGACGCAACGCCAGCGAGCCGAACGTCCCGCTGCCCGGAGGCGGACTGCTGTTCGCGCAGCTCGAGTATCTCGATCCGTATCGCGTGCGCTCCGACCTCTACATCGAGCGCAACGGAAGGACGCGACGGCTCACGCGCGGCGCGCGGCTCTCCAGCCCTGACGTCCGCGGCGACAGCATGATCGTCGCGGTGCAGGCGACGCCGGGCACGACGCGGCTCGTCATCGTCACTCCCGATGGCCGGACGATCACGCCGCTCACGACGACCGCGCCTGACACGCAATGGACGGAGCCGCGATGGTCGCCCGACGGACGCAGCATCGTCACGGTGCGTCGCGCGCGCGACGGCTTCTCGGAGATCCTCGTCATCAGGGAAGGCAGCCCGCCCCTGAGCTTGTCACGCTCATGGTCGGTCGAGGCGTCGCCGAGCTGGTCGGCGGATGGACGCACGGTCTTCTTCTCGTCGGACCGCAGCGGCTCTCCGCAGCTCTATGCGGTCGCAGCGGACCCGATGTCGCCGGGTGATGTGCCGCGGCGGCTCAGTGATGCGGCGACGGGGATCGTCGATCCCGAGCCGGCGCCGACGGCGGCACTGCTGGCCTCGGTGCTCTTTCGCGCCGACGGCTACCATCTCGGCGTCGCGCCGCTCGTCGTCCCTGACGC
>JANOCW010000507.1:0-2383 GCA_031412375.1 Gemmatimonadaceae bacterium | reverse complement strand
GTTCATGCTCCCTCCTGCCGCGACACGGCGGCAATGACGCCGGCAAGGTTCGTATCGATCGCCGCGAGCCCACCGGCGACTGCGCCAAGTCCGGTGTTGAGCTTGATGACGTTCGGCGCGATGCCCCCTGTCTGGATCTCGATCGCGCGCACTCCATAGCGAATCTTCGACAGATAGTTCACTGGCGTCTCGAAGCGCGTCGCCGGCCCGCCGATGTCCTCCAGGGTGCGGGTGATGGCGCGCAGGAAGAGCGCAAGCGCGACGAACAGGGCGGCGGCGCCAGCCACCGAGATGATCGTCAGCAGCGTCATGTTATTCATCGCTGCCACCGCGGTCCGAGCACGCACGCCGGACATCCCGGGCACCCCTCGGCGTGCACCTTGATGGCGCCGGTTGCGCCAATGATCCCCTTCGCCGACTCGAGGATCTGCAGGGCCGCGGCGTTGGTCTTTTCCAGCAGCGCGATATGCACGGTGTTGTTGGCGATCTGCTGTCCGGTATTCCAGATCGCCGCGACGCCGCCGCGGATCTGGCGCGCGGTACGCAGGATCAGTGTCAGCAACACCGCGACAACGGCAACGACGACAAAGTAGATGACCAGCGTCGTGATCCAGACCTGCTGGATGGTCTCAGCGCTCGCTCGCATCGGTTGGTTCCTCCCCTGGTTAGCGCCGTCCACCGGCGCCGCTGTGACTCTCGAGCGCCGCGGCGAGCTTGCCGCCCTTCTGTTCGATGCTGCGCACGGTCGCGAGAAGATCCTCGGCGACGTCGTTCGTCGTCTCGAGCGCCCAGATCGGCTGGGTATTCGCCCGGATTGCGTTCGCCGCATTCAGCGCACGCACGGCATGAGCGAGGATCTGGCGCGCCGTGACCCAGATCGTGATGAGCAGTGCGGCCGCGACGATCACGATGACAACGGCAAGAAGCATCCAGAGGCGCCATGCGCCCCACAGCTCGGAGTCGGTCATCGATTGCCTCCCTTCTTTCTGTCCGATTGGGTCGCGCTCTTGTCGAGGTAGTCCCCACGCAGGCCTGGGCGGTCCACGCCCCAGAACCGGTCTTCGGATCCGGCTGGCCGGCCCGGCGCCTTCGTCCCCCACGACTGCCACACGTTGTAGAAGTAGTGAATCGTCTTGTCCATCAGCGTTTGCGCTTTCACGTGCGCCCAGCCGCTCGGCACTTCGCCGAGCACGTCCCAGCGGTGCTCACGGTTGGCCTCGCGATTCGACAGTCGCCGCATTCGACGCACGACTGCTCCGGTACTCCGCGACGCGAAGCTCGAGAAGACCGCGCCAGGGGGCTGCTCGTAGAACGGGCTGAACTTGTCGGGGAAGCCCGGCATTGTGCAGGCGATGCAAACGCCGCCGGCCTTCATGCAGCCGCCCATGTGATTGATCGCGCCGCGTTTCACGATGTTGCAGTTCACCACAGGGCCCCAGCAGCCGATCTCGACGAGACATTCGGGATCGCCATAGTTCTTCGCGAAGAGCCCCTCCTCGTAGTAGCCGGCGCGGGTGCATCCCTGGTGAACGGTCTCCTTGAACAACCAGGACGGCCGCCCGAGCTCATCGAAGCTCGGCAGCGGTCCAAGTCCCTGAAGGAAGAGAAGGATGGCGAACACGGTCTCGGTGAAATTGTCACCGACCGGCGCGCACCCCGGGATGTTGATCACCGGCAGGCCGAACGCGCTCCGGTAATCCTTGCCGAGGAAGTCCATCACGCTCATCGAGCCGGTGGGGTTTCCCTCCGCCGATGGGACGCCGCCCCACGTCGCGCACGTACCGATCGCGATCGTCGCCGCAGCGCCGGGGGTGAGCCGTGAGAGCCACGCGGTTGTCGGAACCGGATGGTGAACCTGGTCGCCGTCACCCGCTTCACCGCCGATCGCCTCTGATCCCATCGCGCTGAAGTAGCCTCCCGTCCGCGCCGCGATGCGTTCATCGGCGACAGAACCTTCGAACACCACGACGTACGGGTCGCCGAGGGTCCCCGCATGCGCATCCTTGAACGCCTGCATGAATGCCGCCCCCGCTTCCACCGACAGCACGGGGTGATGCAGGATCACCTTCGGCATCGCGGGCACGGTACCGTGGAGCAACCCCTCAATGCCGGGATTTGTCGCACCGGCGACGGCGATGGTGCATCCGTCGCAGCTCATCCCCGCCATCCAGAACACATGCACCGTCTTGAGCGGGCCGAGCGGCAGGCGCTCGCGCTTCGGCTCGGGCAGTGTCGCCGGTATGGAAGGCTGACCGCCTTCGATGGTGCTGGTCGGTTCAGTCGTTGTCGCCATGTACGGTCTCCCTCCGGGCTTCGTCGAACATCAACAGATTCTCGGCAACGGATCGCCAACGAGCATGTCGAGAACACGTGAGCCACCAAT
>JANOCW010000506.1:0-3547 GCA_031412375.1 Gemmatimonadaceae bacterium | reverse complement strand
AAATCTGTTTCATCATCTCAGGCATGTATCACCCGCGCGCAGGCGAAAACGGCGCCACCCCCGGCGGCAGCGGAGAAAATTCCGGCCTCGGGGGAGTCGCACTGAAAACTTCGGTTGTGGAACGTTGCTGTATTCAACTCTCGCTCGAGGTGGAAGTGAGGGAGCCAGGAGAGGGGCCGCGGGGCGGGCGGGGAGGGAGTGCCTCCGCGCCTGCCGGCGTTCGCGACGCTCTCCGATCCCTTACTTCACCTCGACGGTCGCGCCCTGCTCCTCGAGCTTCGTCCGGATCGTTGCTGCCTCATCCTTGGTGACGCCCGCCTTGACCGCCTGCGGGGCACCATCGACGAGGTCCTTCGCTTCCTTCAGGCCGAGACCGGTGATCTCGCGGACGACCTTGATGACCTGAATCTTCTTCGCGCCGGCTTCCTTGAGCGTGACCGTGAACTCGGTCTGCTCTTCGACGGCCGCCGCCGGCGCTGCACCACCACCACCGCCACCGCCGCCGCCGACAGGCGCCGCCGAAATGGTGACGTTGAACTTCGTCTTGAATGCTTCGATCAGCTCAGCGAGTTCGAACACCGACATGTTGCCGATTGCGTCGAGAATCTCGTCCTTGCTCATGGTCGCGCTAGCCATTTGTCCGTTTCTCCGAGTAATACCCAGGTCGTCCTGGGGCGTGATCAGGCCGGCCGTCGCCCTCAGCCGTGAGGGCGATCGACCCATGACGCCTGGGATTTATTGCGCACCCTCGCGCTGTGTCCGAAGCGCTTCGAGAGCGCCCACCATCATGTACATCATCCCGTTGAGGGCGCCGACGAAGGCCGCCATCGGGGACATCAGGCCCGCGCCGAGATCGGCGAGCATCTGCTCGCGTGACGGCATCGACGCCAGCTTCTTGATCTGAGCCTCATTGATCGAGACTCCCTCCATCATGCCCCCCTTCACGGCGGGGCGTGCATCGTTGGCCTTCGCGAAGTCCGTGAGGAGCTTTGCCGCGATGACCGGATCCCTGGTGACGACGACGCCGGTCGGACCGCGAAGCCGCTCGCCGACGAGACCACTCTCGTTCACGGCGCGCAGCGCGAGGCTGTTCTTGATTACGACGTACTCGACGCCAGCCTTGCGGAACTGGCGGCGCAGCTCGGTCATGCGCTTCACGTTGAGACCGGTGAAGTCCGTATAGTACAGCGCCTTGGCGCCCTTGATCTTGTCACTCAGCTCGGTGACGAGCTGTTCCTTCTGCTGTCGCTTCATCGCTCGTTACCGATAAGGGGTGATGTCGAGAGCGACCCCGGGCCCCATCGTGCTCGAGATCGCGACGTTGCGCACATACACGCCCTTCGAGGCAGCCGGCTTCGAGCGGACGATCTGGTCCATGAACGCGCTCAGGTTCTGCTCGAGCGCATCCACCGCGAACGAGACCTTGCCGATCGGGGCGTGCACGTTGCCCGCCTTGTCGACACGGAACTCGATCTTTCCAGCCTTGACCTCGCGAACCGCGCGCGCGACGTCGAAGGTGACCGTCCCCGCCTTCGGGTTCGGCTTGAGACCGCGCGGACCGAGCACCCGGCCGAGCTGTCCAACCTGACCCATCTGATCCGGTGTCGCGATCATGACGTCGAAGTCGAGCCAGTTGTCCTTGATCTTGGCGATGAACTCGAGGCCGACGAAATCCGCTCCCGCCGTCTCAGCCTCCCGCGCCTTCTCGCCCGCCGCAATGACAAGCACGCGAACCGACTTCCCGGTTCCCGCGGGGAGCACGACGGTGCCGCGCACCACCTGGTCGGCGTGACGCGGATCGACGCCTAAGCGAACCGCCACCTCGACCGTTTCATCAAACTTCGCGAACGAGCCCTTCTTCACGAGCTCGAGCGCCTGGCGCGGCTGGTAGCGCGCGCTCAGGTCGCGGCCTTCGGCGGCCTTGTTGTACTGCTTGCCGTGGCTCCGCATCAGTCCGCCACCTCGACGCCCATGGAACGCGCCGCGCCGGCCACCATCGCCATCGCGGATTCGATGCTGTCGGTGTTCAGGTCAGGAAGCTTGAGCTCCGCGATCTTGCGAACCTGTGCCTTGGTGATCTTGCCGACCTTGGTGCGGTTCGGGACGCCCGAGCCCTTCTCGATCCCGAGCTCCTTCTTGATGAGGATCGCGGCGGGGGGCGTCTTCGTGATGAACGTGAACGACTTGTCGGCGAAGATCGTGATCTCCACCGGCAGGATGATGCCGTTCTGATCCTGCGTCCTGGCGTTGAACTCCTTGCAGAACATCATGATGTTGATGCCCTGAGGACCGAGCGCGGTCCCTACCGGAGGGGCAGGGTTGGCTCGGCCAGCCGGGATCTGGAGCTTGACGAACCCAGTGACCTTCTTGGCCATACAAAACCTCGGTTTGCGTAACCGGCGCGACGCTGCGGCGCCGTTCTGCTCCCACGTCTGGCTTTACGTCGCTGTGGTCGGCGACGGTGACGCTTTCACCCGGTCGATCGGCAGGCAACGCGCCTGCACCTGCAAGTTCGATGACCTGGCGCCTTCCAACCCGGGGCCACCCGAGCTCAGTACCCTTTCAACTGCAGATAATCCAGCTCGACGCTCGTCGGCCGGCCGAACAGGCTCACCGACACGCGAACCTTCCCCTTGTCAGTAATGACTTCCTCGACCGTTCCGTTGAAATCCGTGAACGGCCCTTCCGTGATCGCGACGGCCTGACCGACGAGGAACGGAATCTCTTCCTTCGGCTCCTCGGGCTCGGAGTCATCCGCAATCCCGAGCAGCCGATTCACCTCATCGGGTCGCAGCGGCTGCGGCAGTCGATCGTGGCTGACGAACTTGATCACGCCCTGAATGCTGTTGATGGTGTGGAGCGTGTCCTGGTTCATGATCATTTCCACCAGCACATAGCCGGGGAACTTCTTCCGCGCGACCGTCACCTTCTTCCCGGCCTTGATCTCGACGACGTCCTCCGTCGGGACCAGCGCCTGCCGGATCCCGCGATCCTGCGCGGGATGCGGGTCCTGCTCGATCTTTCGATCGACCAGCGAACGGACCTTGTTCTCGTGGCCGGCCGTCGTCTGAATTGCGTACCAGCGGTGTTCCAGGCTCATCAGCGCCCCAGCAGCGATGGAATACCACGGACGAAGACGAGCTGCAGCACGATGTCCAGAATGGCGATGATGCCGCCGATGGTCAGTGAGAGCACGATCACCGCGATCGACAGCTGGCGCACCTGCGCAGCATCCGGCCACGTGACCTTGACCATCTCGGCCCGCACGTCCTGATAGAACGTGCCGACCCGCCGCGGAAATGACGGGCGGGCGGGCGCTTCCACCGCCATTACTTCGTTTCCTTGTGGACGACGTGCTTGTTGCAGCGCGGGCAGTACTTCTTCCACTCGACGCGCTCGGGATGCAGGCGCTTGTTCTTGGTGGTGAAGTAGTTGCGATTCTTACAATCGCTGCAGGCGAGAATGATGTTGTCGCGGGGCATAGTTCTTCAGAACATTCGAGTAAAGCTGCAAGCGCCGGTGCGGCGCTGATATCGCGTGCTTGGTG
>JANOCW010000505.1:0-6516 GCA_031412375.1 Gemmatimonadaceae bacterium | reverse complement strand
GCGCCCGTGTACTGGCTCACGATCCAGGAACACTTCAACGACCTCGTGGTCGGCACCTACGGACGCGGCTTCTGGATCCTCGACGACCTCACGCCCCTCCAGCAGCTCCCGGCTCAGGCGTCGGCGGCTGCGGCGCAGCTCTTCCTGCCTCGTGCGGCGTACCGCTTTCGCACCATTCCCGGCCAGATCGGGATGAACGACGATCCCACTGCGGGCGAGAATCCTCAGTATGGTGCGTCGATCAACTACTGGCTTCGCTCCGTACCGGCGGGTCCGGTGACGCTGGTCATTCAGGATGCGCAGGGCCGGACGGTCCGCACGCTCACCGGCACTCGCGCGCTCGGCGTCAATCGTGTGTACTGGGACCTGCGCAACGAGCCGACGAAGCCCGCGCGCCTGCGCACGAGCCCGCAGTTCGCGCCCGATATCCGCGTCGGCCCGGACAGTACCCGGCCCGCGCCGGGACTCGGCAGCATCTCGGTGCTGATGCCGCCCGGACGGTACGCCGTGAAGCTCACCGTCGGGGGTCAGGAGATGACCCAGCCGCTCGAGGTGCGCGCCGATCCCAACGTCGATGCGAAGGATGATGAGATGCGAGCGCAGACGGAGACGCTGCTCCGGCTCCAGGCCGACGTGAACACGACCGTTGACATGATCAATACGATCGAGATCGTTCGCGCGCAGGCGCAGAGCCTCTTCGGGACACTCGCGAACGATGCTGGACGAGCCGATGTAAGGGGGGCGGCGGATTCACTCGAGCGGAAGTTCATCGCGCTCGAGGAGAACCTGCATCAGCTCCGGCTCACCGGTCAGGGGCAGGACGGCGTGCGCTGGCCGTCGAAGCTGGGCTCCAAGATCATCTATCTCGCGAATGGCATCGCGAGCTCCGATTTCGCGCCGACGACCCAACAGCGCGAGGTGCACACGATCTTCCAGGAGGAGATTCGGACGCACCGGGCGACGCTCGAGCGATTGATCACGCAGGATCTCGCACGGTTCAACGCGCTGGCGGGGCGGCGGGGCGTCCGGACAATCACGGTCGAGCTGCCGCGGGTGGTGTTCTAACATGTGCGTCAACCTGAACTCCTTCGAGCAATGATGCGGTTCATGCGCGGTTCCGTGGTGGTAGGCCTGCTCGCGAGTGTGCTGTCTGGCTGCACCACGGCCGGCGGTGGAGCGGGATCCGCCGCGGACTATGACGTCATCCTGAGGCGCGGCACTGTCTACGATGGCAGTGGCGCCGCCCCGGTGGTGGCGGATGTCGGGATCCGCGGCGATACCATCGCCGCCATCGGCGACCTCTCCGCGGCGCGTGCGACACGCGAGATCGACGCGCGCGGCCTCGCGGTCGCGCCGGGCTTCATCAACATGCTGAGCTGGGCGACCGAGTCGCTGATTCACGACGGCCGCGGGCAGAGCGACAACCGCCAGGGCGTCACGCTCGAGGTGTTCGGCGAGGGCACGTCGATGGGGCCGCTGAACGACGTGATGAAGCGGACGATGGTGGAGGAGCAGGGCGACATCACGTTCCCCATCGAGTGGACGACGCTCGGCGAATATCTGACGTATCTCGAGAAGCGCGGCATCTCGCTGAACATCGCGTCGTTCATCGGCGCGACGACTGTGCGCATCCACGAGATCGGCTTCGCCGATCGCGCGCCGACAGCCGAAGAGCTGGCGCGCATGCAGGCGCTGGTGCGTACCGCGATGGAAGAAGGCGCGCTCGGCGTCGGATCGTCGCTCATCTACGCCCCCGCCTTCTACGCAAAGACGGATGAGCTCATCGCGCTCATGAAAGCGGCCGCCCCGTACGGCGGCATGTACATCTCCCACATGCGCAGCGAAGGCGGACGGCTCTTGGAAGCCGTTGACGAGTTGCTCACCATCGCGCGCGAGGCGGGCGTGCCGGCGGAGATCTACCATCTCAAGGCCGCGGGCAAAGCGAACTGGGGGAAGCTCCCGGCGGTGATCGCCAAGGTGGACTCGGCGCGCGCGTCGGGAGCGCGGATCACGGCGGACATGTACAACTACACCGCGGGAGCGACGGGACTCGACGCCTCGATGCCGCCATGGGTGCAGGAGGGCGGCTACAAGGCGTGGGCGCAGCGGCTCAGGGATCCGGCGATTCGCGCGCGCGTCGCGCAGGAGATGCGCACGCCGACGAATGCCTGGGAGAACTTCTTCACCGCCGTCGAGTCCCCGGAGCAGATCATCCTCGTCGGATTTCGCAACGATTCACTCAAGCCGCTCACGGGCAAGACGCTCGGCGAAGTCGCGCGACTGCGCGGCAAGAGCCCGGAGGAAACGGCGATGGACCTCGTCGTCGAGGACGGGAGCCGAGTCGGGACGGTGTACTTCCTGATGTCCGAGGAGAACGTGCGCCGTCAGGTCGCGATCCCGTGGATGAGCTTCGATTCGGACGCTGAGGCGCTCGCGCCCGAGGGTGCGTTCCTCAGATCGAACCCGCATCCGCGCGCC
Source organism: Gemmatimonadaceae bacterium (assembly GCA_031412375.1). Taxonomy (GTDB): domain Bacteria; phylum Gemmatimonadota; class Gemmatimonadetes; order Gemmatimonadales; family Gemmatimonadaceae; genus JANPKQ01. Next base: position 4,038 of record JANOCW010000505.1, on the reverse strand, counting down.
TACGGCACCTTCGCCCGGCTGCTCGCGCGCTACGTGCGGGATGAGCGGATCATCTCCCTCGAGGAGGCGGTCCGGAAACTCACGTCACTGCCCGCGTCGAACCTCGGGATCGCGCGGCGCGGCACGCTGCAGCCAGGCTACTTCGCCGACATCGCGGTGTTCTCGCCCGAGCGCATCCAGGACCATGCGACGTTCGACAGGCCGCACCAGTATGCGACCGGGATGGTGCACGTCTTCGTGAATGGCGTGCAGGTGTTGCGGGATGGCGAGCATACGGGCGCGAAACCCGGACGTGTTGTGCGCGGCAAGGGGTGGCGCGGGCGGTAGCACCTGTCCGCGATCGCGCCGGGGGCGCCCACGGCGAAGTTACGTCGGCGCCCCCCCACGCTCACCGCAAGGCCGCGAGCACGCCGTCGCGGCGATCGTACCCGAGGGCGAACCGTCCTACCTGACGCCCGAGCGCGATGCCCACGTCCGCGTCGAACTGGTAATGGATGCCCGCGTACACCCGCGACCGCCCGGCTTCCACCGCCCCAGCGGCGAGCCGCTCCGCGTCCGCCGGGAAGAGCTGGCCGAGAATCTCCGACGATGATCCGGAGACGCACGAATGTCCTGACGGATACGAGGGGTGGCTCGGGAGACCGATGGGCAGCGTGATGGGCGGCAGGCCGAAGGCAGCCGTGGCGTGCGAGGGGCGCAGGAACCAGTACGTGTACTTGGCGTCCCAGCAGCCGATCGCGGCGTCCACCGCCGCCGCGTCGAGCAGGGCGAGCAGGTGGCTGGCCTCCTTCTCGCCAAGCCCGGCGACCGTGATGAGCTCCGCCGCTTGCTGGTCCCAGTACCCCTGCGTCGTCACCGTGCCGGCGCGAAATGCCCAGAAATGGGCGATCGCGAGCTGCTCGGCGGTTCGCGGTCCGACCGAGATCCGACTCACCTCGGTCAACGCCGCGATGAACTCCGGCGAGCCGTACGTGGGTGGCGGGCCTGGGCGGAACTGGTCGTTCCGGTCGAGGAAGTACGGCCGTGCCTTGGCGAGCATCGGTCGGGCCGGCGGCGGCCCGATACTCACCCAAAGGCCCTCGCCTACGGGGACCTGCCCAAGCCACGGAGCGTCGAAGCCGTCCACGCGCGCGCGCGCGATCACGCGCTCTGCCGCCGCTCGGCCAGCGGCCTCCCCGCGTGCGAAGTGCGGGTGCATCTCGCCAGGACCCTCCTCTCCCTGCGCGCGCACCATGCCCTCGAGCGACTCTTGCTCCGCTGGATAGAGGAATGCCAGCACGGTCGCAGACGCCCCGGCCGCCGCGCCGCGCTCCGCCTCGAACTCGCGCCGCCCGCCGCCCGCCGTCGCATCCATCACGCCCGCGTAGCGCGCCATGCTCACGAGCGCATATACGCGCGTGCCCACCAGTGGATCGTTCCGATACTTCAGGACGAGGTCGCGCGCCGTTTGCTGCCATCCGAGCGTCGCCGGAGCTGCGTCCGGAGAGGCGACCTGCGCGTCGGTGCGCTCGACAACGAGCTGCGGATCCGTGACGACGTCGGAGCACGCTCCGACAACGGCGACGACCAACGCCGCACACGATGTCGCGATCCATCGGCGCGCGAAGCGGGGAGTGGATTCTTCACGAGGACGCACAGCGTTTGCGAGTTCCCCGTTGACTGCTGCGAAATGTAGACGCGTCATCATGGTTTCCTCCTCCGGGAATGTGAGGTTCTTTCAAGCCACGACCGGGCGCCTCGAGGTGCTGGACGCGCGGGGGAACTCCGGTTGGTCAGGGGGGGCAGTTCGGCGGGAAATCCGCCTCTATGCGCGTCGGCCCGCCGGCCGGTACGAAAAAGACGGTGCCGTATTCGACCGCGACGCTGCCCTCATTTCTCACGTTATGCGGCGTCGTTCCCTCGAAGAACGCCGTCCCGGCGGAATGCACCGTGGGCTGGCAGCTCGGGTCCGATGCATCGTAGAGGGTGAGAGTGCCGGTCTTGATCACGAGGATCACGGGGCCTGGGTGCGTGTGCCACCCCGAGTACGAACCTGGCGCGGCGATGGCGCTCCGCACCTGGATGTCCGTGTCGTCGTGGGTCTTCAGGTCGATCTTGTATCCCTCGAACTTGGACTGCACGTGGAACGTGCCGATGTTTCCGCGAGCGATGATCGTGGGAGTTACGCCGAAGCCCATCGTCAGGCTCGGCCCGCCGACGAGCGATCCACCTGGCGGCGTGGAAGTGGGGGAGCCAGCGTCGGTGCACGCGGCAACGAGCGATCCGAGGACGACTGCCACTCCGGTGAGCAGTGTGCGAGACATCGACAACCTCCTGTGGACTCGATCCACGATTGGCTCAGTGCGGGTCCGAGGGTCCGACGGTCCGACGACGGACGTGGCTTTGCTTGCTACCGACCGCTTGGAATCCTAGAATGGAATCGGGGACTCATCTGCTCCTCACTTTTCGCTCATCTGGCATGTGATGCTGCGACTGGAGATGTTCGGTGGGCTTGCGCTCACCGGCGCCGATGGCACGCCTGTCGTGACGCAACGGCGCCGACTCGCGCTGCTGGCATTGGTCGCGGTCACCCGTGAGCATGGAATGTCGCGCGACAAGCTCATCGCCTATCTCTGGCCGGAGAGCCCGGTCGAGAGCGCGCGGCATTCACTGGAGCAGCTCCTGTACGGGCTGCGGCGGGAGCTCGGAGAATCCGTGTTTCTCGACGGCAATCCGCTGCGGCTGAACGTGGACGTCGTACGGAGCGACGTCCAGGCGTTGGAGGAGTCGATCGAGCGGGGAGCGCTCGAGGACGCAGCAAGTGTCTATCGGGGACCCTTCCTCGACGGCTTTTTCCTGAGCGGCGCGCCCGAGTTCGAGCGTTGGGTCGACGCGGAGCGGCGGCGGTTGGCGGAGCGGTGCGCCTCCGTGTTCGAGAAGCTCGCCGTCGACGCCCGTGCTCGTCGCGAGCCTCAGCGCGCGGTCGAGTGGTGGCGAAAGCGCGCGGCGCTCGACTCGCTGAGCAGCCGCGGAGCGGTTGGTCTCATGCGTGCGCTCGTGGAGGCCGATGATCGTGTCGCGGCGCTCCAACACGCACGCGTTTACGAGCTGCTCCTTCAGCAGGAGCTCGAAAGCGCGCCAGAACCGGCCGTGACGGCCTTCATCGCGGAGCTTCGCGCTGCCCCGACCGCGGATGTTGCGCGCGCCAACTCGGTATCACGGCGCGCACCGGGAGATCCGAATGGCCTCTCGCCGGTGGCATCACCAACACCGCCCCCGCTCGCGTCCGCACTGCGCGCTGCAAGCAGTGAGGCGCACGGCGAAGGCGGTGCGGCGTCACGGCTTGTCGCAGCGCGCCCGCGCGCGGGATGGACACCGTCGGCACGGACCACGCGTCTCGCGGCCCTCTCGGCGGTAGCAGTGGTGCTCGTCTCGGGGGTGATCTCGGTCCCTCGATTGAGCACCCGCGCCGACCGCAGCGCAGCGACACTCGATCCGCAGCGTATGGTCGTTCTCCCATTCCGTGTCACCGGAGCCGATTCCTCGCTCGCGTATCTGCGCGAGGGGATGGTGGATTTGCTCGCCGCCGAGTTCACTGGCGAAGGAGGACCACGTGCCGTCGATCCGCGCACGACGCTCAGCGCGTGGCAGCGGATCGCGCCAGCACGCGGGAACGAAGTGAGCGATGCGGAGGGGTTCCAGCTCGCGCGCGCCGTGGGGGCAGGACAGCTCCTCCTCGGTGAGGTGGTGCGCACCACTGATGCGGACGTCGTCCTGAATGCCACCGTGCTCTCTGTGCCAGACGGGAAGACCCGCGCGCGGGCGAGCGTTACCGGTCGCGTCGATAGCCTGCCAGCGCTCATCGATCGGCTGGTCGCTACGCTCCTCATCCAGTACGCGGGGGAGGGACAGCAACATGTCGCACCGCTCAGCACCATCTCGCTCCCGACGCTCCGCGCATACCTCGATGGGCATTCCGCACTCCGCCACGGACATTACGAGTCAGCCACCGAACACCTCACGCGCGCATTGGCGCTCGATTCCACGTTCGCGTTAGCC
>JANOCW010000504.1:0-5785 GCA_031412375.1 Gemmatimonadaceae bacterium | reverse complement strand
CCGGCTGGAACGCCTCGCCGCCCGGGCGGTCCATGCGAAGCGCCCAGGTCGTGCCGCGACCGCCCGGTCGTTGCGACGTGAACATCAGCAGCTTCCCGTCCGCCGAAAAATGCGGACGCGTGCTCTCGGCGCCGGGGGATGTGTACCGCACCGCGTCCCCACCCGCGGTCGGGACGACCCAGATCTCCGTGTGTCGCTTGTTCTCGGCTTCGACCATCGTGGTCACCGTGAACGCGACCAGGCGTCCATCGGGTGACATCGCGGGAGCTCCCACCACCGACATCCGATACAGGTCCGACGGGCGAAATGCGCGCCGATCGGCTCGCGCTGCCGGCGCGGTTGCACCGGCCCGCTGATCGGTGGCAACCGATGACCGCTGCTGGGAATGGGCCGTGGACACCGCAAGCGCGGGAAGCATCGCGAGGGCGTAAGCGAGACGCATGAGAACTCCAGTGAAGGACCCGGGGAAACCACTGAGTGGGGCGGCAGGCGGCACGGATGCGCCCGGGAAGAAATCACACCGGGAATCGCCGGACAAGACTCGTCCGGTGCCGCTCAGGCCGCGGCCCCCGCGGTGACCGGCACGATCGCAATTCGCCGGCGGGCGAGGACGGCGGACGCGACGATCAGTCCGATCACCGCGAGCAGGGCGGCGAGGGTGACGAGGCGTCCGAGTGCATAGCTCCGGGACCGGAACTCGAGCTCGACGCGCTGAGCGCCCGGTGGAACCGGAACCGCCATCAGCGACACCTGTGCGCGAATGACGGAGGCCGACCGGCCATCGACGGTCGCATGCCAGTCCGGAAAATAATTCTCTGCAACGTACACGTACGCGGAGTCGGTTGGAGCGCGCGCGAGCTGGAGCACCAGCCGCCCGGGGCGCACTTCGTGTACGGTCACCGGGATGTCCACGGCCGCTGGAAGCTGGGCAACGGAATCGCGCCCCACCGAAGCATCGCCGGGAACGATCAGCAGGCGTCGCGGGTCGAAGCGCGCGTCGAGCATCGTCGGGATCACTGCGTCATCGGGCTGTCGCACGCGTAGCGCGCTCCCGACGACGAATGCGTAGGGATTGGACTGCCTGACGCGATACAGATGTGCGGTCGTTCCGGAATAGGTGCGCAGTGCGCTGCCCACCGGCTCGAGCAGCGGAAACTGCACCTGTTGATCGAGGACGACGTACTTCACGCCGAGCACCGCAAACAGGTTCGGCCACGTCGCGGGATTCAGCGCATTCGCCCATTCGTTCTTGCCGCCCATCAACTCGTCATAGCGGTGAATCTCGCTGCCGTTGTATCCGAGGGTGCTGCGGATGCCGTGGACCATCAGGTAGTTCTGCATGTAGGCCTCGTGCAGCACGAACACCCGGTAGACGCTCGTGTCGGCCTCGAGCGTGCGGACGACCTCATCGGCCGCCAGCGTGGTCGACGCGCGCTCGCTGAAGGCCGCCGACAGATACCGCCGCTCCACGGAATACAGGTCGAGCAGGACCACCGCACCCAGCGCCAGCGCCCAGCTCTCCGTGGTCCATCGCCGGCGTACGGTGGGGAGGGCCAGCGCCGCCACGGCGAGACCGAAGATCAGCGCACGGAACGCATCCGCGATGAACGGGACGTAGCTCGCGTCCACACAGAGGTCCGCCCGCTGCACGCACCCCTTGGAGTTCACCGAGCTCGCCGCGCCTGCAAACGCTTCCATGATCGGTCGCCACGCACCGGCCGCTGCGACCAGCGCGAAAACGCCGAGTGCGATCACGCCGAACGCCAGGGGTCGCGGCATGCCCAGGATCGTCCGTTCGGACAGCGACTCGCGGTGCTTCGCCGTCGCCTTCATCACGACGGTGGCGCGCGCCGCGAGCCACTGGGTCCCGAATGCCGCGAGCACCGCGAGGCTGAAGCTGGAGAGCGTGAAAATCATGCCCACGGCGCGGGTGCTCTTGATCATCGGCAGGATCGTGTACGGAATGCGATAGAAGGGCGTGTGTCCCCCGAACGCGAAGATCGCCCCGTACGCGGCGAGGAAGACGAAGAACCACGCGAGCCGCCGATGGCCGGGAAGGCGGAATGCGAGCAGTGCGAGCAGGCCCACGGTGGCACCCGAGTATTCGCTGTGGAGCTTGAACGCATTCCGCCCCCAGTAGTCGCCGAGCATCCCGGAGAACGCGGGCCAGATCGTGTTCATGATCTCCTCCGGGGGCATCGACCAGCTCGTCGCATATGCCCAGCCGGTGCTCGAGCTTCCCTCCACGCCGCGCGGAGACCACGGCAGGTAGTCGAGAAAGGGCACGAGCTGGATCGCGGCAATCGCGAAGCCCACCACGAGAGCGCCCACGAAGAGCAGCGCCGACCGCCACCACGGATCGGCGCCCGCCTTCTGGTCGCTCAGGAACACCATGAACAGCCAGAAGAACCCCGCCGCCATGAGCAGGTAATAGGTCATCTGGAAGTGCGGCGAGAGCAGCGAGAACCCGACCGTCACACCGAAGTAGACGTACTGCCGCCAATCGCGCTGCGCCGTCGCGCGATAGAGGAAGTACAGCGCGAGCGGAATCAACGCGCTGACGAACAGCTTCCCATCGTGTCCCGGGCTGGCCATCGAGATGACCTGACCGCTGAACATGTACGCCCCGCCACCCACGAAAGCCGCCGCCCAACCCATGCCGACGCCGCGCAGGAAGATGAAAGTGAAGATGCCCGCCAGCAGCGTGAAGATCACGAAGCCGAGTGCCATCCCCACATCCACGGGGAGCAGGAACCGCAGCAGCGCCGTCGGGAAGAAGGTGTCGCCGTGCTGGGTGTTGGCGAGGTAGGGCATCCCGCCGAAGAGGTGCGGGTACCACGCCGGCACCGCCCCGAACTCCCGTGCGTACTCCGCGGCATACGCGCGAAATGCGTAGCCGGTCATCTGATCGTTCGAGAGCAGCACGCGGCCCGTCCAGATGGGCCAGAAAGCGAGGGCCGTCACGAGGGCGTAGATGCCCGAGGCCATCAACGTCGGGAAGCGGGCGGTGAGGCGGGAGAACATCACGGTAAGGTAGCAAGCCCACGGGCGGGCTGCCGGGCCGCGCGCCGGTAGACCGTGTCGAAGGCGGAGGCGATGCGACTCGGGGCAAAGCGGTGCCGTACGTCGTCGCGCGCCGCTTCGGCGAGCCGTGTGGCCAGCCCGGCGTCATCGAGCAGGCTCGCGATGCCGCGCATCAACGCGCCGACATCCCGCTCCGGCACCAGTAAACCGTTCTCGCCATCGCGGACGATGTCGGGGATGCCGCCGCTCCGCGTCGCAACCACCGGAAGCCCGTATGCCATCGCCTCGACGAGGACCATGCCGAACCCTTCCTGCTCGCCCTTCCAGTCTGTCACGGCTGGCATGACGAAGACGCCGCCCGCGCGGTAGCGCTCGCGGACATCGGCCGGCGAGAGCGCTCCCGCGAATTCGACACGATCCCGGACGGCGAGGGACTCCGCCAACGCCGTCAGCGATGCGCGCTCTGGACCATCGCCCACGATGACGAGGCGCACGCGGCGGCCCGACTCGGAGAATTCGGCGACCGCGCGAATGGCATATGCCGCTCCCTTGCGTTCGACGAGGCGACCGACGAACAGCAGCGTGTTCTGCGAGGCGCGCGGCGTGAAGGGCAACTCGAGCTCCGTCGCGACGGCGGCGTCCACCGGCATCGGAATGACCGTGATCCTGGCGCGCTCCACGCCGAGGCGCGCCGCGCGGGCGACGAGCGGCGAGGAGATGACCGTGGTCTGGGCCGCGTTGCGAAAGATCGGACCCGCGAGAAGCCGCGCGGCTGGCACCCGGTCGACGAGAAACAGGTCCGTCCCATGGGACGTGATTACGTAGGGGATGCGAAGCATCAACCGCGGCCACACCGAGAGGCCCCCGGGGAACCACCAATGGACGTGAATCACATCCGGGGCGAAGTCGGCGATGGCGCGCGTCGCCGCCCGTCGCGCGGCACGCAGGAATCCCGCGAGCCGAAGGCGCCCGCTCCAGCTCCGCATCACCTGGTCGCTCATCGTCCCGCGATAGGCGAGCGTCTCGCCGGCATCGGGTGCGTAGCGATAGCGCTGCACGCGGACGCCGTCCACGACGTCGTCCATCGCCAGCCCGGCATCGTGCGGGACGACTGCGAGCACGGTCTGCCCGAGGCCCTGCTGGCCGCGCGCGAGCGCAAGGAGGAACGCTCCGGCAGGATCGTCGGTGTGGCGTGGAAAGCCGTGGGCGAGAAGAAGGATCTTCACGGGTCGCCGCTCACCCGCGCCTGTCGTCAGGCATTGTAGATGACGCCGGCGCTCCGACGGTACAGCGCGAGCACCTCCGCCGCCTCGGCGCGTCGCACACCGCGCACGACCTCGATCCCGCGCTCGGCGAGGTATGCCCAGGACTCGTCGAACACCGGTCCTTCGTCGAACTGCAGCCGCAGGGCGTCAGCGCGCGTCGCGCCGCAGATGACCCGGCGCACCCCGCTCCAGAGGGTCGCGCCGAGACACATCGCGCATGGCTCGCACGAGGTCGCGAGCTCGTGCGCCGGCGTTCCCTCCCCTCCCAGGGTGTACGAACCGACTCGCACCTGGGCCATCATGAATGCGACCACTTCGGCGTGCAGTACCGAGTTCCCGAGCGGCACCACGAGGTTGACGCCGACGGCGACGAGCCGACCGGTCTCGCGCTCGAACACGGCGGCGCCGAAGGGGCCACCCGTCTCCTCGAGCACGTTCCATCGCGCGAGCGCGATGGCGAGCCGCATGCGCTCGTCATCGGTCGCGTAGCGGTGGTCCCAGCCGACACGCGTCTCCACCCACGGAGGGTAGGCGATGCGGATCTCCGGCATGGCGCTCCGCGCGCGAGCATCGCCGCTCACGAAGGGCCGGGCGACGCTGCTCCCGCGGTCACTCCGCAACCCAGGCGACCGCGCTGATCTCGACGAGGATCCCGCGAAGTCCCGCACCGACCACGGCACGCGCCGGATACGGTGGCGCGAAGACAGTCTTGTACACCGCGTTGAATTCGCCCCAGTGGCTCTCGTCCGCGAGGTACACCGTCACCATCACGACGTCGCGAAACGAGGCGCCGCCGGCGTCGAGGATGGCGCGCATGTTCTCGAGTGTCTTGCGGGTCTGGCTCGTGACATCATCCCCTTCCACGATCCCGGTTCGCGGATCCTTCGGAGTCTGGCCCGACACGAAAATCATGCGGCCCGCCCGCGTACCCGGAGAGTAGGCGCCGGCAGGCGCCGGCACGTCGCCGCCGAGCGTGATGGGTTGCCAGTTGCGGGATTCCTGTGCCATTTACACTCCATGCGGGGAAGTCGACTTCGGTCGCCTCAAGATGCGTTCGCCTCCGGGGACCGCAAAGGGGCACGCCGGGTCGGCCACCGCCGCCCCGCACCGGACGGACCAACGACGAGGAGCCATGACGACGAGCCGCGAAACCGACTGGATGAATCACCCGGTGCTCCGGCGTCTCGTAACCGAGGCGAACTCCCTGACCATCGCGGAGCGGATCACGCTCGTGAAGGGACTCGTCCCGGGGATCGCCGACCAGCTCACCCAACGCGAGTACGAAGGCTTCATCGCGGACATTCGCATCAAGGGCGAGCGTTTTCACGAGGCGAAATCGCACCCCGGCGAAGGCCGCGCCGGGCGTCAGACGCCTGGCGAGCGCGACCTCGAAAAGCGCGAGGATCGCTAGCGACGGCGCACTAGCGGTGACCGCCGCGCCGCGGGGCCCGCGACTCGCCCCCGCGCGATGATGCAGCAGGTGCACCCTGCCCCTT
>JANOCW010000503.1:0-2256 GCA_031412375.1 Gemmatimonadaceae bacterium | reverse complement strand
GGAACGACGTTCGGCGCGCTGCCGCCGCTCGTGATGACATAGTGGATGCGCGTGCCGTCGGGCACGTGCTCGCGCATCATGTTCACCATGTGGTCCATGGCTTCCACGCCGTCGAGCGCCGAGCGACCGCTCCAGGGTGAGGCGGCCGCGTGGGCGGACAGCCCGCGGAACCTGAACTTCCCGGAGATGTTGGCAAGCGATGAGCTCGGGCCCGCGTCGTTCACCGCGCCGGGGTGCCAGTCGAGCGCGACATCGACGTCATCGAACAACCCGGCGCGCACCATGTAGATCTTTCCGCCGCCACCCTCCTCGGCCGGCGTGCCGTATACGCGGATCGTTCCGCGTCCGCCGGTGCGAGCGAGCCAGTCCTTCACCGCGATCCCTGCCGCGACCGATGCAGTGCCGAAGAGGTGGTGCCCGCAGGCGTGTCCCGCCCCCTGGCCGGCGATCGGCTTGCGTTCGGGCTCGGCCGCCTGGGAAATGCCGGGCAGCGCGTCGAACTCGGCGAGCACCGCGATCACCGGCTTGCCGCTCCCGTAGGTCGCGACGAAGGCCGTGGGCATGCCCGCGACGCCGGCCTCGACCTTGAAGCCGGACTTCGTCAGCTCCCCCTGGAGCAGCTTCGAGCTCGCATGTTCCTGATATCCGACCTCGGCGAGCGACCAGATCTGGTTTGCAATGGCGACGTACTCGGACCGTCGCGCATCGATCGATGCAGCCAGCTGGGTCTTCACGTCCTGGGCGCGTGCTGGTACGCTCGGGGCCGCGAGGGAGAGAACGAGGAAGGGAAGGGTGAGGCGTCGGTTCATGGGGAGGCCCTGTTGGCGAGGAATTGTGCCGTCAGGGCGAGGTTAGGCGTGCGGCATTCGGAGATCAAGCCCCCGCTGGTCTGCAACGTGCGTTCAGGCCGTGTACTCGCGTCGCTCCGATCGGCGATCGGACAGTGATGCGCGATGGTGGTCAACAAAGGGTGAGACGCGGTGTCGCCGAGGCCGTGGGCTCCTGGGAGGTGGATGTGGTGAGGAATTCTACGTGGGGCGTACTTGCCCTCGCTGCCGTGGCCGCGATGGCCGGCTGCGCAAAGGAAGACGCGGCCCCCGCGTCTGGTGACAGTGTGCGGACGATGGACGGAGCCTTGGCGCCGACGGATACGATACCGGCGAGGGCGGACGAGCAGATGCAGGCGGTGATGGACGAGCTGGCCGCGCTCGGTGGAAAGCCAATCGAGACGCTGACGCCCGCAGAGGCGCGGAAGCAGCCGACTCCGACCGACGCCGTCATGGCGCTGCTGCGCAAGCAGGGCAAGCCGACGACACCCGAGCCTGGCGTCACGGCAAAGGATCGCACGATCCCGGGCCCCGCAGGCGCGCTGCCGGTGCGCATCTACACGCCGACGGAAGGAGCGGCACCCTACCCGGTGATCGTGTACTTCCACGGTGGTGGGTGGGTGATCGGCTCCAAGGAAGTCTATGATGGCGGCGCCCGCGGTCTTTCGAAGCGTACCGGCGCCATTGTCGTTTCGGTGGACTACCGCCTCGGACCCGAGCACAAGTTCCCCGCATCGCACGATGATGCGGTTGCGACCTACAAGTGGGCGGTTGCCAATGCGCGGTCGATTCAGGGTGACTCGACCCGCATGGCGCTCGCAGGCGAGAGCGCTGGCGGTGGACTGGCCGTCGCGACGGCGATTGCGGCACGCGACCAGCAGCTCATGGCGCCGAAGCACGTCCTGTCCGTCTATCCGATTGCGGGCACCGATACCACGACTCCGTCCTACGTGCAGCATGCGATGGCGAAGCCGCTCAATCGCCCGATGATGAGCTGGTTCTTCACTCATTATCTGCGCAACGCTGCCGACCGTCAGGACCCCCGCGTGAATCTCGTCGCGGCGAACCTGCGCGGCCTGCCGCCGGTCACGATCATCAACGCCCAGATCGACCCGCTGCTGTCCGACGGGGAGATGCTGGCGCAGCGCCTGCGCGATGCTGGTGTCACGGTCGACCAGAAGACGTGGAACGGCGTAACGCACGAGTTCTTCGGCATGGCTGCCGTCGTCGACAAGGCGAAGGATGCACAGCAGATGGGCGCCGATGGCCTGAAGAAGGGACTCGGTATGTAGGTCAAGAGGAGGGCGCAGACCACCCGGCACGTCCCGGGTAGGTCGGTCTGACTATCTGCCTCGACGACAAAGCGACCTGCGCACATGTGCGCAGGTCGCTTTTGTAATCGTCGAGCGGAGGCTCTAGTGGTCCTTCG
>JANOCW010000502.1:0-2438 GCA_031412375.1 Gemmatimonadaceae bacterium | reverse complement strand
GCGTCGGCCCGGCCATGGCAAAGACGCTGTCATCCCGTGTGACCTTCTCCACAAGTCGGCGTCCTACAGATGCCGCCACCGACAGGCCACTCGTGCTCCCTGCGCAGTGGTCCTCGGCAACCCCTCGCAAACACCGCCAGTGACGTCAGTTGCGGTGCCGGGTTGCCACTCGTGGCGGCCCGTGTTTCCGGGGCGATCCCGCCCCACGCGACTGCGACCTCGACTGGGCTCTCATGGCCGTTCCCGTACCTGCCACTGCCGAACGGATCGGTGATCTCCTCATGCGTGAGGGGCTCATTACGCGCGAGCAGCTCGACCGCGCGCTTCAGGAGCAAAAGCAGAACGGCACACGCGTCGGCTACAACCTGGTGAAGCTCGGGTTCGTCCAGGAAACCGAGATCACCCGAATGCTCGCGCGCCAGTTCCGCATGCCCGCCGTCGACCTCACCAAGTTCGAGGTCGACCCTCGCATCGCGAAGCTGATCCCCGCCGAGCTGGCGATCAAGCACCTCATTCTCCCGCTCAAGCGCGACGGCCGCACCCTCACGGTGGCCATGGCCGACCCGTCGAACCTCGGCGTCATCGACGACCTGAAGTTCATCACGCGCTACGACATCCAGCCGGTCATCGCGGGCGAGTTCACGCTCCGGAACCACATCGAGAAGCACTACGAGTCCTCGGATGCGCAGATGCAGACGCTGCTCCAGGACATCGCGGATGCCGAAGACGTGGAGGTTCTCGAGGACCAGACCGAATCGGAGCTCACCGCCGCCGCGATGGCGCAGGCGGTGGACGATGCCCCGGTCGTCAAGCTGATCAACGCGATCCTCACCGATGCGGTGAAGCGCGGCGCGTCCGACATCCACTTCGAGTGCTTCGAGCACGAGCTCCGCGTTCGCTACCGGATCGACGGCGCCCTGTCCGAAGTCATGAAGCCGCCAATGAAGCTGAAGGCCGCGCTCATCTCGCGCTTCAAGATCATGGCCTCACTGAACATCGCCGAGCGTCGCGTGCCGCAGGACGGGCGCATCAAGCTGAAGATGGGCAAGAAGGTGATCGACTACCGCGTGTCGACCCTTCCAACCCTGTTCGGCGAGAAGGTCGTGCTCCGGATCCTCGACAAGGGGAACCTGACGCTCGACCTCGAGAAGTTCGGCATCGAGCCGCGCGCCGAGCGTGAGCTGATGGAGGCCGTTGCCAATCCCTACGGCATGGTGCTCGTCACCGGCCCGACGGGATCAGGGAAGACGACCACCCTCTACTCCGCGCTGTCGAAGGTCAACAACATCGACGTCAACATCATGACCGCCGAGGATCCCGTCGAGTACAACCTCTTCGGGATCAACCAGGTGCTCGTGCGCACCGAGATCGGGATGACGTTTGCCGCCGCGCTGAAGGCGTTCCTTCGGCAGGATCCGAACATCATCATGCTCGGCGAGATTCGAGATCTCGAGACCGGCGGTATCGCCATCAAGGCGGCGCTCACCGGCCACCTCGTGCTCTCGACCCTGCACACGAACTCCGCGCCCGAGACGGTAACGCGTCTGCTCGACATGGGCCTGGAGCCGTTCAACGTCGCCTCAGCGCTGAACCTCGTCCTCGCCCAGCGGCTGCTCCGCCGCATCTGCGAGAACTGCAAGGAGAAGTACACGCCCGACGCCCTGGAGCTCGGCACCGCGAAGGTGAAGGCCGACACGACCCTCCGTTCGATGCGCTTCACGGAGGAGTCGCTCGAGGGTGCCAAGATGCGCGCCACGAAGCTCGCGGCGCCTCACCTCACGAACCTGTCGCTCGACACGTGCATCGGCGAGCTGCCCTTCTTCCGGGGAAAGGGGTGCGAGCAGTGCGCCGGCGGTGGCCTCAAGGGACGTCAGGGCCTCTACGAAGTCATGTTCATGACTCCGCACATCCGGAAGCTCATCCTCCAGAATGTCGGCGCCGCCGAGATCCGGGATGGGGCCGTCGACGAAGGAATGCTGACGCTCCGCATGGACGGGTGGCTCAAGGTGATGAAGGGCATCACGACGCTCGAGCAGGTGGTTCGAGAGACAGCAGTCTAGGGCGAGCGCGGGCACGGCTGACCGGCCGCGCCCGCGTTCTCATATCAGGACGAGGTAGCGAATGTCTGCAACAGCGGCTCCCACGGGGATCAACCTGCGCACGCTGCTCGAGGAAATGATCGAGCGCGATGCGTCGGACCTGCACATCACTGCCGGCGAGCGGCCAAAGCTGCGGATCGATGGCGACATCACCGACGCCAAGTCCGAGCAGGTGATGACGCCGAAGGAGACGCTGCAGATCGCGTACTCCGTGCTCACCGAGAATCAGAAGAAGAAGTTCGAGACCGAGGACGAGCTCGACTTCTCCTTCGGCATCGCGAACCTCGCGCGCTTCCGCGGCAACTGCTTCAAGCAGCGCGGCTGCGTCTCGATGGTGAT
>JANOCW010000501.1:0-3905 GCA_031412375.1 Gemmatimonadaceae bacterium | reverse complement strand
GCGCGCTGGACGACGAGGAAGTCGGTGCACCAGTAGCCGAACGAAAGGACGACACCCAGCCCCATCACGAGCCCGAACCACTCGACGCCGATGGGATTGTCCGCCGGGCTGCCCATCGTCGCCCACGCGCTGGTGTAGGCGTTCGACTCCATGCCGCGCGCGACCGCCGCGTCAGCCAGGCGTGCCTGAAGCCCATCCCAGCCACCCACTTCACGCAACCCGATCCAGACGAGCGGCGCGAACCCGAAAACGATGAGGAAGAACTGGAGGACCTCGTTGTAGATGGCGCTGGTGAGTCCGCCACTCGTCACGTAGAGGAGCACCACCGCCGCCGCGACGACGATGCTGGCGTCCATGCTCCACCCGAGCAGCAGGTTCAGCAGCTTTCCCAGCGCGTACATCGAGATGCCGGATGAGAAGATCGTCATCGCGGCGAACGAGACTGCGTTCCACGTGCGCGTCTTCTCGTCGAAGCGGAGCTTGAGATACTCGGGGACCGAGCGGGCGCGTGAGCCGTAGTAGAACGGCATCATGAACAGTCCGACGAACACCATCGCCGGAATGGCCCCCACCCAGTAGAAATGGCTCGTCGCGATGCCGTACTTCGCGCCGGACGCCCCCATCCCGATCACTTCCTGTGCGCCGAGGTTCGCCGAGAGGAAAGCGAGCCCGGTCACCCACGGCGGGAGCGAGCGGCCGGAGAGGAAGAAGTCCGTCGACGTGCGCGTGGCGCGCCGCAGGGCCCAGCCGACGCCGAGCACGGTGACGAAGAAGAACACCATCACGAGGTAGTCGACCAGCGCGAGGTTCACGACCGGCATGCTGTCCACTGGGCCTCCGTCAGGGGGGTGTGCCGGCACTGCCGGCGTGGGTGAGCGCAGCATCGATGGCCCGCAGCTCATCGATGGCAAGCGGCGGCGCGGCGAGCGCCGCCACGGTGTCCTCGAGCTGTGCGACGTGGCTTGCACCGACGAGCGCGGATGTGACGACCGGGTTCCGCAACACCCACGCGATGGCGAGCTGGGCGAGCGATTGTCCGCGTGCGGACGCTATGGCATCGAGGGCCATGAGCTGCGCACGGCGTTGCGGGGTGATTGCGTCCGCGCTCAGCGCGCCATGAGGCTTGGCCGCACGCGAGTCGCGCGGGACATCGTGCAGGTAGCGACTCGTCAGCAGGCCCTGGGCGAGCGGCGAGAAGACGATGCACCCCACGCCTTCTGCCGCGAGCACATCGAACACGTCGGTCTCGGGGGTGCGCGCCAGCATGCTGTACTTCGGCTGATGCAGGACCACCGGTGTGCGCAGCTCGCGGAGGATCGCCAGCGCCGCGCGCGTCTGTTCGCCATTGTAGTTCGAGAGGCCGACGTACAGCGCCTTCCCCTGGCGCACCGCCTGGTCGAGGGCGAGCATGCTTTCCTCGAGCGGCGTGTGTGCGTCGGGGCGATGGTGGTAGAAGACGTCCACGTACGGGAGGCCCATGCGGCGCAGGCTCTGGTCGAGGCTCGCGAGCAGGTACTTCCGCGAGCCGCCGTCACCGTAGGGCCCCGGCCACATCAGGTAGCCGGCCTTGGTCGAGATCACCATCTCATCGCGATGGTCGGCCAGGTCCTCACGCAGGATGCGCCCGAACGTCTCCTCGGCGCTGCCGGGCACCGGCCCGTAATTGTTGGCGAGGTCGAAGTGCGTGATGCCGAGATCGAAGGCGCGCCGCACCATCGCGCGCGCCGTGTCGAACGGGTCGACGCTCCCGAAGTTGTGCCACAGCCCGAGCGACACGGCGGGCAGCACGAGCCCGCTCCCACCGCATCGGCGGTAGGTCATGGTTCCGTCGTAGCGGCCCGCGTCGGGCAGGTGGCTCACTCCGGCACGACCGTCAGCGGAATCCTCGACCACCCGCCGTGACAGCTCGCGCAGCCCGCGGCGTAGAGGCGTGCTGCACGTCGACCGTTCCGCTGCATGCGCTCCTCCCTCCTGAATGGCTCGGTCGCAGGCGAGGCAAGGTGCCGAGAGCCAATATGGTGGCGCTTCGCGTCACCGAGCGCAACGCGTCGATCTCCCGCGTGGCCTCGCAGCTCAGTGTGGTAGCCGAGGACGCAGCGCCCCGTAAACCCATGTGCCCGCCACTGCGCTCGCGAGCACCGCGAGGGCCACGCTCACCCCGTTGCCGATGAGCGCGAACAGCGGTCCCGGGCACGCTCCGACCAGCGCCCAACCAAGCCCGAAGAGCGTGCCGCCCAGCCAGTAGCGCGTCCCGTGCCCCATCACCTTGGGCGGTACAACGATCGGCGCACCGGACAGCGACCTCAGTCCGAGCCGCCTGATGAGCTGGAGCGACAGCGCGGCCGTCACGACCGCCGAGCCGATGATGCCATACATATGAAAGGCCTGGAAGCGGAACATCTCCTGGATCCGGAACCAGGAGATGACCTCCGACTTCGTGAGCACGATGCCGAAGATCACGCCGAGCACGAGATACATCGCGAGCGCGCCCGGCGACATCGGCGAATCATGCCCGGCGTCTGCGTCGAGCGGGCTCGCAGCCCCGCGCGCCACGGACCGGGGCATGACCGTGAGGTCTGATGGCGAAGGCGTGGTCACAGCAGGTACGGCAGGAGAAGCCACGTACCGATCAGGCCTCCGGCGAAGAATCCGGCGACCGCGATGAGCGACGGCAGTTGCAGGTCGGCGAGACCGCCGATGGCGTGGCCGGACGTGCAGCCGCCGGCATACGCGGTTCCGAAGCCCACCAAGAATCCGCCGCCCACGAGCATCACCACCCCTCGCCAGCTCGCGAGCGCAGTCCACGTGAAGAGCTCGCGGGGAACGAGGCCTGTGAAGTCGTGAAGGCCGAGCGCCGTGAGACTGTCGCGCGCCGCGGGCGAGAGGGAGACGTCCGCTCCGCCGCCGAGAAAACGGCTGGCAAGCGCTCCACCGATGAGGATGCCGAGCGCGAATGCGAGATTCCACCCGCCCGCGCGGCGCCAATCGTAGCGGAAGAACTCCACTCGGCCGGGCATGCCTGCGGCACAGACATGGCGGAGATTGCTCGAGATCCCGAACATCCGGTTCCCGACGAGCAGGAGCGCGGGGACAAAGAGCCCGATCAGGGGTCCCGCCACGTACCAGGGCCACGGCTCGGTGAGCGCGCGCGTGACGTGAAGCTGCATGGCGGTCATCCGGCCAGCAGCCTGTGGCGCGCCTTCGTCTCCGCCTCGATGCGGTCGCACATCACCTCGCAAAGCTGGAAGACGCGCTTGTCCGCGATGGCGTAGTACACGAAGAGGCCATCCTTGCGGCGGGTGACGAAACCCATCGCGTGCAGGAGCTGCAGGTGCTTGGACACGTTCGCCTGCCCGAAGCTCGTCTCGTCCACGAGCTCCGTTACCGTCATTTCCCCCGAGCGCAGGCAGTTCAGGATTTGCAGTCGAGCCGGCTCCGCGAGTGCCTTGAAGCGCTCCGCGATGAGCACGAGGACCTCGGGCGTCAGTGCGCGATTACCCACCGGCCACCTCACGCTCCACCGGATTCCCCTCGGCCTGCCACGCGACGAATCCGCCGGTGAGGTTCGACACGTCCGTCAGCCCCTTCGCACGCAGGACGCTGGCGGCGATCGCGGATCGTGCTCCGCTCTGGCAATGCACCACGACGGGCCTGTCACGCGGCACTTCATCCATTCGCTCGGCAAGGGTACCGACCGGAATGTTCTCGACATTCGGCAGGTGACCGGCCTCCCATTCGGAGCGGCCGCGCACATCCAGCACGGCGACGTCGCCTGAGTGCATCCGCCTGGCGAGCTCCGCGGCGCTGACCTGCGGAACCGTCGCGAGTGCACGGCCGCCCGCGACCCACGCCTCGAGCACTTCCCCCTCGAAGTATCCCGCTACCCGGTCGAGTCCGATCATCGC
>JANOCW010000500.1:0-14428 GCA_031412375.1 Gemmatimonadaceae bacterium | reverse complement strand
CGCCGCTGCATCGATTGGGCGGATGGTCGCCGCGCAGCCGAACCCCAATCCGACGAGGAGGGAGAGTCCCGGGCGCGCCGCCGGGGCCTCGACGACACGTGCAAGCGCAGCACTGGCGATCAGGACCCACATGACCAGCGGAACGTGATTCATGTGCGTTCCCGACATGAATGCCACGAACGGGGACAGCGCGAACAGCAGTACAGCGGCGTATGCGATTTCCCGCCGCGGCTCGGCGATCCGGAGAAACGCAAGGAAGGCGGCAACGGCGACGGCTCCACACAGGGGGCCGACGAGCCACGGGACGTTGGCGAGCTCGCCGAGTGCAAGCATCGCAGGGCCGCCGACGGGATACTGTGAATAGACACGCCCGTCGAGATCGACGAGGTGCAGTGCGCTGAAGAACTCGGGATACGGCGATGCCGGGAGGGACAGGTGTCCGGAGGCCAGGATCCGCGCGTGGAGGACGGATACGAGCTCGTCCATCAGGAGCGGACGCGCGTCGAAGACGACCCAGGCGACAATGACGTACGCGGCAAGCGCGAACCCGGCGATGCCGACCGTCGCGAGTGTCCGGTGCGCGTCGAGTCGAGCGGACCAACGGCGCCAGAGCCCCTCGCGCCACAAGGCTGGTATGCGGCCCGACAGGATCGCCGCGACGACTCCACCGCCGATCACGATGAGCGCTCCGGTCAGCCAATCGTTCATGGCGTACGAGTACGTGTCGATCTCGTGGCCACCGGGAATCCAGTTCGCGATGGGGAGCAGCGCGAGCGCGGCGACCAGAAGAGCGAGCACTCGCGACAGGACACGCATGAGTAGCCTTCCTCGACTGCGCTTCAGGACGAGGCGCGACAGACTGGGTGAGCGATCGGCGGGACGGGACGCCTGCGACCGAAGACGACCCGTGGTGTGTGCCGTTTCACTCCGATACTAGTGCGCCCGGCGCACATGGCGGTTACGTTCCCGGGCACCTCCGCCTGTCGATGCGCTGGCCGCCATGCGCGACGAGGCTGCGGATGCCGATCTTTCACCTCGACACCCGAGAGCTCACATGATCGCCACGACCTGCCGGACTCCCCGTCACGCTGGCTGGCTCCTCGCCGCCGTCCTGACCATCGTCGCCGGCTCCGACCTGCTCGCGCAGCGGCCAGCCCCCAATCGACGTGCCAATGAAGGGGACGGGCCGCATCAGATGCTCGTGATCCGCGGCGCGATCCTGATCGATGGCACCGGCGGTCCGCCGCGCGGTCCGGTGGACATCACGGTGCGCGGCAATCGGATCGCGTCGATCGCCGCGTCGGGGATCCCGGGGATTCCGCAGGCGGAGATGCGCCCGATACAGGGCGCAACGAAGGAGATCGACGCGCGCGGCATGTACGTGATGCCGGGTTTCGTCGACGCTCACACGCACACCGGCGGGGAGCCCAAGGCACCCGATGCCGAGTATGTCTACAAGCTGTGGCTCGCGCACGGCGTGACGACGACGCGCGATGCGGGATCGGGCGCCTCTCCGTTCATTCTCGGGGAGAAGGGGCGCAGCGCGCGCAACGAGATCGTTGCCCCGCGCATCTTCGCATATGCGCGCCCGAGTCCCTCGGAGGTGCCGACTCCCGAAGCCGCGCGTGCCTGGGTGCAAAGCGTGGCGAAGAAGGGGGTCGACGGGCTCAAGCTGGATGCGTTTCCGCCGGACATCATGGCGGCCCTGCTCGACGAGGCGAAGAAGACCGGTCTCGGCTCGATGGCGCACCTGTCGCAGGGTGGCGTCGCGCAGATGAACGGGATCGATGCGGCGCGCCTGGGACTGGGAACGCTGACGCACTTCTACGGGCTGTTCGAGTCGTTGTACAAGGACCAGGACGTTCAGCCGTGGCCCGTGGACATGAACGCGATGGATGAACAGCACCGGTTCGGCCAGGTCGCACGGCAGTGGAACATGATTCACCCGCGCGGCAGCGAGCCGTGGAACGCCCTGCTCAAGGAATTCCTCGCGCTGGACATGACGATCGACCCGACGATGCAGATCTATTCCGCGGGTCGCGACCTCATGCGCGCGCGCACCGCCGAGTGGCACGACAAGTACACGCTGCCCTCGCTGATGGAGTACTACGAACCGAGCCGGAAGAATCACGGCTCGTACTGGTTCTACTGGACCACGGCGGACGAAGTCGCATGGCGCAACTTCTATCACGTCTGGATGCAGTTCCTGAACGACTACAAGAACATGGGGGGCCGGGTGACCGTCGGCACGGATGCCGGGTTCATCTACAGCACCTTCGGCTTCTCCTATCCGCAGGAGCTCGAGATGCTTCAGGAGGCGGGGTTCCACCCGCTCGAGGTCATTCGCGCCGCGACGATGCACGGGGCGCAGACGCTGTACAAGCCCAAGGGCAAGCCGATCGAGTTCGGCGTCGTGCGGGCGGGGATGCTCGCCGACCTAGTCGTGGTGGACGCGAATCCGCTCGAGAACCTGAAGGTCTTGTACGGCACCGGCGCCGTGAAGCTGAACGACTCCACGGGTCGGGTGGAGCGCGTTGGCGGAGTGAAGTACACGATCAAGGACGGCATCGTGTATGACGCGAAGCAGCTGCTCGCCGATGTCGCGAAGATGGTCGAGGATGCGAAGCGAAGCCCCAAGGCGATGCAGCCCGAGCGGTGACCTCGTAATGCACGACCTGCTTGCGCAGGTCGTCTCGAGCACCCGCTAGCGCATCGTCGCGCCGGTTCGGTAGTAATCTCCCAGCAAGTGTTCGGCGAAGTATTCCGCCATCATCTGCGTGAAGTACGGCTGCATGTCGCCGAAGCCGTGCGGCTTGCCGGGCAGGATCATGAGATCGAAGCGCTTGTTGGCCTTGATCAGCGCATCGATCAGGCGGATCGTGCCGGCGGGATGCACGTTGTTGTCCATGTCGCCGTGCACGAGGAGCAGGCGGCCTTTCAGGTTTGCCGCGAGCTCGTGATTCGCCGGCACCTTGATGCTGAACTTCGGGTCGGGATCATCGGCGGCAGCCACCGCGCCCGTCGCGGCAATGGCGGCCTGCGCGCCGGCGTCCTGCGCCTCGCCGGCCGTCCCCCCGGCGCCAGCCGCGACCGCGTTCGTCTTCGGGGCGATCACCTCGCGCAGGCCATGATACTGCTCGCTCCAGTTCTGGTTGTAGACGTTGTTGTCGTGATTACCCGACGATGACACGCCTACCTTGAAGAAGTCGTTATAGGGCGGCTGCAGCAGCGCCGCAGCCGTCATGAATCCGCCGCCCGAGTGGCCGTAGATGCCCACACGCTCGAGGTCGATCCACTTGTTGCGCGCCGCGAGCTGCTCAATGCCCGCCTTCTTGTCGGCGAGCCCGTAGTCGCGAAGGTTGTAGTAGCCGAAGCTCTGGTACGCGTTGGACCGTTGCGGGCTCCCGCCACGATTGCCGATCTGGATGACGATGAACCCGAGCTGGGCGAGCCGCTGGGGCACCGCCGTCGGCGCGAAGCCGGGCGTCACCGACTCCGTCTGGGGACCCGGGTACACATTGGCGATGATCGGATACTTCTTCGTCGAGTCGAAGTCGAACGGCTTCCACATGTTGCCGTAGATGTCCGTCACGCCGTCAGCCGCCTTGACGACGAAGGGCTCGGGCGGCTTCCACCCGATCTCGAGGAGACGTGACATGTCCGTCTCCTGGAGTTGCATCACGATCGCCCCGCTGGCACCATCGCGTACGACGGACTTCGCGGGGAGGTCGATCCGCGAGAAGTTGTCGACGAGATAGCGCTTCGATGGCGAAAGCGATGCGAGCGAGGAGTTGTGATTCGCGTTGCCAGGGTCGAGCAGCAACATCGGCCCGCCATCGAGACCCAGGCGATACATGTGGCGATAGTATGGGTTCTCACCCTCCTCGCGGCCGACGCCCGCGATCCATGCCATGCGCTTCACCGAGTCGACTCCGATGATCGCTTCGGCCCGCCATGGGCCCGACGTCAGTGACCGCTTGAGCGTGCCGGCGTGATCGTAGAGATAGAAATGTCCCCACCCCGATCGCTCCGACCACCAGATCATGTCGCCGCGCTTCGATTTTCCATCCTCGAACACGTAGCGAACGTTCTGCCGCTCGAGGGATGCATTCTCCACGGATTCGCTGATCAGGGACCGAACGGCCCTTGACGCGAGGTCGATCTCCACGAGCTCCATGTTGCGCTGGAGCCGGTCGCGACGCACAAGGCGAAGCTTCGTGGAGCCGGTGGTCCAGTGAACGTCGAAAATGCGCTGGTCCTTCCACCGCTTCACGGTCACTGGCGTGAGCTGGGTCTCGCCGCGCCGGAACACGAACAGCTCCTGCTGGGCGACATTCTCCTCCCCGGGCATGGCGTACTTGTACGTCGTCAGCGTCGGGCGCGGGTTCGAAAGCGAGTTGACGAGGAACAGGTCACTCACCTTTCGCGTGTCCTGGCGCAGCACGGAGAATGCCCGGGAATCGGACGCCCAGCTGACTTGTGCGCGAACCCGCGGATCGCGGTTGCGTGCGGTGCCCTGGCCCTGGCCTCGGCCGCCCTGCTGCTGTTCCTCCTGTTGTTGCTGCTCGTTTTCCTGCTGTTGCGTGATGGCCGTCGTGTCGCGGCTACCGAAGCTGTAGAAGCGCACACCGTCCTTCGAGATCTGGAGTGTGTCGGGCTTGCCGACCTCGACGAGGTAGAGGTTGTGATCCCTTGCAAAGACGAACGCCGTGCTGTCGGGAGAAAAGTTGCGGAAATCCTGATTCGCTGCCCCCGCTCCGCCCTGGCCGCCGCCCTGCCCACCGCCGCCTCCCCGGCCGCCTTGCGGCGTCGTGTCACGCGGCGCGCGGCCGAGGCTCTTCAGGGTTTCCGCAGCGAGCGTCCACTCGTAGCGCGTCGTGTCGACGTCGAAGCGAATGGACTTCCAGTCGTCGGAAAACGTGATGACCGTGAATGGCAGGTTCTGCGGATCGTAGGCGCGGCGATGCGCGGCGGACAGGGCCGCCGCCATCCTCGTGTGATCGAAGAGATGCTGCCTCGTCCGCGTCCTCGGGACCACGAGATAGAACGCCGATCCCTTGCTGTCTCGCCAGTTGTACCAGAGCGAATCCTTCTCGCCGATCCAGCGCGGCGTCACCGAGGTACTGTAGACGACGGAGCGCAATGCCTCGGTGGTGAACCGGTTCGCCAGGGCCCAGTTCGCGTGATTCGCACGTGCCGGCTGTGCCCCGGCGACGGAGGGGGCGAGCGCAAGCAGCAAGGTCGCGCGGGCGAGGAACTGGGGGGATGACATACGCTGGTTTCTCCGCAACAATGGGCAGCCGCTGGAACACCGGATTGCCGTAGCGACCAACAGCGGCGTCGGGCCTCGAAGAGGCGGTGACGCGCGAAATCTACGTGCGCGGTCCGGGGACGGGGAGAGCAGCCCGGCCCTTCTCCGGTGATCGCCCCGTCGCCACCTTCGCGGTGGGCGACGCAGGCACCACGTGACTCGGGCAACGGAGCGGATCATGAAGCGACGAGTTTTCAACGCCATGGCCCTCATTGGAATGGGCGCCGCTGCGTTCGCGGGCTGCGCAACTGCGCCGGTGCGCCGCGAGGCGTTCCGGGTGGAGGAGGCCACGATCGCCGACATCCATGCTGCGCTGCGCAGTGGCGCGACCAGCTGTCGAGGGCTCGTTGCCCAGTACCTCGAGCGCATCGAGGCCTATGACCGTCGAGGCCCCGCGGTGAATGCACTGGTCGTCGTCAATCCCGATGCGCTCCGGCTCGCCGGTGAGCTCGACGTTCGCCACGCGCGCGGCGGCGGACTCGGCGCGATGCACTGCGTGCCCGTCATCGTCAAGGACAACATGGAGACCGTCGACCTCCCGACGTCGGCAGGGTCGAAATCGCTCGAAGGGTTCGTCGCAGGGCGCGACGCCTTCATCGTCCGCCGGATGCGCGAAGCGGGCGCGATTGTCCTCGCGAAGTCGAACATGGCGGAGTTCGCGTTCAGTCCCTACGAGACGGTGGGATCGCTGATCGAGGGACCAACGCGGAACCCGTACCTGCTCGACCGCGTGCCCGCCGGCTCCAGCGGCGGAACGGCTGTCGCGGTCGCGTCGAGCATGGGAGCCGTCGGGCTCGGGACGGATACGGGCAACTCGATTCGCGGACCGTCGGCGCACACTGCACTCGTCGGCATCCGCCCGACGATGGGTCTGACGAGCCGCGCGGGGATCGTCCCGCTCAACCTCGCGGCCGACATTGCGGGGCCGATGACACGGACGGTCGCCGATGCGGCCGCAGTGCTCGAGGTCATCGCCGGTGCGGACAGGGCCGATCCGGTGACGGCGGCGAGCGCTGGACGCATCCCGTCGAGCTACGCCTCGTCGCTGAATGCCGACCGACTGCGCGGCGCGCGGATCGGAATCCTTCGTCAGGCGTACGAGAGCGCGACCACGGACCCGGAGGTCGTCGCGCTGTTCGAGCGCGCGCTCGGTGACATGCGGCGAAACGGCGCGACGATCGTGGACTCGATCGTCATCGACAGCCTCGCGGCGATGCGGCGGGGAAACTGCAACCAGACGAAGTTCGACCTCAATGCGTGGCTCGGCTCGCACGACGGACGCACGCCCATGCGCACGCTGGAGGAGATCATCGCATCGGGCCGATTTCACCCGTCGATCGAGCAACGCCTGCGCACGGCGCAAGCCGTGGAGCTGGCGCCGAATGAAAACCCGGGCTGCGCCACACGCGACTCATCGCGCGAACGACTGCGCGAGGCGGTGACCGGTCTCATGGAGCGGAACCGGCTCGACGCGCTTGCCTACCCCACCTGGAGCAACGCGCCGCGCCCGATCGGCGACCTGCGCACGCCGCACGGCGACAACAACCAGCTCTTTGCGCCGAGTACCGGATTTCCGGCGATCACGGTGCCGATGGGGTACCTGCAGGCGAATACGCTACCGGCAGGGCTGCAGCTGCTGGGCCGGGCGTGGAGCGAGCCGGTCCTGATCGGCCTCGCATACGCGTACGAGCAGGCCACGCGGCATCGGCGGCCCCCGCCGACGGTGCCTGCCCTCAGCGCTAATCGGTGATCGCTTACTAACGGTCCCGGGGCAGCTATCGGCGCAGCGGCGTGACATCACCGAATCGCCACGACGGCACGTAATTGGGCACCAGCGACTGCTTGGTGAGGCTCGCCCGAACCATCTCGATGGGCATGTTGCCGCCCTGGAGAATGGCATCGTGAAACTGCCGGTCGGTCATCCGGCGGGAGCCGACGAGCTCCTGGTGCAGGGCGCGGATCTGGAGCCCGCCCATCATGTAGGCGACCTGGTAGAGCGGTGAGTAGCTGCCGTCGAAGGAGCGCCGGACTTCGGCGGTCGCGTTCGCACGCTCGTGACCCACGCGGTCGACGAGAAAATCCACCGCCTCCTGGGGCGAGATCTCCCCGAGGTGGAACTTCAGGGAGAAGATGATCCGTGCCGCGCGGTGGGTACGCCAGAAGAGCATCCCCACTCGCTCTTCCGGCGTGCGCGCGAAGCCCTTGTCCCAGAGGAGCATCTCCCAGTACAGCGCCCAGCCCTCGCCCCAGAAGGGCGTGGAGAAGGGCCGCCGATGGGTGTTGTACCGGTTGGTCATGAAGTTCTGCAGGTGGTGCCCCGGGATGAGCTCGTGGTGCACCGTAGCTCGCGAGAAATACGGGTTGTTGCCCCGCATGCTCATGAGCTTGTCGTCGTGCTCCATCCCGCTCGTCGGGAAGGACACCTGGATCGCCTCGCCGCCATACAGGAAGAACGGCGCCCGCTTTTGCGCCTCGGGGGTCAGCATCTCCATTCGCCAGACCTCGGTGGCGAGCGGCGGAATGGTGACGAGCCCTAGCCGCTCGACGAACGCCGTGGCTTCCCAGGCGAGATCGCGAATGAGATCGGGCTGCTTCCCGGGATCGACGTACGTCGTCTTCACCTTCTCGAGCGCGGCCTTCCAGTCATCGCCGAATCCCATCTCGCGCGCCGCCTTCCGCATCTCCGCCTCGCACCACGCGAACTCGCGCTCGGCGATCGCGACCAGCTCCTGCGGCGTGTAGGCGATCATCTCGACGGCCAGATCCGCCCTGAGGCCAGCGGCGCCGATCGGGTCGCCGATGATCGGCGGGTCTTCGCCCTCCTTGTACCCGACGATCTTCTCGCGCAGGACCTTGATGTACGCCTTGATGGCATCGTCGGCTTTCTTGTACGGATCGGCGACCCACCAGCTGAAGGACGGGTCGTAGCCCGAGTAGTAGCGATTCCACCCCTCGACCGTACGCTGGAGCTGCACGAGCTGCTCAGCCGCGCGAAGGGCGACGACCTTGGAGATCTTGCCGTTCGTTTTCGTCGTATCCCCCCGAACCGACGTGTCCGGCTTCGTCGTCCCCGGCTCGACGACGCGCAGGAACTCGTCGCGAACTTCCGTCCGGGGCCCGGTGGTATCGGACCGCGACGCGGCGGCGGTATCGGTCTGGGCGCTGTCTCCCTTCCCCGCCGGTTTCTCGATCGCCTTGCGCAGGCTGTCGATCTCCTTCGCCAACCGGGCGAGCATCTCGGCGACGCGCGGCGCGTTCACGGGCTCCATCCGGCGCCGCGTCTCCTGCAGCGCCATCAGGCGCGGCGCGAAGGGAAGGAGCGCCGCCATCTCGGCGAACTCCTGTTCGTCACGCCGCAGGTACTCGAGCTCGTACTTCAGACGGCTGTCGAGGAGGAGATAGTCAATGCGGGCGTCCTGCCCGAGCTTGCGGAAATCGACCTGCCGGAGGCGTCCCTGCCACTCGGTGTAGAACTCCCGCACGCGGGTACTTTGCGCGCCGGAGTACTGCACATCGTACCGGCGGTACAGCGCACTGCGATCCGCCGCGTAACGGTTCACGGCCTCGGAGAGCTCGCTCACCGGCCGCGCGATCAGAGGGTCGAGTGCGGGGACAATGGCCGACACGGCGGGGATCGCCGGTCGCGGGACCATCGGACGCTGGGTCTGCGCTCCTGCCATGAGCGGGGTGACGAGGACACAGGCACAACCGGCGAGAGCGCGACGGAAAGGACGTGCACGAATCACGAGAGCTCCTGCGGTGGGCAAGGGAGCCTACATCATGGCCGACGGCGTGGTCGCGCGCGAGTGGGGGTCTCGGTGCAGGCCGGAAGCCGCCGACATCACCTCGCCCGTCGCAGCGCCGCCCGTCCGCGGAGAATCTCGATGAGGGCCGGCAGGATCGAGAGGATGATGATCGCGATGATCACGAGCCCGAAGTTGTCCCGCACGATCGGCAGGTTGCCGAACAGGTAGCCGGCGAACAGCAGCGACCCGATCCACAGGATCCCACCCGAGATGTTGTACATGGCGAACTTGCCATACGACATCGAGCCCATGCCCGCCACGAAGGGCGCGAAGGTTCGCACGATCGGAACGAAGCGGGCGATGACGATCGTCTTGCCGCCGTACTTCTCGTAGAAGGCGTGCGTGCGATCGAGATGCTCGCGCCGTAAGTAGCGAATGCGGCCGTCGAACAGCTTCTCGCCGACAGTCTTCCCGACCCAATAGTTGACCGCGTCGCCCACAATGGCCGCAATCGACAGCAGCACGAACAGGACGACGACATTCAGGTCGGTCGCGGCCGCCAGCGCACCCGTGGCGAAGAGCAGCGAATCGCCCGGCAGGAAGGGCGTGACGACGAGGCCGGTCTCGCAGAAGATGATCAGGAACAGGATCCCGTAGGTCCACGCGCCGTACTGCGACACGATCGTCGCGAGGTGCACGTCGATGTGCAGGATGAAGTCGATCGCGTCCCGGATGAAGTTCATTGCTCGGTTCGAGGAGGGCGGCGGTGATCAGCCTCAAACCCTAACAGCGGCGCCGGGATCGAGCCAGTGACCGCATTGGTGTCGTGCGGCGTTCGCTTTGGGCACGCCACGCCAAATCCAACGGCTATCGGGTCAGGCCACCCCGAAGCGAGCGAGCTTGCGATGCAGCGTGGACGGATCGATGCCGAGCACATCGGCCGCGCGAGTCTTGTTCCCGCCCTCGCTCTGGAGCACCCACGTGATGTACGCACGCTCGATGAGCTCCAGCGTGGGATTGACCGATGGCCGGTCCGCCACGAGCGGCTCCGACTTGCGGTCGAGCACGCGCTCGGGGAGCGCCGTCACGGCAATCTCGTCGCCCGTACTCAGGATGATCGCACGCTCGATGGCGTTCTCCAGTTCACGGACGTTGCCGGGCCAGTTGTACTCCTGGAGCGCTTCGATCGCCGATGCGCTGGGGCGCTTCGGCGTCTCGCCGCGCACGGCCGCCGCGCGATCCAGGAACGACTCGACGAGCAGGGGTATGTCGTCGCGCCGCACGCGGAGCGGGGGCAGGTGCAGCGAGATGACATTCAACCGGTAGAACAGGTCGCTCCGGAAGTTGCCGCGCTTGATCTCCTCCTCGAGGTCGCGGTTCGTCGCGGCAAGCAACCGCGTATCGATCGGAATGGCCTCCGTGGCGCCAACAGGGATGATCTCGCGATGCTGCAGCACGCGAAGGAGCTTCACCTGCGTCGCCGGCGTGGTCTCGCCGATCTCGTCGAGGAAGAACGTTCCCTCGGCGGCAGCGGTGAAGAGGCCCGCCTTGTCCTTGACGGCCCCGGTGAACGATCCCTTCGTATGACCAAAGAGCTCACTCTCGAGCAGGCTCTCGGGGAGCGCGCCGCAGTTGATCGAGAGGAACGACCCATTCGACCGCCCCGACAGCTCGTGAATGTAGCGGGCGATGACTTCCTTGCCCGTCCCCGACTCCCCCTGGAGCAGCACGGTGGACTCGGTCGGCGCGACGATTTCGGCCATTTTCAGCACGTCGAGCCATGGGGCACTGTTGCCGATCGGCCGGCCGGTATCGACGCGATCCCGTCGCTTGATCTCCTGCTTCAGCGACTTGTTCTCGACGCGGAGATTCCGATGCTCCGCCGCACGACGCAGGATCGCGACGAGGTCGTCGTTGCGAAACGGCTTCTGGATGTAGTAGTAGGCGCCATCGTTCACCGCCTGCATCGCCGACTGCAGGGTCGCCTGCGCCGTCATGAGGATGACGGGGGTGTCCGGATCCTGCTTCCGCGCCGCGGTCAGTACGTCGAGTCCGCCGACCAAGGGCATCCGGACATCGCTGAGCACGATGTCGGGGGACAGTGCGGCGATCTGCTCGAGGCCCTGCTTGCCGCCGAGTGCGACGTGCGCGGTGAACCCTTCGTTTTTCAGGAGAATCCGCAACGTGTCCAGGATTCCGGACTCGTCGTCGATGATCAGGACGCTTGGCTTCCCGTCGATTCTCTCACTCACGTCAACTCTCCGTCGATTGCGATGTCGGAAGGAGCACGGTGAAGCTCGTCCCCTTCTTTCCACTGTCCACGAGCACGTGGCCCCGGTGCGCCTCGATTGCGCGATGCACGATCGAGAGCCCGAGCCCGCTTCCGCCCGGCTTGGTCGTCGCGAACGGCTCGAACAACCGATCGCGGATGTCGTCCGAGATCCCGGGGCCGTCGTCGCTGACGCGAACGGACACAGCCCCAGGCTCGAAGAAGATCCCAACGGGGAGACGGTTGTTGTCCAGCCGCGTCACGTCGACCGTCACATGCCCCCCCTGCCCGACCGCCTGGACGGCGTTCAGGGTGAGGTTGAACAGCGCCCGGTGGAGCAGGTCCTCGTCGCCGTCGATCAGCAGCGTCTCGTCCGCGCAGGTGAAGGCAATGGTCACCCCATCCGGTTTGTCGGGATGCGCATCGGCGAGTACGACGGCGCCGCGGGCGATCCCCACCAGGTCCACCCGCTCGATCCGTGTCAGGCGGACGCGGGCGAAATCGAGGAACTCGGAGAGAAGTCGCGACAGGCGGTCCGACTCGCGGACGATCAACCGGGCGAGGACCTGCTCGTCCTCCCCCGCATGCGGCGCGCGCGCGAGCTGTTCCACCGAGCTCCGGATCGACGCCAACGGATTCTTGATCTCGTGGGCGAGCGACGCGCTCAGCTCCGCCACTGCCTCGAGGCGCTGGGCGCGAAGGTGCAGGGCATCGAGCCGTTTCTGGTCCGAGATATCCTGGAAGATCGCCGTCGCCGTTGTCGGCTGAACGGGCCCCTTGCCATTTCCCTCGGCGAACGTGGTCGTCACGCCGATCGGGAACGACCGGTCGGGCAGCGAGATCGTGCCCTCGGCGCGCGTCGTCCGAATCCCGTGGTTCACGGTGCGTTCGAGCGCGAGCACCAGATTGGGCGCCACGGCCTCGAGCAGCGCAAAGATCGGCTTGCCGACGTGGATCTCGAGGGGCTGGCCAAGGAGCGCGCTGGCGGCCGGGTTGGCGTGAAGCAGCAGCCCGCCCGTATCGACCGTGATGATGCCGCTGCGAATGTTGCGCAGGATGTCGGCGGCCTGGAGGCGAAGATGCACGAGCTCAGCGGCCAGCTGCTCATGGCCCGTACCGACTTCCTTGAGGCGCGCGCTCAGGAAGCCGCTCCCCAGCGCGACGATGGCGAAGACGCCGAGCTGCAGCCAAAGACTGAACGTGCCCCAGTCGAGGGTCTGGCTCGGGGTCCAGATCACATCCGCGCAGTAGAGCACCATCGCGAGCGCGGCGGTGAGCAGACCGCCTCCCGCCGGCAGGATCACCGAGTAGATCGCGATGACGAGGATGTACAACGCGGCGAACTGGGATTCGCCGCCCCCCGTGAGATGGACCGCCGCGGTCACGAGCAAGACGTCGAACGCGGACTGCAGATGGAAGAAGGAGCGCCCGAGCGGGAGCTGCTTCACCTCGCTGACCACACCGGAGACGATCGTGAACATTGCGGCGCCGGCGAAGGCGAGCGACGCGATCAGCTTGGTGTTGGCGGGGACTTCCTCGAGCTTCCAGACGTAGAGCGACGCGAGATAGATCGCCGAGGCGAGCGACAGTCGGCCGATGTACACCCAACGCAGGATGCGCCGCGGCTCCAGGATGGCCTGGAGCGTCCGCAGATCAGATTCAATGGAGGTTGGAAAGAGGCGCACTGACCGACGGAAGGGGATGCAAGGCAAAAGGCAAGCGATTCCGCCGCCTTGAGATATGTGCTATATCTCGGACGATTCAGCACTTACGGGGTTTCGGAGTGGAACACGAGCTGACGCTCGGCAACATCTTTGGTCGTCTGGGCGGGGTCATTCTGCTCGTACTCGCCAACGCTTTCTTCGTCGCCGCCGAGTTCGCGCTTGTCGGGTCGCGGCGGAGCAAGGTCGACCAGATGGCCGCCGAGGGCGACCGGAAATCGCGAACCGTGCAGCAGGCGCTCGAGCATCTCGACCGGTACATCTCGGCGACACAGCTCGGAATCACGCTCGCCTCGCTCGGTCTGGGGTGGCTCGGCGAGCCGGCGCTGGCGGTGCTCGTCGACCGCGTCCTCGGCGCCTTTGGCGTCGACGTGCCCATCGGGGTGGCCCACACGGTAGCCGGGTCGATCACGGCGTTCGCGATCATCACGTTCCTGCACATCGTCCTCGGGGAGCTCGCGCCCAAGTCCGTTGCTCTCATCATGCCCGAGCAGGTCAGCAGGTGGGTAGCTCGGCCGCTGATGTTGTTCTCGTCGATGATGTACCCGTTCGTGTGGTTCATGCAGGGCGCGGCCAACATTTTTCTGCGTCTCTTCGGCATCGCCCCCGCAACCGAGGCGAGCCGCGTGCATTCGCCCGAGGAGCTTCGACTGCTCGTCATCCAGTCGCGGATTCACGGCACGCTCGATGAGTCGGACAGCGCGATGATCGCCGGCGTCTTCGACTTTCACGAGAAGCGCGCTCGCGACGTGATGCGCCCGCGCACCGACATCGTCGCCCTGTCGATCGACGCGACGGAGGAGGAAGTCTGGACCGTGCTGCGCGCGGAGCGCTACTCGCGCTATCCGGTGTACG
This sequence comes from Gemmatimonadaceae bacterium, assembly GCA_031412375.1. GTDB lineage: Bacteria > Gemmatimonadota > Gemmatimonadetes > Gemmatimonadales > Gemmatimonadaceae > JANPKQ01. The sequence goes on along the minus strand of JANOCW010000500.1, from coordinate 526 downwards.
AGGAGTCGCTCGACAACATGGTCGGCGTCTTCCTCGCCAAGGACCTCTGGCTGCATGACGGGAGCGAGCCATTCGCGCTGAAGGGCTTCGTGCGCGACGCCCTGTACGTTCCCGACAGCCGGCAGGCCGAGCGGGTGCTCGATGACCTGCGGAAGACGCGTGCGCAGATGGCTGTCGTGCTCGACGAGTACGGCGGGACGGCCGGGATCCTCACGATGGAGGACCTCATCGAGGAAGTGATCGGTGACATCGCCGATGAGTACGACATGGCGACGCGCGACTCGATCACGACGAACGGGGTCCTCGAGCTTTCCGGCTCGCTGTCCCTCATCGACGTGCGATCGGATCACCGCGTGCCGATTCCGGAAGGCGACTGGACGACGCTCGGCGGCTATGCGTTCTCCAGGCTCGGTCGAGTGCCCAAAATGGGTGATCGCGTGCCCTTCCCCGGCGGCGACCTCGAGATCATCGCGATGGATGGCCGTCGTGTCGCCGGCCTGCGTGTGCATTACGCCAGCAAGGATCG
>JANOCW010000499.1:0-4456 GCA_031412375.1 Gemmatimonadaceae bacterium | reverse complement strand
GATCGCGTACTCCGTGCTCACCGAGAATCAGAAGAAGAAGTTCGAGACCGAGGACGAGCTCGACTTCTCCTTCGGCATCGCGAACCTCGCGCGCTTCCGCGGCAACTGCTTCAAGCAGCGCGGCTGCGTCTCGATGGTGATTCGGCAGATCCCGATCATGATCAAGACCTTCGCCGACCTCGGCCTGCCCCCGTCGATCGCGCGGATGGCCGACAAGCCCCGCGGGCTCATTCTCGTCACCGGGCCGACGGGCTCGGGGAAGTCCACGACGCTGGCCGCGATGATCGACAAGATCAATCGCGAGCGGAAGGGACACATCATCACGGTCGAGGATCCGATCGAGTTCATCCACAAGCACCAGGGCTGCATCGTCAACCAGCGCGAAGTCGGGAGCGACACGAAGTCGTTCCAGAACGCGCTGAAGTACGCGCTCCGCGAAGATCCGGACGTGATCCTCGTGGGAGAGATGCGCGATCTGGAGACGATCCAGGCGGCGCTCACGATCGCCGAAACGGGTCACCTCGCGCTTGCGACGCTGCACACCAACAGCGCCGCCGAAGCGATCAACCGCATCGTCGACGTCTTCCCGGCGCACCAGCAGAGCCAGGTCCGCGCGCAGCTCGCCTTCGTGCTCGAGGGGATCGTCACCCAGACGCTGCTGCCGAAAGCCAAGGGGCGCGGCCGGGCGATGGCGGCGGAGATCCTCATCGTCACACCGGCCATCCGCGCCATGATCCGCGAGGACAAGGTCCACCAGATCTACTCGGCCATGCAATCCGGGAAGAAGTTCGGGATGCAGACGCTCAACGACGCGCTCTACGCGCTGTACATGTCCCGCGAAGTCACGGCGGAGGAGTGCATTCGCGTCTCCGGCGAGCCGAACGAGTTCCTGAAGATGATCGGCCAGCAGCCGGTGGACGAAGGGATCGATCCGAAGGACCGCGTCAAGTCGGCCGGCCAGATGGGCAGCAAGCCCGCTGCCGGCAACGGCGCCGGGCGCCGCTAGTACACACTTCGAGGAATCACGATGCCTACCTTTACGTATACCGCGCGCGACGCCAAGGGCCAGATCAAGAACGCGACGATCGAGGCCGCATCGCGCGACGATGTCGTCACGCAACTCCGCCGTCAGCGGATGAACGTCGTCAAGATCAACGAGGAGACGAAGAAGGCGAAAGTCGGCTCGATCTCGATGCGCGACATCGTCATCTTCACCCGTCAGTTCTCGACGATGATCAACTCCGGCCTGCCGCTCGTCCAGGCGCTCGACATTCTCGCGAAGCAGTCGGAGAACAAGAGCCTGCAGACGGTGACGAAGGCCGTGGTGTTCGACGTCGAGTCGGGCAACACCGTCGCTGACGCGCTCGGGAAACACCCCAAGGCGTTCAACGAGCTCTATGTGAACATGGTCGCAGCGGGTGAGGCCGGCGGTATTCTCGACACCATTCTGCTCCGCCTCGCGACGTTCATGGAAAAGAACGACGCCCGCGTCCGCAAGGTGAAGGGCGCCATGATCTACCCAGGCGTCATCATGAGCGTTGCGGCCATCGCGATCGCCGTGCTGCTCCTCTTCGTCATTCCAGTGTTCGAGAGCATGTTCGGCTCGGTGGGCATGGCGCTCCCGCTGCCGACCCGGGTGGTCATCTGGCTGTCGCGCTTCCTGAAGAGCTACTGGTGGGCGATCGGCGGTGGCACCTTCGTGGCCGTGATCATGCTCAAGCGGTATTACAAGACCTCGGGCGGCCAGCTCCGGATCGACCGGTTGCTGCTGCACGTGCCGGTGCTCGGCGACGTGCTCCGCAAGTCGGCCGTGTCGCGCTTCACGAGAACGCTCGGCACCCTGGTCAGCTCCGGCGTCAGCATCCTCGACGGCCTCGAGATTACGGCGAAGACCGCGGGCAACCGCGTGATCTCCGATGCGATCATGGCGTCACGCAGCTCGATCGCCGGCGGCGACACGATCGCCGGGCCGCTACAGAAGTCCAAGGTCTTCCCGCCGATGGTCATTTCAATGATCGCCGTCGGCGAGCAGACCGGTGGCCTCGACGAGATGCTCTCGAAGATCGCCGACATCTACGATGAAGAGGTCGAAGCCGCCGTGAGCGGATTGCTCAGCATGCTCGAACCGCTCATGATCGTGTTCCTCGGCGTCGTGGTCGGTGGCATGGTCGTGGCCATGTACCTCCCGATCTTCGACATGATGAACGCGGTGCAGTAGGCGACGGCGCGAAGGCGCCCGAGGTCGTGACGCAGGGCCCGGCGGTGGATCGCCGGGCCCTGCGTCGTTCGTGCCGCCCCATGACGCAGCGCACCCGGTCCGGCCACGGATGCATTTGCATCGGGCACCACCTGATATATACTTGATGCATACCTTTTCGGAGAACCATCCGTGCGCACTACCATTAACCTCAACGATGAGCTGATCGGCGAGGCCCAGCGCCTCACCGGCATCACTGAGCGGACGGCCCTCATCCACCACGGCCTCCGGGCGCTGATCGAGCGCGAGAGTGCCCGCCGGCTTGCACGACTCGGTGGAACCGAGCCGAAGCTCGCGCTCCCGCCACGTCGCCGCGTCGCCGAACCGTGATCCTGGTGGACACCTCCGTGTGGGTGGACCACCTGCGCATGGGCGAGCCTCGGCTCGCCGATGCGCTGAACGCGGGTTTGGTATGTGTCCACCCGTTCGTGGTCGGCGAGCTGGCGTGCGGGCACCTGCGCAATCGGGTGGAGGTGCTCAGCCTCCTCGGCGAGCTCCCGAGGCTGCCTGTGGCAACCGACACCGAGGTCCTCGGTTTCATTGAGCGGCGGAAACTGATGGGACGTGGCGTCGGATACATCGATGTGCACATCCTCGCGTCCACGGTGCTGTCGGGGTCCGCGCGCCTCTGGACCCGCGACAAGCGGCTGGCGGCGGTCGCCGCCGACCTCGAGCTGGGCGTTCACCAGTGAATTGATGGGCATGTGGTCGTGGGCGTGATGTGACGCCCGGAGACTCCGCTAGCCGTCTCCTGAACCGCGTCATATCATCCCGGCGGACACTCGTGCAGCGGCTCACCCTGCCGGAATTCTCGATTCCCGGCCGACAGGAGGGCACGAAGCCGGGTCCGTTCCCCAGCGTAGATGGCCCGTCATCCTCCTCACCCACCCGTACTGGATTTCGACGCCGGTGTGCCCGCTCCCCTGCGGCTCGCCGTGACGCCGTTCGACGGGTCGCATCCCGGGGTTCGGCAGCCGCCGCACAGCCACCGCTTCTTCGAGATCATCTACATCGAGTCCGGTCGCGGCACACATCGAACCGGTGACGTCGACGCCGTGGCGGAGCCGGGCGACGTCTTCATCGTCTCACCCGGTGAAACGCACGACCCGGCGGGACTCGCCACCGTGCAGGGATACGTGCTGCTGTTCAGCGCACACGCGCTCGACCCGCGGTTTACCGATGCCGATCTCGCCTTCCCGGATGTCGCAACGCCGGAGACAGGCGCACTACGGTTTCTTCGCCGGGGGGCGCACAGCGGAATGCCGCTTCGCGTTCCCGCCGATGAGCGGAGTAGCTGGGCACTCCGTCTCCAGTCGATCGCCGACGAGCTTGCGCGACGTGCGCCGGGCTACGAGGAGCTGACGCGCGCCGAGCTGCGCGTCCTCCTGCTCCACTGCGCGCGGCTTGCCGCATCGCCGGACGAGCTACAGGGCGATGGTTCGAGCCGGTTGGTCGGCGAGGCGCTCCGCTACATCGACGAGAACTACAGGCGGCCGATCACGCTCGCGGACGTGGCCAAGGCCGTGAAGCGCTCACGTGCCTATCTCACGGATCTCCTCCATCGGGAGACGGGCCAGACCGTCGGCGCCTGGATCACCGAGCGCCGGATGGCAGAGGCTCGACGCCTGCTGGTGGAGACGGACTTCGACATTGCGCGCATTGCGCGCGCGCTGACGTTCCTCGACGGCCCGTACTTCCGTCGCCTCTTCAAGCGCATGCACGGTCTTCCTCCCGGAGAATGGCGCGCCGCGCGGCGCGCGGAGGCACGGGGGCCGACCTAAATCCCGTCCCCCGTCGCCGAAACTCCGTCCCCATGCGCGCTGCCGTGTTCGGCGTGCACTTCCATGTATGGTGAAGTCCAGGACAGGCGCCCGAAAAGGAGAACCACATGAATCCAGCACGAGTCTGGGGAGTGGTGGTGGTACTTGCATGCGTGAGCGGTTGTAGCGGAGGCAACGACAGTGGTACGACGGGGCCGCGGCCGGGCCCCGATCCTGACCCGGGGGGAAGCACTACCAACCAGATCGACGTACGCGACAACTCGTTCAGCCCACGGGCGACGACCGTGACGCCCGGCACGACGGTCACGTGGACGTGGCGCGGGGTGTCGGTTCATGATGTCACCTTCGATGCCGGGGCCGGCTCGAGCCAGCAATCCACCGGCACGTTCGCACGCGAGTTCCCGGTGGTGGGGACATT
>JANOCW010000498.1:0-3037 GCA_031412375.1 Gemmatimonadaceae bacterium | reverse complement strand
CTTCGGCGCCGTGCTCGTGCTGTGGCTCGGGAGCCGGGAAGTGATCCGCCAGCGCATCACGCTCGGCGAGTTCGTCGCGTTCAACTCGTATCTCGTGATGCTGAGCTGGCCGATGATTGCGTTCGGCTGGGTGACGAACATGCTCCAGCGCGGGATGGCGTCGTGGAAGCGCATGCTGGACGTTCTCGATGCCACTCCCGACATCAGCGACGCCCACGTGACAGCGGCAGGCGCCGCCGCGGCGATCACGGGGGCGATCGAGTTCCGCGACCTCGTCTTCACTTATCCCGGCGCGGAGCGGCCGGTGCTCGATCACGTGTCCCTGCGCATCGAACCGGGACAGACCGTGGCGTTCGTCGGCGCCACCGGCTCCGGCAAGTCCACGCTCATCAACCTGCTGCCGCGTCTGCACGAGCCGCCGCCCGGGACCGTCTTTCTCGACGGCGTGGACGTGCGCGAAATCCCCCTGGCCCGGCTGCGCGGCGCAATCGGCTTCGTCCCTCAGGAGCCGTTTCTGTTCTCGGACACCATCGCCGGAAACATCGCTTTTGGTGTGGCCGTGTCGCCGGCCGGCGCCGCGCCCGATTCGACGCTGCAGCTCGACGCGCGCGTGCGCACCGCGGCCGCGGTCTCGAGGCTCGACAAGGACGTCGACCCGTTCCCGAACGGCTACGAGACGATGGTCGGAGAGCGCGGCATCACGCTGTCCGGCGGACAGAAGCAGCGCACCGCGCTCGCCCGCGCCGTGATGCTCGACCCCGCGATCCTCATCCTGGACGATGCGCTGTCGGCCGTCGATACCTACACCGAGGAGGAGATCCTGCTGCGCCTGCGCGACGTGATGCGGGTGCGGACATCGATCATCGTGGCGCACCGGGTCTCAACCGTCAGGGACGCGGATCTCATCTTCGTCCTCGAGCACGGCCGCATCGCCGAGCGCGGCCGCCACGACGATCTGGTCGCGCACGGCGGGCTCTACGCGACCCTCTACCGGCGCCAGCTCCTCGAAGAGGAGCTCGCGGCGTCGTAAGGCTCGTAGCGCGGCACTTTAGTGCCGCGATCGTTTAGTGCCCCGATCGAACAAAAGATGTCATTCCACGAAGAAGAGGTCCTCGGCAAGGCGTACGACGCGACGCTGATGCGCCGCTTGCTGGGGTACCTGCGGCCCTACCAGCCGCAGGTGGCGCTTGCCCTCACGGCAATCATCGCGGCCTCGGTGCTGCAGCTGGCGCAGCCATACCTGATGAAGCTGGCGATCGACAAGTACATCGCCGCGGGCGACATCGGCGGCGTGGACCGCATCGCGCTGGCGTTCCTGGGCACGCTCATCCTCTCTTTCATTCTCGAGTACGTCCAGACCTGGACGCTGCAGATGACCGGGCAGCGGATCATGTACGACATGCGCATGGAGATCTACCGGCACCTCCAGCGCATCGATCTGCAGTTCTACGACCGCAACCCGGTCGGCCGGCTGATGACGCGCGTCACCACGGACGTTGACGTCATCAACGACATGATCACGTCCGGTGTCGTCTCGATCTTCGGCGATGTCTTCACGCTCGCCGGCATCATGATCGTCCTCGTCAGCATGGACTGGCGGCTGGCGATGGTCACCTTCGCGGTCCTCCCGCTCATCGTGCTCGTGACGCAGTGGTTCCGCCGCAATGTGCGCGAGTCCTACCGCACCGTCCGGGGCTGGATCGCGCGCATCAACGCCTTTCTCCAGGAGCACATCAGCGGCATGACGACGGTGCAGCTGTTCCGGCGCGAGCCGCGGGCGTTCGACCGCTTCGACGAGATCAACGCGAAACATCGCGACGCGAACATCGACTCGATCCTGTTCTATTCGGTGTTCTATCCCGCGATCGAGGTCATCGGCGCGCTCGCGTCGGCGCTCATCATCTGGTTCGGCGGCCACTGGACGATGCAGGGGACGCTGACGCTCGGATCGCTCGTCGCCTTCCTGTTGTATTCGGGACGCTTCTTCCGTCCCATCAGCGACATGTCGGAGAAATTCAACGTCCTGCAGGCCGCGATGGCCTCATCCGAGCGCATCTTCAAGCTGCTGGATACCCCGGTCAAGATCGAGTCGCCGCGGCGGGAACTGGGATCTCACACGGAGCAACGGAGTAACGGAGAACAGCAACCCACAGAGCGCCGTTCGTCCGCTGCTCCGTGTGAAATCCGTTCTGGCGGCGCCACCGGGCACATCATCTTCCAGAACGTGTCGTTCTCGTACAACACCGATGACCCGGTCCTGCGCGATGTGTCCTTCGAAGTCAGGCCGGGGGAGCGCGTCGGGATCGTCGGCGCCACGGGAGCGGGGAAGTCCACGCTCATCAACCTGCTGCTGCGGTTTTACGACGTCACGAGCGGCCGGATCCTCATCGACGGAGCAGATGTGCGCGAGATGGATCTCGCGAGGCTACGGCGGCTCTTCAGCCTCGTGCTCCAGGACGTCCACCTGTTCTCCGGGACGATCGCGGCCAACATCCGGCTGGGCGACCAGTCGATCGACGATGACGACGTGCGCCGCGCCGCCGCGGCGGTCCATGCGGATCGCTTCATCGCCGGACTGCCGCAGGGATATGCGAGCGCCGTCGCGGAGCGCGGCGCGACGCTGTCCGTCGGCCAGAAGCAGCTGCTGTCGTTCGCGCGCGCGCTCGCGTTCGACCCGCGCATCCTCGTCCTCGACGAAGCCACCGCCAGCGTCGACACGGAAACCGAGCTGCTCATCCGCGACGCGCTGCACGTGCTCATGTCCGGCCGGACCACGATCGCGATCGCGCACCGGCTGTCGACGATTCAGGACATGGACAAGATTCTCGTCCTGCACAAGGGGCAGCTCCGGGAGTCAGGACGGCATCAGGACCTGCTCGCGCAGCGCGGCCTCTATTACAAGCTCTATCAGCTGCAGTATCGGGACCAGGAGGGGCATGTACGATCGGGTGATCGGGTGATCGGGTGATCGGCGATGGGGCGATCGGCAAACGGGCGATGGGGCGATCGGGCGATGGGCCGATTGGGCGATGGGCCG
>JANOCW010000497.1:0-8070 GCA_031412375.1 Gemmatimonadaceae bacterium | reverse complement strand
CGATGTGGTGTACTACGTCGCGCTCGGAGCGCAACCGCATCTGCGCCACTGCACCGTCTTCCTCACCGGAGACATCAGTGACGCCGCGGAGCGACTGATCCAGGCGACGGGGTGCGTCCTGCTGCACAAGCCATTCGACCTATCCGAGATCCTCGGCATCGTCGTAAGCTCTGTCCGCGCGCGCATCCCGCGAGCGCATAGCCCCCCACCCCTGCATCGGCGCGCTTGACCGCCGGCCGTGCGCCGGCCCCTCCGCGCCCCGTCGGCCCGGCTCAGAAGCGCCACTGCCGAAGCGTTTTCAGCGCTGTTTCGAGCGACGCTCGCTGCTGCGGATGCTGCGCGCGAGCGAGCAGCGTCTCGTACGTCTCGATGGCGAGTCCGAGTGCAACGGGATCGTGTTCGGCACTGGCGAGGCTCGCCGCGTTGTCGGCGAGGTTCGCGGCGGCGAGTTGATCCTCGGGAAAGCGTGCCGCGACCTGCTCCCAGCGGCGGACGCGGGCTCGGGGCTCGGACTCGGTGAGCGCCCAGAGGTGCCATGCACCGCGATTCGCGGGATCGGCGGCGATTGCGCGGGATGCCAGGTCACCGACGACCTGCGGTCCCCGGCCGTGGAGCCAGTAGGCGCTCGCCAGAATGACCAGCGCCCGCGCATTTCCTGGCTGCCTGGCAACGATGTGTTCGTAGAGCGGGCCTGCGATCTCGGGGATCTCGCGGTATGGTTCGGCAGCGGCGATGAGCGCACCGACCTCCGCCTCCGCAGCGAGGACCTCGAGCCGGTCGATCAATCGAGACGCGTCGGAGTCGGCTCGATACCCCTGAACCGCCTCGGCCAGCGCGTCCGGAAGACTGGGAGAAGCGTGATGCATTGGAGGAAAGTATCGCTGGCGTCCGCGTTCCGCAGTGGAGCGGACATTCATGAGTGAGGATTCCGGCGGCGTCCGTCATCGAATCGCGATCGTCACCGACGATGCACCCCTCGCCCAGCTCATCGCGGAGCTTCTCGCGACCCGCATGCCTTCGGTCACGACGGAGGTCGTTCCTCTCGCCACGGCTTCCCGGTCGGAAACCGACGCCCTGATCGTCGATGCAGCCGCGCGCGGATCGAAAGAAGTGAGCGCGGTTCAAGAGCTCCGCGCGGGCGGGTATTCCGGCTCGATCGTGCTGCTCGCGTCAGCGTGCGATGCAGCGACCGACCACCGATTGCTCGCGCTCGCACCCGCGCGGTGTGTCGCGCGCGGGTCGATGCTGGAGGGAATACCTGCGGCACTCGCCGAGCTATCGACGCAACCCGCACTCGACGCCGAGCTCGGGCCGCTGCAGCAGGAGCTGCGGCGCATCCAGCAGGTGATCGCGATGGGTGAAGCGACATCGCGCATCCAGCATACGCTGAACAATCCTCTCACGGCGTTGCTGGCTGAGGCGCAGTTGCTCGAGATGGAGGAGCTCTCCGATGACCATCGTGCGGCGGTGAAACGCATCATCGAGCTTTGCCGACGCCTGGTCGGGATGGTACGCGGCCTTCATTCGGGAACACGGTAGGGGGTCGCATCGTACCGGCGCAGCGTTGGCCGACCTTTGGGTGCGTGGCAGGACGACGGTCGCCGTGAAGGGCTCGTTGCGACTGGGTGGGCAACGTCGTCCTGCGGAGGGAACCGCCGCGGCACGAAGTTCGCGACACGGTTATGACAAGTAACGGCACCCACCTGCGGGTTGCGCGAACGAGCTTCGAGCGACATACTGCACGCGTTGGGCGCTTCGACTCTTCGTCGCCCGATCGAATGGCCCGCTCCGAATCGTGGCCTTTCTTGCCGTGGACCAGCTCACGGATCCCGGCGACCGATCATACCAGTTTCAACATCGTCCGCGCGAGATACGCGTGAGTCGTCCGTGCGTGGCGCGATGAAGCAGAACGGCGCGGAGCATCGCGCGCGATCCCGTCTCACTGCCCGATCTCCCTCGTGACACTTCCGCGGTCGACTGCGGTTCGCGAGCGGTACTATCCCATCACGATCCATTACGTGTGCGAGCCCGCGCAGCGGTGTCCGCCACGGCGAACCAACCCCATTCCGACATTGTTGCATGAATGAACGCCGCCGCCCCCATCGTCGCGGCCGTGGGCAGCGCCCATTCGGCCGACCAAACCCCGACGCATCGCCGGATGCGAATCCGTACCGCGAAACATCGTCGGACAACGGCGCGCCCGTGGATGGAGGAACCGGCGAAGGCGGTGGACCGCCGCCCTCCGCGGGCCCACCGGTGCACGTGCCCCGAGGTGACGGCGGGCATCCCCAGAGCCAGCACAACAACAACGGCGGCGGCCGACGTGGAAATCGCCGCAACAGGGGTCGACCCGGTGGTGCACCTGCCCCGCGGCGCGAGCACAACGCTCCCGCCCAACCGGTGGTGCTCGTCGCCGACGGCGAAGTCACCGGATGGTTCGATGCCGGGCGTGACGGGGGCTACATCCGCCGGGCGTCTGCGAGCTACCTCGCCGAGGCGGGGGACACCTTCGTGCCGACTGCCCTCGTCCGGCAGTTTTCGCTCCGCCGTGGCGATGAGGTTCAGGGGACGACGGGGCGCGACCAGCGCGGACGCACGACGCTGGTAGACGTCCAGAAGGTCAACGACATCGAGCCCGATCTTGCAGCCCGACGTCCCGACTTCAGCTCCCTCGTCGCATCGTATCCCGAGCGAAAGCTGACGCTCGAGACCGGGAAGCCGGCGAAGGGCGGACCGGAACTGACGCGGCGTGCGATCGACCTCATTGCGCCGATCGGATATGGCCAGCGGGCGCTCATCGTTGCGCCGGCACGGGCAGGAAAGACGATGCTCCTGCAGGCGATCACCGAAGGTGTCGCCGTGAACCACCCCGAGGCCGAGCTGCTCGTGCTGCTCGTCGACGAGCGTCCCGAGGAAGTCAGCGAGATGATCACCTGGGGGTATGGCGAAGTCGTCGCGTCGAGCTTCGACATGCCGGCGGACCGTCACGTGGATGTCGCGGAGATGGTACTCGAGCGTGCGCGTCGCCTCGTGGAGATGGGGCGCGATGTCGTCATCGTGCTCGACTCGATCACTCGCCTCGCGCGCGCACACAACACTGCGGAACGCGGCACGGGCCGGACGCTCAGCGGTGGGCTGGATGCGACGGCGATGGCGAAGCCGAAGGCCTTCTTCGGGTCTGCCCGCTCGGTTGCGCCTGCCCACGGTGGCGGCTCGCTCACGATCATCGCGACTGCGCTGGTCGAGACGGGATCGCGGATGGACGACGTGATCTTCGAGGAGTTCAAGGGCACCGGCAACTGCGAGATCAAGCTGGATCGAAGCCTCGCCGAGAAGCGGATCTACCCCGCGATCGATGTCGCGACGAGCGGGACCCGGCGCGAGGACAAGCTGTTCCGGCCCGACCAGATGGACGCTGTGTTCACGCTTCGCCGCGGGCTCCAGCAGATGCCGCCCTCGTCTGCGATGGAGTGGCTGATCAAGCGCATCGGAGCCACCCAGAACAACGACGGACTGCTGGCGGGGTTGTAGGGCCCGGAGGGCAGGCCGAAGTCCCTGGATCACGCTTTCCGGGGGGTCCCGCACTGGCCCTCGCCTTGCTCTGATGGGGTCCATGTCCCGACGTGCCCATGGGCGTGCCGGACTGGCGCTGGCGATTCTCCTGGCCGCTGGTCCTCTCGCTGCCCAATCGCGTGACGAGGCACGAGTACGGCCGGAAGTCAAGAAGCTCATCATCCGCGGGGTCAACGCCGTCGATGAGGATGAGTTGCGCAAGAGCATCGCGACGGAGGCGTCGCACTGCAAGGCGATGCTCTTCCGTCCGTTCTGTCTCGTCACCAAGTCGCGCTTTTTCTACGAGCGAGAGTACCTCACCAGGTCCGAGCTGGCGAGGGATCTCTTTCGCATCAAGGTGTTCTACTTCCAGCGCGGCTGGCGGCAGGCGGACGTCGACTCGACGGTGACGCAGGTCGGGAATGGCGTGCATGTCGTCCTCGACGTGATTGAGGGACCGCCGACCCGCGTCGCGGCGATCACGGTCCGCCGCCCCGCCGAAATCCTCGACGACCGCCGCGTGGGTCGGCTCGTGAAGCTCCGCGCCGGCGATCCGCTCAACCTCCTCCTTCTCGACACGGCCAGGGTGCTGATCGAGAATGCGCTGTGGGATCGGGGCTACGCCGATGCGATCGTCGAGGCGGACTCCGTTCAGCTATCCGCGGACAAGCTCTCGGCGTCCGTGCTGATCACGGTCGATCCGCGATATCAGTCGCGGATCGGCGAGGTCCGCATCGCCGGCAATCGGAAGATCGGCGAGCGCACGATCAGGAATTCGCTGTTCATCAAGGAGGGGGGACTGTACCGGCGGGAGGACATCATCCGGAGCCAGCGCGCGCTCTACGAATCCGGGTTGTTCAAGCGAGCCCAGATTCTCGTTCCGCCGCAGGGCGACACGACCAAGATCATCGAGATCAGCATCACCGAGGCGCCCCTCCGCAACTCGCGGCTCAGTGCGGGATTCAACACCGCCGACTTCGTGCAGGTCGAGGGACTCTATACCAATCGCAACTGGTCGGGTGGGGCGCGACGGCTCAACGTCGCGCTGACGGTCGGGAACCTGTTCGCCTCGGGCCTCAACGACGCGCTGATCTTCCGCGATGTCTTCGGAACGGTGGACGGCGATCGCTCACCGTTCACGAAGCCGACCTGGCGCACCAGTGTGGAGGTGCGGCAACCCTGGTTCCTGTCGCCGCGCAACGAGGGTGCGATCAGTGCCTTCGCGTCGCGCCGCAGCTCGCCGGGAATCTTCATCGACAACACCATCGGCAGCCAGGCGACGTTCACCCGCGAGGTCGCATTGCGGGCGCCGACGAGCCTCAGCTATCGATTCGAGCTGACGCGCGTGAGCGCGAGCGATGTGTATTTCTGCGTCAACTACGGCGTCTGCGACGTCCCGACGATCTCGGCGCTCCAGCGCGAGCAACGGCTGTCTCCGCTCGCGCTCACGGGGATCGTCGACCGGACCAACAACGCCATCAATCCGACCATGGGGTACCTTGCGCGCGCGGACTTCGAGCACGCGTCAGCGGCGACGATCTCGGACTATCGGTACAACCGCGCCACCGCCGATGCGGCGGTCTACCGGCGAATCGGCCGGAAAATGGTGCTGGCCTCGCATGTTCGCCTCGGGTGGGTCCAGTCGCTCGGCAGCACGGGGCTCTCGACGAGAGCAACCACAACGGGCGTGAACACGCTTCACCCGCGAAAGCGCTTCTATGCGGGAGGCTCGCAGTCGGTGCGCGGATATCAGGAAGGACAGCTTGGCCCGCGCATCCTCACCATTGCGCCCGGAGAGCTGATCGAGCGTGGCTGCGTCCTCTCGATTCCGGCGAGCGCGATCTGCCCGAATTCCGCGATCAACCTCGCGACACTTGGGGATGACAGGTTCACGCCGCGGCCGACCGGTGGCAACACGATTCTCGAGGGCAGCGCCGAGGTGCGCTTCCCGATCTGGAAGAACCTGGGGGGCGCTGCGTTCGTGGACGGGGCACTCGTCGGCGAGAGCACGATCACGGGCGTCACGAGGCGCACCGGGGCCATCACGCCGGGCGTGGGGGTCCGGTACTACTCCCCCGTCGGACCCATCCGCGTCGACGTGGGGTTCAACCCGAACGTCTCGGAGCCGCTCCGCGTGCTGACACAGGTCGGCGCCGGCGCCAACAGTGAGATCGTTCCCGTACAGATCATGGGTGCCAACGGCAGCCTGATCGATGTCACGCGCGACTACGCTCCGGCCAAGAACCAGGGTGGGTTCCGCGGATTCCTGAACCAGCTCACGCTCCACCTGTCGATCGGACACGCCTACTGATGCGTCGCGTCGGAATCGTCTTCATGGCGCTGGTGATCGCGGTGCTCATCATCGCGGGCGCCGGCCTGCTCGTCTTCACCCGCACCGACTTCGGCCGGGAGCGGGTGCGGCGCGCAGTCGTTTCGACGCTGCAGGGGCAGGCCAACGGCATCGTACGCATCGGCAAGGTCAGCGGAAACCTGCTGGACGGCATCACGATGCACGAGGTCTCGATCACCGACAGCACCGGGGCGCCGCTCATCGTCGCGGAGCGCATCTCGGCGAAGTATCGTCCACTCGACTTCACGAACCAGCGGATCGATCTCTGGGATGTCGTGCTCGTGCGCCCGCTGATCGTGATCGACCGCCAGCCCGGCGAGAAGAAGTGGAATTACCAGAAGCTCTTTCCCGGCGACACGACGACGACGGTCGATACGGGACCCGGCTGGGGCAGCTGGCTGGCGTTCCGCAACGTGACGATCGTCGAGGGCCGCATGGTCGTGCGTACGCCGTGGGAGCCGAGCGGTGAGCTCGCGCCCGAGCGGCGGGTGCAGGCCTCGGAGGACGCACTCGCTGGCGGCACGCGGTCGCACGTCATCCGCGCATCGAATGGCGGGCTGCAGAAGGAGATGGAATTCCGCGAGCTCAACGCGCGGCTGCCGCGCGTCCGGCTCGCCGATCCCGGTGAAGACACCAAGCTGATCGAAGTCGCGACGATGCAGACCATCGCCGCGCTGTTCAACCCGCCGGACGCGGAGATTCGCGACCTCAAGGGGACGTTCGAGCTCACGGGCGACTCGACATGGTGGTCGGGGATGACGGCCAGGCTTCCCGCGTCGCAGGTGAGCGGGAGCGGGCGCTACACGTATTCCGGAGGCGACATGCGGCTCCGGCTCGTCGGCGCACCGGTCACCACGGCGGATCTCCGCTGGCTCTTCCCGCAACTGCCGGCTGACGGCGAAGGGAAGCTCGAGTTCGCGATGGACTGGATCGGCGACACCGCCGTGTACGTAGCGCGGAACGCCGACCTGCGCATCGAGCGCGCACAGGTCGCCGGCAATTTCGGCATCACGCTCGCTGACTCGGTCACCTTTCACGACACGGACCTGCGATTCTCCAACCTCGGGACGCGACTCATTCAGCAGATCGCTCCCGCGGCGAAGTTGCCCCGCCAGGGAATCCTCGCGGGGCGCGCCGCGATCGGGGGCGGGCTCAATGCGCTCGATGTCGACGCCGATGTCACGTTCGATGACGAGCGCTCCGGACGGAGCCGAGTCGTTGCCGACGGCGAGGTCGGCGTCCAGACAGCGTTCCGTGCGAAGCGGCTGAAGCTCAACCTCGCGCCCGTCCAGGTCGACCTCGTCCGCGTCGCCGTGAAGGATTTCCCGGTGGGTGGCACGGTGCGCGGCACCGTGACGGTCGATGGGTCGAGCAAGGGGTGGCTGGCGTCGGCCGCGGACCTCACGCACGAGCAGGGCGCGGAGCGGTCGCACCTCATCGGGAAGGGTGAGTTGCGGCTGGGTGGTGAGCGCTGGATGGACGTCGATGTCCGGGCGCTGCCGGTGTCGCTCCTGACAGTGGGACGCTTCGTGCCGGCAGCAGGGCTTCGGGGTGATGGGACCGGTCCGATCACGATGACGGGTCCCTTCTCTGCGCTCGCGGTGCGCGCCGACCTCGCCGTCACCGGCGGCGGCGGGCTCGCCATTCGCGGCACGCTCGACCTGGCCAGCGAGGAGATCGGCTACAATCTCGCGGCGGTCGCCAACCTCTTCAACGCCAACGTCGTCGTGGCGAGGCTGCCGAAGACGTCCCTGACGGCAACCGTCACGGCGCGTGGACGCGGCTTCGATCCCGCGACGATGCGCGCCGATTTCGGGGCGGATCTCGCGACGTCGGAGTACGATAGTTTCGCGATCGACTCGCTGACCGCGCGCGTCGCAATCGCCGACGGAATGGCACGCATTGATACTCTGGTCCTGCGAGCCCCGAGCTCACGTGCGGACGTGCAGGGCACGTTCGGGTTGACGGGAGGACGCGAGGGCCGCCTGGTTTATACGATCGGCCTCGACTCGCTCGCGGCGTTCGCGCGCTGGCTTCCCGCAGCCGACAGCGGTGTCGTCGAGCCACGCCCCGGGATCGCCGCAAAAGCCATCGCCCAGGCGCGCAGCGACTCGGTACGAACCGCGGAAGCCACGGCGGTCGAGGTGGCGGTGACCGGCAAGTCAACC
>JANOCW010000496.1:0-2894 GCA_031412375.1 Gemmatimonadaceae bacterium | reverse complement strand
CGGACCGGCCACGGTATCGGCATGGATGGGCACGAGTGGACGAACCTGGTGCGTGGCAACAAGACCCCGCTCGCCCCCGGCATGTGCTTCAGCGATGAGCCCACGATCGTCATTTACGGGGAGTTCGGCATCCGCCTCGAGGACTGCTTCTACATGACCGAGGCCGGGCCTCACCTCTTCACCCCGTTGAGCCCGAGCGTCGATCGGCCGTGCGCGTGAGCAACGCGCAGCTCAACCGGCCCGTCGCGCCTCGATCCGCTGCACTGCTTCCACCGCCAGCGCTCGCAGTGCGGCCATGTCTTCCTCCGCGAACGTCCTCTCCTCGAGGCCGACCACGCAGAGATTGCCGAGGACGAAGCCGCGGGATGAGATGAGCGGGACGCCGGCGTAGCAGCGCACGCCATCCTGGACGACGAGTGGATTGGTCCCGTGCTCCGGGTCCCTTGGCGCATCTTCGACGACGAACGCCTCCCGCGTTTGCACGGATGTCTTGCAGAAGGACCATTCGATGGGATGTCCGCGGGTTTCCCCGAGCCAGAGCCCGTCGATACCGTGGGAGCCGGCCACGTGCAGCGCCTCGTCGAGGACGACGCTGATCAACGAGACCGGAAGATCGAGGCGCGCCGCGGCTCGCGCGGCGACGTCCTGCAGGATCGGGTCGACGTCCGGCGAGAGCAGTCCGAGGTCGGCGATCTCCTGAAGGCGAGCGGCATCATGGATCGCGTCGGGGCGGCTCATCGCGGTGCTCCGGCGTTGGCGGCGTTCACCCGCGCCGCGAGCCGGGCGTGGGTTCGCAGCCGGATCTCGAGCGAGCGGGCGACGGTCGCCGTGGCGCCCCCCTGCTGCGAAAGTGCAGCGATCGCGCGCTCGAGCGCCGCGACGGTGTTGACGCGCCCCTCGACCAGCCCAGCGGCGCGACACGCCTGCGACCAGATGAGCGCTCCACGATCCAAATCCCAGACTCGCTGCAGCGCGCCGAGTGCATCGGCCTCGGTTGGCTGGCTGAAGTTGTATCCGGGAATGCGTTGGGGACTCGGCATCGTCGACTGCAGTGGGAGCGGGGCGCGTGAGCGCGGACGGAATGCCCACGCCGCGTGGCTGTCATGAAGATGGCGTGGGTGCAGATTCGGCGCCCGGCCAGTGTTCCGTGGGCTGGCGTGACCGATCTCACTGGACGTGGTGACCTGGCACGCGTACAATCTGCCGGTGCACGGACCGAAGGGTTTCGGCCCGTCCAGAGCCTGGTTGTCCTCTCATCGTGCTCCCACCATGGCGAAACCACGCAGCGCAACGCAGGCCCGGACGGCGTGGTGACCATACGAACGAGCGCGGAGGCGCGTGCGGGCGCGGTGGAGGCACTGCATCTGGTCGAACACGGGGAGCGGAGCTCGCTCGATGGCCTGCGCGACGCGATCTGCACGTACCTCACCTTGCTCCGCCGTGAGGGCATCCCGAAGGCTGACGCGCTCGAGCAGATTCGCGCGCTCGTCGCGACGCCGACGTCGACCGAGCGGACCTGGCTTCTCCCGGCCGCCCGCGAGGCGCTGACGGACCTCGCCACCCATTGGTGCACCGAGCAGTACACCCGGGAGTGAGCGCGCGCGGCTGGAGCCAGTCCCCGTGCATTGTCGCGAGGCGACGCCCGACCTAACTTCCAGACCCTGCTGGAATTGGCCGTCGTCGGACCGACGCGCCCGGGCCTCGCCCGCGTGTCCTGGGAGGATTCAGATGCATCGGTTGCGCAGCTTCGGTATGGTGGACCTGCGGGACGGCGAAGGGCGCGAGCTTCTCCCGGTGGGTGGCGATAACCAGGGGCTCGCGTTGATCGCTTATCTTGCGGTTGCGCGACCGACCGGGGTCCATGACCGTGGCAAGCTGCTGGCGCTTCTCTGGCCCGGCCGGCCGCCTGCGCGGGCCGCAACGGCGCTGGATGAGACCGTGGACGCTCTCGAGGCGACGCTCGGCGCGGGGTCGATCGTGGGCCGCGACACGGAGTCGCTGGGCCTCGATGCCGCGGGGTGCTCGTGCGATGCCGCTGCCTTTCGCACGGCGCTCGACACCGGTCGCACGGCCGATGCCCTGGCACTCTACCGCGGCGATTTCCTGCAGGGGTTCGTCGTCGAGAGTCCGGAGTATCAGCAGTGGATGCGGGCCGAGCGTGCGGTGCTGCGCCGGCAGGCCGCGCACGGAGCGCGACAGCTCGCCGACCAGCATGAGTCACGTGGTCGGCTGACGACCGCGGTCACGTGGGCCAAGCGAGGGCTCGAGCTGCAGTTCGATGACGAGCGGGTCCTGCGCCGGCTGCTTCGGCTGCTGGATCGCGCCGGCGACCGCAAGACTGCACTCCGCATCTACGAGCGGTTCTCGAGGAAGCTGCATGACGCCTGTGCGCGAGAGCCTGCGCCGCTGACCACCGAGCTCGTTGCCCGGATCCGCAGGGCCGGCAGCATCGCGAACCAGGAACCGGGCAGCGCCCGGGTCCCCGGGCCCGGGTTTCCGCTCGACCCCCCGCGGTCCCCGACCGAGCACCGCATCTAGCGGCGCTCCGCCCCGGTGGGCGTTTCGCTGCTGGACATCGGTCCCTGAAGGCACGATCGTAAGGCGACCCCTCCCGGCAGAGTTCCCATGACCGACCGTCGCGCATTCGTTTCCACGCTGCTGTCCACCGCGATCGGCCTCCCGGTTCTCAACTCGCTCGCGGTGCGCAGGCTCGCCGCGGCAACGGAGATCGCGGGGAGTCGAGGGCCCCGGGTGGTGGCCGAGGATGAGGTGTACTGGGGGCAGATCCGCCGCGCCTTCGACCTCGATGACACGCTCACGAACCTGAACAACGGGTGGTCGAGCCCGGCGCCGACGCATGCCCTCGAGCAGATGATCCGGGACCTGCGCTTCTC
>JANOCW010000495.1:0-7333 GCA_031412375.1 Gemmatimonadaceae bacterium | reverse complement strand
CACCGGCGAAGATGGGTTGCGAGACGTCGAGCCCGAGGCTGTACTGGTTCTTCTGGCCGAACGGGAGGTCGCCGAACGCGTCGAAGGGCGAGCCGCCGGTGGCGCAGTGGGTGGCGTCCTCGAGTCCGGCGAGACGCTCGGCCGTCGTTGCCGATGCATCGCGGATGTAGGCGTCGCACGGACCGGGAGGAACCGGAGGTGCCGTCGGGTCGGGGGCCGGAGCGCTGCCGCCGATGCTCTCGAATTCCGACGACAGCGTGCGCGAGTAGCGCGCCGTGCCGCCGACTTGCGGAAGGTACTGGCTGCGGGCGCGGTAGATCTCACCGCGCGCACGGGTGACCGCGGAGCGCGCGATCCCGACGGCTTCGCTCTGGGCCTCGGCGAGCGAGATGGCTTCCGCGAGCGAGAGCGGCCGCGCGGCCGAGACGACGGTCGTCGGCGCCCCCGCGGGCGGGGTCTGCGCACGTGCAGGGATCGCGATCGTGAGGGCGAGCGGCAGTCCGATTGCCGCGGTCCGCCAGAGGGTACGAGTCATGTCAGTTGTCCGTGGAGGTGTTCCTGGCCGCGGCGTCGCGGTTGTTCCTTCGCCTGGTGCGGGGCTCCGACGGCTCGATGGCACGAAGGAAAACCCGCGTGTACTCACGTGCGGCGTCCTCGAGAGGTTTCGGAAACATCTCGGGAATCATCTCGCGTCCCATTGCGTCACCGAACGCCGCACTCATGAACATCGATCCCGCGGCGTTGAGGTGAACGTCCGGGTCCATCAGCCCCTTGTCCCGGAGGCGGCCCAGATACCGGCTCAGCTCCGCCCACGCCCGGTGTGGCCCACGCGCGGCGCCGCAGGCGACCTCGGGGCGGGTATCGATCTCCGCCATGCAGCTCACGATGAGCGGGCGCGACTGGCGGATGTGCGCCATGTGCGCCGCGCACCAGGCCGTGAGCTCGCGCTCGGGGTCCTCGGGCTCGGCCGGGAGTTGCGCGAAGGCAGCACTCTCTGCGCAGGTGCGGATCGCCTCTTCGATCAGCGCCTCCTTCGACCCGAAGGTGCGAAAGAGGGTCACCTCGTTGACGTCGGCTTCCTGCGCGATGAGGCGAGTGGTGGCGCCGCGGAATCCGTGCTGGCTGTACACGCGTGCTGCAGCCTCGAGAATCTTGGTTCGAAGTTCCATGGGCGGCGAATGTATTGTTCGCACGGTGCGCGTGCAAGTGGGTACTTGCTTGCTACAGATGTTTGCGCATAGCCGGAGACGGTCGCCTCCCACAACGTTCCCGAGTTTACCGTCCATGATTCGCTGCACCCCTCGCCACGCTTTCGCCGCCCCCGCCGAGATGCTCATGCGATTCGCCTTGCTGCCCCTGGTCATTACGCTCGCCACGGCCTGCGCGGTTCGGAGCGGAAGTCCGTCCGCCCGCGGTGGTCTCCCGCCTGCGGCCGACTCGGCGCTCATCGGGCGCATTCTCCTCGCGGAAGACGGCAGGAATTCGTCGGACCGTGCGCTGGTCGAGGGTGTCGAACACCCCGACTCCGCCGTTCGCGTGCTCGCGCGTCGGGCGCAGGCGCGGATCGGCGATCCACGCTTCGCGACGCGGGATTCCTTCCCTGTTCTCGCCGCACCGATCGTCTGGCCAGAAGCAACATGGCGCCTGCGCTTTCGCGCGCTGGCCGCGCAGCGTGACGATTGCGTAACACTTCGATCGGCGCTCGCTGACAGCGCATGGCCGGTCCGGTTGCGCGCCGCCGACCTGGTCGCTGCTCCCTGCGCTGCCGATGCCGCGCTCGCCAACATGCTCGGCCAATGGATCGATGCGCTGCCGAGCAATGCCTCACATCGCGCGCCGGGCGGCGTGTCCTGGCATGCGGGCGCCCACGCGCTGGTGGCGCTTGCCCGCGTGCGCCCGGCGGAAGCCAGGCCGCGCATCGCGACGCTTGCCGCCCACCGGCAATGGCAGGTGCGCATGTACGCGGCGCGAGCGGCGGCGATCCTCTCCGATACCGTGAGACTCCGCGCCCTCATCCGCGACAGCGATGACAACGTGAAGGAGACGGCGATCGAAGTGCTCGCCGCGCTCACCGGACACGCCGACGATGATCTCTACCTCGTTGCGCTGGGCAGCGGCGGAGCGCAGGCCGTGCGTGCGGCAGCCGTCGCGCTCAAGGGCTCACCCCATCCCGATGTGCGGCGCGCCGCCAGCGCGGCGTTCGAGCGATGGGTGGCGCGTGGGAGCGCATCGGCGCGTGATGTGCGCGTCGCGTTGCTCGAGGCCGCGGGACGCAGTGCGAGTGACGATCGCCCGCCGGCAATTCGCGTCCTGCTGCCGCCGCGTGCCGTCGCGCTCGCGCTGGGAGCGAATGTTCGCCTGCGGGTGACGCTCGCACCGTCCAGCGGCGGAGGAAGTTTCGTGGTACGGCTGCGTGGGGACGTCGCGCCGATGATGGCGGCGCGCATACTCGCTCTCGCCCGCGCGGGCTACTACGCGGGCCTCACCTGGCACCGGGTGGAGCACGACTTCGTGATCCAGGGTGGAAGCCCGGGCGCGAATGAATACGTCGGCCTCGCCCAGTTCCTGCGCGACGAGCTGGGCACCGTGCCCCACGTGCGCGGGACCGTCGGCATGAGCACGCGCGGCCACGACACCGGCGACGCCCAGTGGTTCGTGAACCTGAAGGACAATATCCGACTCGGTCCCGATTACACGGTCTTCGCCGAGGTGGTCGAGGGGATGAGCGTGGTCGATGGCATCCTCGAGGGGGATGTGATCCAGTCGATCGAGGAGATCGGGTAGCGCCGTCGCAGTTCCGTCAGTTCTCCCGCGCTGAACGCTATCAGCTCTCCAGCTAGCAGCCGGCACCTCGTTTTTTCGACTCGACCCCGCACGGAAGCCGCTGGTCACTCGTACCTGAAAGCACACAGCTCGCTTTGCAAGTACGAACGGCTGAGGAGAAGCTCTCAGCTTCGCAGCTACCGGTGTCGAGCTGCATCCTCTGCATGCAGGATTGGAAAAGCGAGGTGCCAGCGGGTAGCTACAGAGCCCGGAGCCACCAGCCAAGCTGACAGCTCAGGATGAGAAAAAGGGGTCGGCAGCCGCCGACCCCTTCCCTCGTCGCGCCAGGGCAGATCCTAGTGCTTCATCATCGTGAGGCCGGCCACGTGCGCCTCGGTGTTGTGCGCGAAGCGGATGCCGTAGACGCCATCGGTGGACTTGAGCTTGCCCTCGCCGACGACGGCGGCGGTGGGATAGGTGCCGACGACGGTGCCGTTGATCGCGCAGTCCACGCGGTCATGGTGCACGGTCACGGCGATCTCCTGGGTCACCGGCTCGCCCGGCCCTGCGGCCTTGTTTACGGAGGCGTGCGCCTCACCACGGCGGCCGTTGACCTGGAAGGGCGCCGGGCCGAAACCGCGAACGATGAAGTTGCCATTCCCGTACGCGGCGCAGTACAGGTAACTCTGCATGTCGGTCCCGAGATCATTGCCACCGACCACGATCCCGTAGGGGTGCGGGTGGGTGTTGAGCGCCATGTACTTCGCTTCGTGGAATGTTGCCTTGACCGTGTAGGTGCCGGTCGCCCGGTTGGCGGGATTCCAATATGTGACCGCGGGGCCCGTGGTGACGTGGAGCCCATTGCCCATCGGGGCAAGCTTCGAGTTCTCCAGCACCTGGCCCGCCGCCATCTCATTGGCGTCGATCCGTCCCATCCAGCCGGCGACGGAAATGCCGCCACCGGCGACGGCGCGAGCGGTTTCCATCGCCGCCGGCTGGGCTGCTGCCGCTGGCATCGGTGCGGGTTGCGCGGCCATGGGCGGCGTGGATGAGGCAACTTCCACCTCGGGGCGCGTGGCGCAGGCTGCGCCGCCGAGCAGGACGGTGGCGAGTGCAAGCGCGGAGCAATGAACGCGACGCATGATCGAACCTCTCACTGAAAGGGTGGACGTCCTCAAATATACGTGGGGGGACCGCGGGGTGGGGGGGCCGGGACCGCGGGCATTACCGCGCCGGTCGCCGGCACTGGCCCGCCCGACGAAGCGGGAGTAGCATGTCCCGTCCATGAGCAAGGATCATCCGCGCTCGTCGCGCCAGCACTACCGCGGCTTCCTCGAGGACTACCGCCAGAGAAAGCTCGACGACACGACCGACGGCGGAGACACGCCGAAGCCGGTCGATGACGGCGCACCCGTGCCGGCCGCGGTGGAGGCGCCCAGCCTGCGCCGCGGGAAGCGCCGCCAGTACATGCGCGAGTACCTGCGCTGGCTGTGGCCCCAGCGGTACGGCGTCGGCGTAGTCTTCGTGCTCGCGCTCATCGCCGCCGGGCTCCAGATGGTCGAGCCCCTCTTCATGCGGTACATCATCGACCGCGTCCTGCTGAACACCGCGCTCGACTCGGCGGCCCGCCTCACGCGGCTGAACATGGCCGGCGGCGCGTTTCTCGGCGTGATCATCATCGCCAACCTCGTGGGGATGATCAAGGACTACCGGCAGCGCCTGCTGAACGTGCGGGTGATGCTGTCGTTCCGCCGCGCGCTCTTCCAGCGCCTGTTGCACCTGCCGCTGCCGAAGCTCTGGGAGATGAAGACCGGCGGCATCCTCTCGCGGCTCACGGGCGATGTGGACACGACCACCGGCCTGCTGCAGATGGCGGTGGTGTCGCCCGCGGTCTCAGTGATCCGGCTGGTGATCGCCGTCGCCGTGCTGCTTTCGCTGAACTGGCGCCTCGCGTTGACGGCGCTCGCGATCATCCCCGGGGTCGTGTTGATGAGCTTCACCCTCGCGCGCCGGGTGCGGCCGATCTACCGGTCGCTGCGCAAGGATGCGGAGGTGATCGATGGTCGCGTCGGCGAGACCTTCTCCGGCATTCGCGTCGTCCGGGCGTTCCGCCGCGAGAAGCGCGAGCTGCTCGACTATCTGGTCGGTCGCCACACCGTGCTGCGCAAGGAGCTGTTCGCTCATCGCCGCGAGCTGGTGCTCTGGACCTCGTGGGGGTTGCTGCTCAGCGGCGTCAACGTCGTGATCGTGTGGTACGGCGGCTACCTCAACATCGTCGGTGGCGCATCGATCGGCGACATCATGGCGTTCCAGTGGTACACGTTCCTGCTGCTGAATCCCGTGTGGTCGATCGTCAATTCCTTCTCCGAGCTTCAGCGATCGCTCGCCGCCATGGAGCGCGTCTTCGAAGTTCTTGCCATGGCGGATGACAAGCCCGACCGGCCCGACGCACGCAACGCGCCGCACGCCGTGCGGGAGATTCGCTTCGAGAATGTCGAGTTCGAGTACCGCGAGGGACGCCCGGTGGTGCGGGATTTCAACGTTACCGTGCCGGGGGGATCGGTGGTCGCCCTCGTCGGACGGAGCGGAGCGGGGAAGACGACCATCACCGATCTCGTCGCGCGCTTTCACGACCCGACGCGCGGGCGCATCCTGCTCAACGGCATCGACATCCGTGACTTCCGCCTGCGCTCGTTCCGCGACCTGCTCGCGATCGTGCAGCAGGAGGTCTTCCTGTTCGATGGATCGGTGCGCGACAACATTGCCTACGGTCGCCACGAGGCCACGGGCGACGAGGTCGAGGATGCGGCACGTCGTGCCAACGCGCACGAGTTCATCGCGCGCCTGCCGGAGGAGTACGACACCTTTGTCGGCGAGCGTGGCGTGAAGCTTTCCGGCGGACAGTGCCAGCGTCTCGCCATCGCGCGGGCCGTGCTGGCGTCGCCCCAGATCCTCATCCTCGATGAGGCGACGAGCAATCTCGACACGGAGAGCGAGCAGCTCATCCAGGCGTCGATGTCGGCGCTGCTCGCGGGACGCACGACCTTCATGATCGCGCACCGCCTCTCGACCATCCGCCGCGCCGACATGATTCTCCTCATGGAGGATGGGCGCATCATCGAACGCGGAACCCACGAGGAGCTGATGCAGGCGCGCGGAGCGTACCACGCGATGGTGGTGCGGCAGATGGCCGCCGCAGACCAGCATGGCGAGGCGGTGTTCACGTGAGCGCCGGGGGGCGGAGTTCCCATCCTCAGCTCGAGGGG
Source organism: Gemmatimonadaceae bacterium (assembly GCA_031412375.1). GTDB lineage: Bacteria > Gemmatimonadota > Gemmatimonadetes > Gemmatimonadales > Gemmatimonadaceae > JANPKQ01. The sequence continues at coordinate 1,304 of JANOCW010000495.1, read as the reverse complement.
GAACGGCGTCAACATCGTTCAGGGCGACATGGGCTATAACAGGAGGGCGTTAGAGGCCACTCAAGCATCTACGCAGCACACGCCTCGCGAAGCGTCAAACGGTCAACGCCGTTGACCCCTGACGCCGTCTCTTACACACCTCTAACGCGTTCGCCTTTCATAACCCATGTCGCCGTTGTCGCCGTTGTCGCCGTTGTCGCCGTTGTCGCCGTTGTCGCAGGTTTCGAGGCCGACATGGGCCCGCCGAGAATATGTTAATCCCATGATCCTCATTCGATCTGCAGCCCCTGTGCTCTTCACCGCGATCACCCTCGGCCTCGTGTCAGCGTCGCCGGTACGTGCGCAGGCGCCGGCTGCTACGCCACGCATCGAGGTCCACGATGCCACCATCACGGACCTTCAGCGCGCGATGTCCGACGGCCGTGCGACATCAGTGCAGCTCGTCGACGCGTACCTCTCCCGTATCGCCGCCTACGAGAAGGATGGTCCCGCGCTCAACGCGATGATCCGGCTCGATCCCTCCGCGCGCGCGAATGCCGCGCGGCTGGATGCAGAGCGTCGCCGAGGCACGGTGCGCGGGCCGCTGCACGGGATCCCGATCATCCTCAAGGACAACTTCGATACCGAGGCGCTTGCGACCACCGGCGGCTCGATGGCGCTCGCCGGCAACGTCCCCACCGCCGATGCAACGGTCGTCCGGAAGCTGCGCGACGCCGGCGCCGTCATCATCGGCAAGTCGAACCTCCACGAGCTCGCGGCCGGCATCTTCACCGTCAGCTCGCTCGGCGGCCAGACCCGCAATCCCTATGATCCACGGCGGAATCCGGGCGGCTCGAGCGGCGGAACCGGTGCGGCGATCGCGGCAAGCTTCGCAACGGTCGGCTGGGGATCGGACACCTGCGGCTCGATCCGCATCCCGTGCGCATTTGCGAATCTCGTCGGACTGCGGCCGACGCAGGGGCTGGTCAGCGGCCGCGGCATCATCCCGCTCTCGCACACCCAGGACATCGGTGGCCCGCTCGCGCGCACCGTCACCGATCTCGCCATCGCGCTCGACGCCACCATCGGACCCGACGCGGCGGATCCCGGTACGAGCGTGCTGGCGGGCCGCACGCTTCCGCGCTTCAGCGATTCACTTTCGGCGACGGCGCTGCGTGGCACGCGGCTCGGCATCCTCATGAACTACATGAACGACACCGACACCGAGATCGCCGATACCATTCGCGCCGCGACGCGAGCGATGCAGCGAGCGGGTGCGGAGATTGTCGAGGTCAACATTCCAGGGTTCGACGCGCTGATTGCCA
>JANOCW010000494.1:0-3139 GCA_031412375.1 Gemmatimonadaceae bacterium | reverse complement strand
TGCGTTCAGGGTCGCGAGCCCGAAGTCGAGCAGCTTTGCCCCCTCCGGCGTGAGCATGACGTTTCCCGGCTTGAGGTCGCCGTGAACCACGCCCTGACGGTGCGTTTCCGTGAGCGCGTCCGAGATGTCGATGGCACATCGGAACAGCTCGTCGCGTTCGAGCGGACCACGGGTGAGCCGCTCGGCCAGCGTCTCCCCCTCGAGCAGCTCCATCACCAGAAAAGCGATCCCGTCGTCCTCGCCGATGTCGTAGAGCACGCAGATGTGGGGATGGTGCAGCGCCGCGACCGCACGCGCCTCACGTTCGAACCGTTCTCGCAGACGGGGGACCTCACGGAGGTGCTGCGGAAGGATCTTGAGCGCGACGGTTCGGTTCAGGCGGGTGTCGGTCGCCCGATAGACCTCGCCCATCCCGCCCGCTCCAAGGAGACCGTCGATGCGATAGGAGGCGAGCTGGTGCCCGACGAGTGACACCGTCTCTGTTTCGAGCGTCCTGACGAGCTCGGCGGCGACGGGCGCAGCCATGAAGTCGCCGGCCTCGGCGTCACTGGAGAGCAGCGACTCCACCTCGCTCCGCAGGGCGACGTCCCCGTCGCAGGCCCGCCGCAGGAATGCCGACCGCGCAGCCCTGGGTTGCCGCAGCGCCTCATCGTATAGACGCGAGATGTCTTTCCAGCGGTTCGGCTCGATCACGAATGATACCCGTCTTTCCCCCTCCCGCGGCCCGTGGCACTTGTCAACTCCGGTTCTCGCTATAGAGGTGCGCAAACGCACGGACCGGCACACACAGAAAAGGCAAGGACCGCATGCATGCCAACGGCGTACTGCTACAGCGGCTGTTTACGGCACTCGACGATCACGATCATCCGACGATGGCGTCGTGCTATGGGCCGTCGGCCACGTTCCGCGACATCGCATTCGACATGAGCGGCCAGGGTGAGATCCACGCCATGTGGCACATGATTTGCGAAAACACGGACATCCGAGCCACGTTCGAAGTGCTCCACGCAGACGATGTCGAGGGCCGCGTCGCGCTGGTCGATCACTACACCTTCACCGACACGGCACTCAAGGTCCGGAACGTCATCGACGCGAGATTTCGATTCGAGAACGGCGCCATCGTTCAGCACCAGGACCATTGCGATCCGCGCGCCTGGGCCGGGATGGCGTTCCCGGGTGGCATCCGCGGATTTCTGGCCGGCAACTTCCGGGTCGTCCGGAGTCTCGCGGCGCGGCGGAAGCTCGACGCGTTCCGCCGCAGCCATCCCACCTATCAGTAGCCACGAAACGAAGGGCCGGAATACAAAGCCATGGCGAGCTCAGCGTCCAGTGAGGCCATCTCCCTTCCGAAAGGGGGAGGCGCGTTGCACGGAATCGGCGAGAAGTTCTCCTCGGATCTGCAGACGGTAACAGGAATGACCGTTGCCGTGGCCGGTGCTGTAGGAGAAATTCAACTGCGGCTGGAATCCGTTCCTCCCGGTAGAGCGCGAGCAGTTCCCTGGCCAACGTATCGGGTCTCGAAATGGCGGGCCCGGTGAGCGCGGAGGACGAGGCGCGAACGTCGCGTGAGTACGCGCGTTGGTGAGTCATCGGTGCCCCGGGGATCTCGGCCGAGCTATTCGAAGGACGGCTCGACGCGCGTGGCCGCCTCAGGGTAGTTTCGACTCCGCTGCAGCAACTCTATCCTGACTGGCAGGCTGTTGAGCAGAAATGGAATATCCAGTGAAAGACAGCATTCACCTATCGGGCGCGGTCCGCAGCCATCAGTTCGACCCTGTGGCCGCTGAGCGGGAGCTCGAGACGCTCCACACCGTCCTTCTCTCGCCGATCACCACCGAGCGCCTGGTGTCTTGGACGAGCGGCAGCGTGATCCGTGCGGACATTCTGGCGAACACCATCTGGGGCACGATCCGGTGGCGGAAAACGCTCGGCCGGCCAACGGTGCCGGTGCTGGCGAGCGCCTTCGTGATTGAGCACCGAAGCTGGCAGGAGGAGCTCAACATCGTCAATGGCGTCGGCCACTGGGAACGAATCACGGTCCCGCACGGAGAGCCGTCGAAGTGGGACGGCCCCGAAGACGACGAGTTCTACCGGGTCAGCTTCATGTCGGCGTCCACGCAGCTCGAAACCCGTATTCGGGTAGATTTCGCGTCCGCCGCCGGCTGGGAACGGCCGATCCACATCATCGGGCGCGGGTTCAATGATATTGAACCGCATTGGCGGTGGTTTGCGACAGGTTCCGCCCCACGCGTTCTCGCGCCCTTCGAGATTATTCGTAAGCCACTCGCGCTGGCAGACGATTAGCGTTCCGAGCGAGATACCGACACTCCCTGACTTGCGCCCTGGAAGGTTGCCTTCAAGCCGTTCGCGAATCGCGAGAGAGTGCGTTCACGCTCAACAAGCTGATTTGTGACCGGAGTCGCCGGCGCAGATTCCCGATCCACGGTCACGTTGCATCGCCTGGGTGGCGCCGGGAGTCTCAGAGGCCAAGTCGAGTCGACAGCCGAACTGCGAATCACACAACCAAGAGGCTGTATATGAGCAATGGTCACCACCACTCGCCCCGACGGCATGCCACCGCGGCCCTCCGGCGCGGAGGCACGCTCGCTACTCTGATCGCAGTCCTCCTCAGCATCGATTCGGTCGCAGCTGACGACCCGCCGAACAAGATGAGCGGCACGTTTGGTGAGAGCCAACCAACCGGCGATGTGGTGCCGTCGAGCGGCGCCATGACGTATGTCATGCCTTTCGTTCTGCCGCCGGCAAGGGGAGCAGCGGGGCCCGCACTGTCGCTGGTCTATGCGTCCGGAGCGGGGAGCGGCGAAGCTGGCCTCGGCTGGTCTCTGAGTCTGCCGTCGATTGAGCGGCGCCCGCTCTCAGGCTGGCCGAAATACATCGACAGTGGCAAGCCCGGCGACGAAGACAGGTACGCTTACGCTGGTCGGGCCCTGACGTTCATCTGTGTCGTCGGTAAGGTGCCCGGAGGACCGCTCACTAAGCCACCCGTCGGGTACGTCGCGTGCCCCACGAGCGAGGCCGTGGGACCAATGCCGTCATGGGCAGACGGCTACCGCCACTACCGCCTGGAAATCGAAGGGACGTTCGAACGGTTCTTCCTATCACCCGACCGATCGCGATG
>JANOCW010000493.1:0-6641 GCA_031412375.1 Gemmatimonadaceae bacterium | reverse complement strand
TCCGGGCATCGCCGGCGTAGGTCGAAAGCAGCTCGAGACCCGAGTTGAAACCGATCTCGCGAAGTGACTGGGCGACCTGGCCGAAGTCCGGACGCGCGAGACGCTCCTCAATCGTGTCGATGTTGATCGGCGTCTCGTCGGCGCGACCCATCAGCACGACGTCGTAGCCCCCGCCGCGGTGCGTGTTGCCGAAGATGACGCCGTTCGGAAAGACCTCGAGGAAGGTCGCGATCTCGCTCTTCACCGCCGGCATCCCGCTCTCGTACAACTGCACGAAGACAGTGATCACGCCGCCGGGATTCAGGTGGGACTTCGCCTCCTCGAAGAACTCGCGCGTGTACAGTGTCGCCGCGCCCTTCACCCAGGGATCGAAGGGGTCCGACGTGATCGCATCGAACGTCTGGTCCGTCGTCAGGAGGAAGTGGCGCGCGTCATCGATCTCGAGGTGAACCTTCGGATTGCGGACGACGTCGTAGTTGTGCTCACTGAAATACGTGGACACGACCTCGGGCACGAGCGGCTCGATCTCGGCGATCGTCACACGCTCGACCATCGGGTTGATGCTCACCGCGCCCGCGGTAACTCCGGCGCCACAGCCGATCACCAGCACCGATCGCGGGTTCAGCGGCACCAACGTCGTGAGATGGCCGAGCATGCGCTGGAGGCGCATGTCCTGCGGCTCGCTCGACGCCTGCACCTTGCCGGCGTTGTGATAGTTCAGGTCCCCGTTCGCCAGCCGCGTGACGGCCATCGACGAGTTCATTCCCTCGCCGACGTAGAGGAACTCGCCGTGCCGTCCGATCCACGTCACCATCCATCGGCCGTAGGCGACGAGCAGCGGCGGAATGGGCGCCACGGTCCACAGCAACCACGCAGCGAGGGCGAGCGTCGCGCCGACGCGCAGCGCGCTGCGCGCCTCGATGCGCGACGTTCCCGTGTCGCTCGAGAATACCGGCGCGAGCATCAGGATGGAGCTCACCGCGGCGATCACGATCATCACGCGCTGCGCGTTCTGGGTTCCGAGCGACGCAACGAGAACGAGACTCGCGAGCGCGGCCCCGACAATCGCGCCGACCGTGTTCGCCGCATACACACCACCGACGAGTCGCGCGGGATCCTGGCGGCGCGAGGCAACCGCGGCCAGCGCGAGCGGAAAGCTCGCCCCCCAGAGAATGGCGCCGGGAAGCACCACCCAGAGCGACCGCAGCAGGTCCATCTGGAAGAGAAAGCGCGGGCTGATCGCGAGATCGGGGCTGATGGGCCAGTACGGAAGCACCGATGTGATCGAATACGCCGCCCACGCGATGCTCACCATGACGAGCAGCTGGCACCACCCGAGCGCGGTACGCGGATACGCCATGGACCGGGCCATGATCGAGCCCGCCGTGCTGCCGATGCCCAGGCCGAACAGGAAGACGGCGAGGATCAGCGAGAACGTGTACACCGTTGCGCCGAGCATCAGCGAGAGCAGGCGCGTCCAGATGACCTCGGAACCGAGCGCAGTGACGCCGGACAGCGCGATCGTCGCGTAGACCGGCCACGCATCACGCGGAATCGCATTGTCCTCGGCCGTCGGCTCGGCGCGGGTCGCATCGTGAGTCGTTGCCCTGGCGAGGGCGAATCCGGCGAGGGCCACGAGGAGGTTGAGCGCCATTGCGACATACGTCGCCACCGCCATGTCGTGCACCCGCAGCAGGTAGAATCCCGCGAGCAGTGAGCCGAACACGGCGCCCGCGATGTTGCCGCCATAAAAGAAGCCCAGCCACGAAACACCCTTCGGCGTTGCCTCGACCCAGCGGGCGATCGCCGGGAGCGTCGCGCCCATCAGCAGCGTCGGCGGCAGCAGGCAGAGCATGCAGAACAGGCCACGCAGCAGCAGTCCACCGACACCAGCCCCGCCGATCGCGGTGTACAATCCGCCCGCGTAGGGCAGCCCGAAGAGCACGAGGAGTCCGAACACCGCGATGCCGATCTCGAGCAGCGCATAGATGCGTAGCGGGTGCTCGCGCGCCGAGATGATGCGGGGGAGCAGGAGGCTGCCGAGACACATGCCGCCCATGAACACGACGAGCAGCACTCCGAGCGACACTGCAGACGAGCCGATGATGAGCGACAGCAGTTGGAACCACACGATCTCGTAGATCAGTGCCGCGCAGCCACTGCCGACGAAGAGGAGAACGAGCAGGGGGAGATAGCGCGGTGAGACCGACGGGTGCACCGGCGGCTTCGTCTGCAGGGAAGTCATTGAGAGGCGTTGCCTCGGAGGGAGTCGTGCGGAGCCGGCATCGACGAACCTACCATTGCCGCGGCGCGCGAGCCAGACACATCTTCGGTGATGGACGTCAGCTCGTTGACCATCCGCCGCGGCGCTCCTGCCGACGCACCGGCGATCGCGGCGCTCGCCCGGCGAATCTTCCATGAGTCGTTCGCCGCCGACAACCGGCCGGAGGACATGGCGGCGTATATGGCCCTCGCCTTCGGGCCCGAGCAGCAGCGTCGGGAGCTGTCGGATACTGCGCGCACCTACTTCCTCGCGGAGCATGCCGAGACACTCGTTGGCTACGCGCTCGTCCACGACGGCGACGAGGCGCCCGACTGCGTCATCGTGCGACCATGTGTGGAGATCGTCCGGTTCTACGTCGACCGGCCCTGGCACGGCGCAGGCATCGCCACGCCGCTCATGCTCGCGTGCGAAGGCGAAGCGCGCCGCAGAGGCGCTCGCGCAATGTGGCTGGGTGTCTGGGAGCGGAACTCCCGTGCGATCGGCTTCTACACGAAACGCGGGTTCCGCGATGTCGGCTCACACACGTTTGTGCTCGGAACCGACGTGCAGACGGATCGAGTCATGGTGCGGGAGCTGGATCCCGATAGCCGGTCCGACGCAGACATTCGGGGGACGTGAGCGGAAAACGGAGTGGACGGTTTTCAGTCTTCAGTGGTCGGTCCTCGGCCAGCGAGGCATCGCCTCGACATGCACGACTGGTAACCGATGACTGAGAACCGACGACCGTCCACTCCGTTGTCCGCTCCCTACCGGCCTCCCGCGAACGTATCGCACGACTCCGGGTTGCCGGACTCCAGGCCGCGCCGGAACCAGCTCACACGCTGCGCCGACGAGCCATGGGTGAAGGACTCGGGACGCACGCTGCCGGTGGTCTGACGCTGGATGCGATCGTCCCCGATCGCCCCCGCCGCATTCAGCGCTTCCTCGACATCGCCCTCCTCGAGGATCCGGCGCTGACTCGTGGAGTTCCCCCAGACGCCGGCAAAGCAGTCCGCCTGCAGCTCGAGGCGAACCGACAGGTCGTTCGCGTCGCGCGGACGACTCTGCTGCATCTGCCGAACACGGTTGTCCACGCCGAGGATGTGCTGGACGTGATGGCCAATCTCGTGGGCGATGACGTATGCCTGGGCGAAGTCGCCGGACGCGCGGAAGCGATTCTGGAGCTCGTCGAAGAAGCTCAGGTCGATATAGACCCGCTCGTCGAGCGGACAATAGAACGGGCCCATTCCCGCCTGACCCACGCCACAGCCGGACTGGGTCGCCTCCCGGAAGAGAACGAGCTTGGCGTCCCGGTACTGGTCCCCGTACTTCGGAAGGACACGCCCCCACACCTCCTGCGCGTCATTGAGCACGAAGACGCTGAGCTCGCGCCGCTCCGCCTCCTCGGCCGTCTCGGAGACGGGTGCGACATCGCCGCCCGCCGTCGCTATCGTGCCGTCGGCGGTGCCGCCCCCGCCGCCGAGGATGTCACCACCGAAGATGAGGGCGAGGATCAAACCGATCACCCCACCGCCGAGCCCGAGACCGCCGCCCATGCCCATCCGCTGGCCGCGACGATCGTCGACGTTCTTCATGCTGCCACCCCGAGTCCAGCGCATCGCTCCTCCTTTCAGTCCGTCCCGCGGCGGCGTGGCACAACCTGAGCTACGTCGGCGGGGCTGGTTTGTCGTGTGTGTTGATGGGACCTTTCGCAGGAAGCGCGCCGAGGAACGCGGGCCGTTCTCCACCCGAATCCAGTGTCGATCCCATGGTGAAGCGCCCAAACGTGAGCGCCGGGCTGCTGTTGTACCGCAGGACACAGAACGGACTCGAGATCTTCCTCGCGCATCCGGGGGGACCCTTCTGGAAGGACCGCGACATCGGCGCGTGGACCATCCCGAAGGGGGTTCTCGACCCCGACGAGGATCCGCTCGACGCGGCCCGGCGCGAGTTCACCGAGGAAACGGGCATCCAGCCGCGGGAGCCATTCATCCCGCTTGGCACCATCCGGCAGAAGGCGGGGAAGACCATCCATGCGTGGGCGTGGGAAGGTGACGCGGACGCAGGGAATACGACCAGCAATGAGATGCGGACCGAATGGCCGCGTGGCTCCGGCCGCTGGATCACCTTTCCCGAAGTGGACCGCTGCGCCTGGTTCGAAGCGCCGGCAGCGCGACAGAGAATCAACCCCGCCCAGGCGGAGCTCATCGATCGGCTCGAGGCGAAGTTGAGTGCGACCGCGGAGGCGGTGGGCGGATCCGGGGAGCTGAACGCTCCGTCGATACGCGCACCAACGAGGGATCCTGCGTGAGGAGGAGGACGGGCAATGCACTATCTGCTGATGTACGATGTGTCGGCTGATTATCTGGCGCGCCGGGGCGAGTTCCGCGGGGCACATCTCGAGCTGGCGCGGCAAGCCGTCGAGCGGGGGGAGATGGTCCTCGGCGGTGCGCTCGCTGATCCAGTGGACGGCGCCGTGCTACTGTTCCGAGGGGAATCGCCGGCCGGTGCGGAGGCGTTCGCGCGTGCCGACCCCTATGTGGCGAATGGGCTCGTCTCGCGGTGGCGCGTGAGGCCCTGGACGACGGTGATCGGCGCATTGGCGGAGGTTTCGGTCATCCCGAAGTGACTGCGCGTGAGTTCGCATACCCAGCAAGGGAGCATGATTCAATGAAAACGAGATGGTGCGGGATGGTCGCGCTGGCGCTGGTCGCCGGATGCGCGGAGTCGGACCGCGAGCCCGCGCGGCGAGAAGCGACTCCTGCAGGACAGTCGGCGACGCCGCGCGCACCGCAGACGACGATCAGCACTGCCGGGTGGACGGTGTCGCCAACCGGGATCGGCAGCGTCCGGACCGAGATGACCCTCGCCCAGGCAGGCCGCCAGCTCGGCGCTGACCTCGTATTGCCTGCGTTCGCAGGACGGTGCGCTTTCGTCCAGCCGGTCGCCAAGCTCGATAGCGTCGCATTCATGGTCGTCGATGGTCGTATCGCGCGCTTCGACGTCACCGGGGGACGCATGGCGACGGCAGAGGGTGCACGGATTGGCGACAGCGAAGATCGGATCAACTCGCTGTACTCCGGTCGGGTGGAGGTGCAGCCGCACAAGTACACGGCCGGTCACTACCTCGTCGTGCGCCCAACGACGCGGGCAGACGATGCTTATCGCATCATTTTCGAGACGGACGGCAGCCGTGTCACCAGCTATCGCGCGGGGCGACGTCCCGAGGTCGAGTGGGTGGAGGGCTGCTCGTGAGCGCGCGAACGGCAATGGCCGCGCGCCGCGCGATCGCGCTGCTGCTTCTGGGCGCCTCTCCGCTCGCGGCGCAGGACAGCCGGCCGGCCGCGACGAGGCGTGAGCAGGCGCAGGAGCGGCCGCTCGGAACGCTGCGCGAGCAGGCGCAACTTCAGCAGGAGTGGCTGCGCCTCCGCCTCGAGCGCGTTCTTCCGCGGCTGATGCGCGAGCATGGTGTGGCGATGTGGATTATCCCGGTCCGCGAGTACAACGAGGACCCGGTGTTCTGGTCGATCGTGTCGCCGACCACGATGGCGGCGCGCCGGCGGACGATTTACGTCTTCTGCGATCGCGGGCCCCAGCGTGGCGTGGACCGGATCGCGATCGGCGGAACGACCCAGGGTGGGTTGTACCGGGTGGTGCGCGATGCGAACGCAGCGATGGGATCGGCCGGGGCGCAGCGGCGGCTGGCCGAGCCGTTCGGACCCGAGCAGTGGACCCTGCTTCCGCCGCTGATCGAGGAATGCGGTCCCCAAACCATCGCCGTGAACATCTCGCACGTCCACGCGTTCTCCGATGGCCTCAGTGCTGGCGAGTGGGAGCAGCTCCAGGCGGCGCTGCCTGCGAAGTACCGCGATCGCGTCGTGCGCCGCGACCGGCTGGCGCTCGACTACATCAGCGAACGCATCCCCGAGATGATGCCGACCTACGCGACGATGCAGCGCACGGTGCACGGGATCATTGGCACCGCATTCTCATCTGCCGTCATCACCCCGGGCACCACGCGCACCGAGGATGTGGTGTGGTGGCTGCGCCAGCGGGTCAACGACCTCGGGCTCGGCACCTGGTTCCAACCCTCGGTCACGGTGCAGCGCCGCGGTGTCGAGATGGGCGACTCGGCGAACCCCGTGATCGTGCGCGGGGATGTGCTTCATACCGACTTCGGCATCAGCGCGCTCGGGCTCAACACCGATACCCAGCACATGGGATATGTCCTGCTCGCGGGTGAGACGGATGCACCCGCCGGCATTCGGGCTGCGCTCGGGCGGTCGAACCGGCTGCAGGACATCCTCGTGGACGAGATGCGGCCGGGGCGCACGGGGAATGAGGCGCTGCGCGCCACTCTCGCGCGGATGCGGTCGGA
>JANOCW010000492.1:0-1980 GCA_031412375.1 Gemmatimonadaceae bacterium | reverse complement strand
GGCCGGGCCGATCGCCGTTACCGGACGCCCACTGTTCGAGAAGCCGGCGGCCCTTTATCTCGGGAAGGTCCGCGTCTCGGCGGCGCCGGGGCGGATATCGTAACGGTCGGGCGGTCGCTCCGTGCCGTATTGATCATGGGCGCGGGGATCCGATCCCGCTCGACACCGCGCGCCGAGGCATGATGACCCGCGAGATGACCACCATCGCTACGGCACCGATGACGGCGCAGGAGCTCGAACGTCTGTCGCTCCCCGACAAGCACGTCGAGCTCGTGCGCGGTCGCCTACTCGTCCGTGAACCACCCGGTTCCTGGCACGGACAGATTTCAGCGCGCCTCGCGCTCCGCGTCGGCGAGTACGTTCAGCGCCATGCGCTGGGCGGCGTCTTCGCGCAGGACACGGGATTCAAGATCGCCGCCGATCCTGACACCGTCCGCGCGCCGGATCTCGCCTTCGTCGCCCGCGCTCGAATGGGACGCGTCGCGCGGCGGGGCTGCGCGACATTCTGGAATGAGTCGTCGCTGAAAGGTGCGGCCTCCGGAACTGGCCGTGTCCCCGAGCCGAGCGCGCACGGACGATTCAACGCACTCGTGCGCCGGCTGGTGAGCTTCGAGCGGGCCGCCGAGTGCGCGAGCTAGCCGATCGCGAGCGGATCGAGCAGTTCATGGCAACCGGAGGGCGGTGGACGCCTGAGGGAGGAGGTCGTTCCGGAGTAGCTATGGCAATCCTGCCAAACGACGACCGTTAGCCCTCACAAATCGCCAGCAATCCGCAGATCATGTCAGAACTGCCATTAGGTGTCCGGCGAGAGCCCCCGCGCGCTTCATCCGGCGGGGTTGGACCCTCCCACGCCCCCAGGACGATCTGCGGTTGGCAGAGATGTCAATACGCGTGTATTGACACGAGCCAGCCCGGTCATAGCTTGAGGTATGGCGAGAAAAACGGCACAGCTCCAGATCCGGGTCACTCCCCACCAGAAGCGCCTCCTCAAGCGCCTCGCCGCCGACGCGTCGATGGACATGTCATCATGGATCCTGGACCGCATCCTCCCGAGAACCCACGAACGGTTCCAGGAGCTCGTCGCAGCCCTCGTGCAACCCGACCACCGTCGATTCGCGCTCGCTGCGCTGGCCGACTTCCTTCGTGAGCTCCCCCGAGTCGAGTTCGAGCGCGCCGTAGCGCACGCTCCGCGCGCCCGGCTCGATCCGGAAGCGCTCAATCACCTCGCGGGAGCCATCGAGCTCGCCGCGGAACGTCGGGGAGTCACCGCGCCGGAGTGGACAGGCCAGGTCGCCGTCCCCGCCACGCCGATGTTCGGATCGGCGCTGGCCAGCGTGCGACTTCATCTCCTGACCCGGGCGCCGGTCGCGTTGCGCCGTCGCAATCTCTTCCTCGACGCCTCGTTCGACCAGCGCGTCTGATCGTCCATGCTTTCGGCCGCGCGCATCACCGAGCTGCTGCACAGGCTGAACGACCGCCTCGCTGCCGAGGACGTCGTGGGCGAGCTGTACATGGTCGGGGGCGCGGTGATGGCCCTGGCGTTCGATGCTCGCCCATCGACTAATGATGTCGACGCGCTGTTCATCCCCAAGGAGATCGTCCGCCGCCTCGCTCGGGAAGTCGCACGGGATGCAGGCGTCGCGGACACCTGGCTCAACGATGCGGTGAAGGGCTTCCTCGGCGACCGTGGCGAGTTCACGACCTGGCTCGAGTTGAGTCACCTGCGAGTCTTCATTCCCATACCCGAATACCTCCTCGCGATGAAGTGCATCGCGTTCCGGCTCGGACCGGAGTTCCACGACGAAGATGACATCCGGTACCTGCTTCGGCACCTGAACGTCGAGCGCTCCGCCGATGCGCTCGCGATCGTCGAGCGATATTTCCCCGCCGACCGGATTCCACCGAAGACGCGCTTTGCCCTGGAGGAACTTCTGGACTGACCGCCGGCGCGATCGTCTTGCCCCCCTCCTCCCACGCCGA
>JANOCW010000491.1:0-2621 GCA_031412375.1 Gemmatimonadaceae bacterium | reverse complement strand
GTCCCGGAATTTCCGGAGGGTGCGGTCGAGGCGTTCGCCCGGAACGAGGAGCACCTCGCCATGCTTCGAGTGCTCGGCCCGCGCTCCTACATCTGCGTGCCGCTGGTCGCGCGCGGCGTGCCGTATGGCGCGATCTCGCTGGTGATGTCCGACTCGGGGCGTACGTACGACAAGGCAGATCTCGACCTCGCGATCGAACTCGCCCGGCGAGGGGCGACGGCGATCGACAACGCTCGGCTCTACGCCGCCGAGCACGCCGCTCGCACGGTGGCGGAACACGCATCGGAGCGCACGGTCCGTCTCCAGCGCGTGACCGCCGCGCTCGCGCGCGCACTCTCGGTCGAAGACGTCGCGCGGGCCATCGTGACCGAGGGGCTCGCGGCACTCGATGCCGGAGGGGCGACGCTGGCCATCCTGCGGGACGACGCGACGCTCGACGTCATCGACGCCGCCGGGTATTCGCCCGAGTCCGTCGAGCCGTGGCGACACTTTCCAGCTAGCGCCGCAGTACCCCTGGCGGATGCCGTGCGGCTGCGGGAACTCATCCTTCTCGGCTCGGTCACCGAGCAGGACCAGCGCTATCCGGCGCTGACCGCGATCCGTCAAAGCAAGTTCCAGGCGATGGTCGCCGCACCCCTCGTCGTCGGGGACCGTGCGCTCGGCGCAATCGGGATCAGTTACGCCGACGAGCGCACGTTCACGGCGAGTGATCGCGAATTCCTGTGGACGCTCGCGACGCTGTGCGCTCAGGCCGTCGAGCGGACGCAGCTCTACCAGGCTGAGCAGCGCGCACGCTATCGAACGACATTCCTGAGCGATGCGACCGCGGTTCTGACGTCATCGCTGGACTACGAGACGACGCTGCGCAGGACGGCGGACCTGGCCGTCCCGCAACTGTCGGATTGGTGCGCGATTGACCTCGTCAACGCCGATAACAGCGTTCGACGCGTCGTCATATCTCATCGTGATCCGGAAAAGCTCGCTCTCGGGTTCGAGCTCGAACGCCGTTATCCGCGCGACCCCAACGCCACTGTCGGTGTGCCCGCCGTGCTGCGCACCGGCGTGTCGGAGCTCTATCCGCGTGTCACCGACGCCATGCTGCAGGCCGCCGCCACCGACGCCGACCACCTCGACCTCATTCGCAGGCTGGGCTTTGGATCGGTCATGATCGTGCCCCTCACCGCCCGGGGGCGAACCTTGGGTGCGATGACCTTCATCGCCCTGGAATCCGGACGCCAGCACGACGCGAGCGATCTCGCGCTCGCCGAGGAGCTGGCGCGCCGCGCCGGGCTCGCCGTCGACAACGCGCGTCTCGTCCAGGAGGCCGAGGAAGCGCGGGCGGTGGCCCCCTCCGCCAACCAGGCGAAGTCCGATTTCCTGGCGACGATGAGCCACGAGATTCGCACGCCGATCAACGCGATCGTCGGCTATACGCAACTCCTCGATCTCGGCATCTTCGGGTCACTCACCGATGACCAGCGCGTGCAACTGGGCCGGATTGGCGCGAGTACACGGCACCTCCTCGGGCTCGTCAACGAAGTACTGGATCTCGCGAAGGTGGAATCCGGAACGATGGTCCTCGACAGCGAGCCCGCGGTCGCGGGCGTCGCCGTGGACAGCGCGCTCGCGCTCATCCGGCCGCAGGGGGTCGCGAAGGGGATCATCATCACAGACGAGTGCGGCGGCGCGCGCGAGAGCATCTACATTGGCGATGAAGACAGAGTGCGTCAGGTGCTGACCAACCTGCTCGCGAACGCGGTCAAGTTCACGGACCACGGGGGCCGCATCGATGTACGGTGCTCGGTGACCCGGACGCCGCCTGCTGAAGCGGGACTGCCCGAGGGCGGGACCTGGGTGGAGTTCGACGTGGAGGACACCGGCATCGGGATCGACCGTGAACACCTCGCGCGCATCTTCGACCCGTTCACCCAGGCAGACAGCGGCTACACCCGCGAGCGGAGCGGAACCGGCCTCGGGCTCGCGATCAGCCGGCGACTCGCACGGCTCATGGGTGGTGACATCACCGTCGACAGTGCGCCGGGCATCGGGTCGAGGTTCACGCTCTGGTTGCCCGGCGCGGAGTCGGCGACAGCGACGGGCGATGCCGCCGCGCGCGGGCCCCGAACAGCGCTGGTGCCCATCGGGGTCGAGGCCGACGCCGACGTTCTGGGCGCCGCCGGGGCAGCGTCGGAACCCGCCGTTGCCGAGCTGGGGATGATACTCGTCCAGAGCGCGAAGGAGATTCTCGGCGCGTGGCGTGTTTCGCTCCGGGCAGAAATGCGGATTCCGGGTGTGGAGTCGGCGTCGGAGGCCCAGCTTGACGATCACGTGGCGACCTTTCTCACCGATGTGGGGCTGGCGCTTCGCACGATCGGCACTGCCGGGGCCGACGCAGCGGAGCTCCTGCGCGACGGCAACGAGATCCTCCGCACCATCGCCGAGCGTCATGGCGCACAGCGCATGCGGCTCGGGTGGACCGAGGCCAACATGGACCGCGAGATGACCCTGCTCAGCGGCGAAACGCTGGCGGCCCTGAAGCGCGCTGCGCCGCCGGAGCTTGCGCCGTCGATCGAGCGCGCGTGCTCGCTGGTGTCCCGCTTCTTCGATCAGGCGATGCGGAC
>JANOCW010000490.1:0-8462 GCA_031412375.1 Gemmatimonadaceae bacterium | reverse complement strand
CTCCGCGGCGAGGAGCGCGGCCAACCCCGCGGTATGGGACGAAGCCATGCTCGTGCCGCTGATGCGGACGACGAAGGTCCCGTTTCGGCATACGGGAAGCACGAGGCTGGAGGTCGAGCAAGCCGCCGAGACGGCCAGGATGCCGCCGTTTCCGCCCGGGGCAGCAACGTCGATTCTCCGAAGGCCGAAGTTGCTGTAGGCGGCGAATGCGTCGAGGTTGGCCCACGGCCCGTTGACTCCGGCGGCACTGGTCGGGCCCGTTGCCGACACGCAGATCACATGCTTCGCGCCACAGTACGGTTTGTACGTGTGCTTGAAGTCGAGCTTCTGCGCCTCGTTCCCGGCCGCGACAATTACCGTCACGCCCTTCCTGTGGGCGTACTGGAAGGCCCGGTCCACGACCTTATGGAAGTAATCCCTGGTTGCCTTGTCCTTCATGTCGAACAGACCCTCGATGCCGAGGCTCATGTTGATGACGTCGGCCCCGCGATCCACGGCGAAGACGATACCGGCAAGAATGCCGCTCGTCGTTCCGCCGCCGGAGACTCCGAGGACCTTGACGGCCATGAGCGTCGTCTTCGAAGTGACGCCAGCGGCTCTGATACCGTTGCTGCTCACGGTCGCAGCGACGTGCGTCCCGTGGTAATTAAGGTCGGTCGAAACATGGCGACCGGGGAAGAGGGCCGCCGTGAGCGCATCATCCGAGGGGACGAACGACGCGGAGTTCTCCAGATCGACGAGGCCCTGGAGGTCCGCGTGGAGGTAGTCAATACCCGTGTCGAGAATCGCCACCTTCACGTCGGGCGAGCCGAGTTTGCCCGCAGCCCACGCCACGTCCGCCCCGATCTGCCGCATGTTCCACTGGCGCGGGAAAAAGAATGCCTCGGCCGGCTCCGCAGTGCTTGCCGGCGTCGCGTCCGTCACCGCCTCGGACTCCGCGGGCGCGGTTGGATCGAGGAACTGGAACTCCGCATCAGGCCCTACATCGCTCACGCCACCCAAGGCGAGCAGAGACGTTGCTGCTGCCTCGTCCAAGCCGCTGACGACGGCGACACCAACGCCTTCGTACGCAGCGTCAACGGTCCCACCAAGCGCGGTGACTTGTGTCGCGAAGTCGGCCGGAACGGAAGTGCTCTTGAAGTTGACGACGTACTGTCCCGACTGGCTTGCGCCGACTGCGGCCACGCTGAACGATGCGGCTCCCGCGGACGCGAGGGGTGCAGTGGGCTGCTGTTCGGAGCAGGCAGCGAAAGCGCCCAGGGCAAGCATGGCAAGAGCGGGACGGCAGCGAGACATTCCTGATCACCTGATCGTGGGGATCGACTGGGCCGCGATAACCCTGTCAAGCAATACTCCACCACGCCGCTGGCAAGCGGCGCCGGTGGATAGGACCGGCGTGAGTGGGACTGGCGTGAGTGGGACTCGCGAGGCGGCACCGAGGAGGGGCCTTCCCTCGCAGCAGACCATAACGATTCAGGTGTTTGATCGCAAGCAGTGATCACGCTGCGTGAGCGGGCGCTCTCACGGACGCCACCGCCGAGCGAGCACCAATGTGAGGACGTTGGCTTGGGGAGTGGACTGCGAAGCGGTCAGGTATCAGCCGTCAGCATTCAGTGATCAGCTCCTTGACTGCTGACTGCTGATCCCTGACGGCTGACAGCTTCGCAGTCCACTCCCCCGCTCGCCTCGACGACCCGACTGGGCACAGTCGGCCCGGGCGGCTACGGCTTCGTCGCGGTCATCCCCATCGTGTGGTACCCCTTGTCCACGTACACCGTCGTGCCCGTGATTCCAGTCGCGAGATCGCTCGACAGGAAGGCAGCCGTCGTCCCGACCTCCGCCGCGACCAGTGCTTCGGGGAGCGGCGAGTTCTCGGCGCAATACGCCACCATTCGATCGATGATGCCGATCGCGCTCGCGGCGCGGGATGCGAAGGGGCCCGCCGAGATGACGTTGACGCGGAGTCCGTACTTCTGCCCCGCCTCGAAGGCCAGCACGCGAGTGTCGCTCTCGAGCGCGGCCTTGGCGGATGACATCCCGCCGCCGTACCCGGGAATCACCCGCTCGCTCGCCATGTACGTCAGGGAGAGGACTGACCCACGCTGACGCATCAACGGACCGAGCCGGCTCACCATGGAGATGAGCGAGTATGCGCTCACGCTCACCGCCGTGAGGTAGCCGGATCGGGTCGTTTCGAGGAGCGGCTTCTTGACCTCGGGGCCATTCGCCAGCGAATGGATCAGGATGTCGAGCGGACGCTCACCGAAGTCCGCGACGAGACGCTGGGCGAGCCCCGCGACGGAGAAGTCGCCCACATCCTTGTAGCGCTTGCTGGTGCGGATGTCCTCCGGCACATCGGTGAGCGTGTCGTAGGCGGCGTCGAGTGAATAAACCTTCTCGAAGCTGAGCAGACCGCCGTCGGACATGCGGCGCGAGTCGTCCATCTTCCCGCGCTCGAGCAAGTTGAGAAAGATGTTGAGTGCGGGAGGCCACGTCCCGACACATACGCTGGCTCCAGCTTCGGCGAGCGACTTCGCAATCGCGAATCCGAACCCGCCGTCGTCGGCGACACCGGCGACGAGTGCGCGCCGCCCTGTCAGGTCGATGTTGAGCATTCCGCGATATGGCGGGCAACGCATGCAGAGGCAAGGGCCGTGTGCCCGCCACCGCGGCGTGGGCCGTCGCAACTCGCGGGAGGACGCCGGGTATGATGCCATGACCGGACGACCGGAACCACGGAGACTCACGACATGCGCGCACCAACCACGGCGCTTCTGCGCCCTCGCTCGATCCTCCTCCTCGCCGCTGCGACACTCGCCGTCGCCTGCGACGGCAAAGAAGATCGCTCGCTGGCCGCCGACAGTGCCCTCGCGCGCGACCTGACGCTCGCGAGTGCGGAGCTTTCGGACTTCGAGCTGCGCGACAGTCCGCCGCTCGCGCCCCCGCCATCGCGATCCCGCAAGCCCGGTCGTGCCCCGGCGCCGCGCCCGGCAGCGGCTCCGTCGCGGCCACTCGCCACGGCGCCCACTCCCGTTCGCACTCGGGCACCGGCGCCATCTGCTCCGGCTCCCGCGCCGACACCAGCACCCTCCGCTGCATCGAGCAGGATGATCGCCGCCGGGACAACGATGTCGCTGTCGGTCGGATCGCGCGTGTGCACAAGCAATCGCGTCGGGGACAAATTCGTGGCGACGCTCACTGAGGCGGTGATTGGCTCCAACGGCGCGTCGATACCGGCAGGGACTCGCGCGGTCATCGAGGTCGCGTCAGTCACTCCCGCCGCCGATGGCGGTGACCCACGGATCGTCTTCCGTGTGCGGACTATCTCGACCGATCAGGGCCCCGTGACGCCCGTGGGCGACGCCGTCCCGCAGGACAGCCTCGAGAAGGTTCGGGTCGGGGGTGGCTCCGACGCGAAAAAGGTCGCCGCCGGGGTGATCGCCGGCGCCATCATCGGTCAGATGATCGGCAAGGACACCCGGGGCACCGTCATCGGGGCAGCCACTGGCGGCGCAGCGGGCACGATCGCCGCGCGCCGCGGGGCGAAATACGACGGGTGCCTGCCACAGGGAGGAAACGTGCGGCTGGTGCTCGCCGAGGGATTGATCATGGGGTAGTGCCGGTCGTCGGGCCTACTCTCCGAGCAGTCTGGCTCTCCGGGTGCGCGGATCCCACTGCCTTGCTTCCCGCATCGCACGCACGATGCTCCATGCAAGCTTGCCCATCAGCGCGAGGCCGAGGTACGCGGCGATGTCGGCGAAGTTCATCACGATCTCGCGCCCGCCCCCAACGGTCACCGCCAGGAAATCGGGGACGCCGCCCGGCGACAGTGTCAGGCTGATGAGGTTCCCGAGCGCGGCGCCGGCGATCAGCCCGAGAATGCGGGGCGCCCACGGATCGACCGCGGCGAGGTCACGGCAGACCCACATGATGAGCACGACCGTCGCCAGGGTGACGACGACGTTGATCTCCCAGGTATACGTGCCAAGCCCAATGCCGAACGCGGCCTGGTCGTTGAGCACGGGCAGGAGACGGAACCGATCCGGGAAAATCCCGAGGGATGTTCCGCTCGCGGGGAGCAGGTACATCGCGATCTGCTTCGTGAACGTGTCGCCGAGGGCGACGAGCAGGGCGACACCGCCGAATGCAGTGGTCGCGGCGTCGCGTGGGGCGATGACGAGCGTCTGGAGCGAGTTCCGCCAGCGGGGTATGGCGAGTGCGACTGCGGACCCGATGTTCATGCGACCCTGATCCTCCGGCGAACCCCGGTTCGGTGCGACTCGACGCCCCGTCTCGCTTCTCCACTCTGCTCGACGCAGAGGCCATGCCCTGCTCCGACCCACACAACCTTGCTGTTACGACCCCCGACGCCCAGCTTCGGTCCGCGCAATTGTCGCACGCCGGGCTCCTGGCCGCCAGAGGCGGTCAGCTACCGTCCTCGTTCAGCGCCTCCCGGCGGACGCTGGCCATGATCCGGGCAAGGTCTGCCTCCGCCCGCTCGCGCTCCTCGTCGGTCCAGTTCTCCTGACGGGTCGCGGCGCGGATCTGCTGCATCATCTCGTCGATCAGCGCGCGGAACCCCGGCCGGGCGCGGCGGTCCTCGGCCTTCAACGAAGGGGATGGGTCCGACATCGGTACTCTCCTGAGTAGGCTGGCGGAAAGTTCTGCCGGGAGGGCATAAGCGCAAGAACAGGGCGAGAGGCGCTGGAGGCCCGGTTAGCTATCTTAGGATCGTGCCCCGGCGGATGAGGGCCGGCTGACGGAGCTTCACGAGGAGCCATGGATGGCGATTCACACGAGGCGCCCGCAGGACCCACCGGGCACTCCCCGGTTCATGACCGACACTCCTCCGGCGGTTCCTCCCGGCCTCCCCGTGCCTGCCGTGAATCGCGCCGTCGTCGAGGCTGCTGCGGCGGCGGCCGACGCAGCGGAATCAGCGGCCCCAGCGCAGACGGCAGACGCTCAACCGATCGCGGAAGGAGCGACGAGGTCGGGGACTGCGCGCCCGCCCTGGCTGCGGCGCGAAGGTTGGCTCGCCGCCATGCTGGTGAGCTTCATCCCGATCGGGGCGCTGCTATTCACACCGCGCTCGGCGATGCCCGCCCTGATCGGCGCAGCCGGGGTGTGCATCCTGCTCGGGGTCGTGCTGTTCGTTCGACGCGCGTGAATCGCTTGACCCGACTAACCAATGGCAACCATCTTCGGGCCGCGAGCGTTGACGCGCCACCTGGCTACGCTTCGTCGTTCGTCGTGCCTCACGTTCCCTCCCTTCCCCGGATTTCCTCAATGCTCGAAGTCAACACTCGCTCGTCGCGGAGCATCGTCACGCTGATGCTCGCCGCCGGTCTCGCCGCATGCGCAGGCGACGCGGGCGAGGGCAATGCATCCGCCGACTCTGCAGGATCCGCCGACCGGCGCGACTCCGCGTCGGCCACGGCTCGCAGCGGTTCACGCACCGCGGACTCGGCGAGACGCGTTGCGTCGATCCCGGGATTCAACACGCCGGAATCGGTGAAGTACGATGCCGACCTCGACGTGTACTTCATCTCGAACATCAATGGCAATCCGTCCGCGAAGGATGGCAACGGCTACGTTGCGCGGGCGAAGCCGGACAGTGCGGGATCGAGCGTCGTCGTCGACACGCTCCTGCGCGGCGGCCAGAAGGGCGTGACGCTGCATGCGCCGAAGGGGATGGCGATCGTCGGCGACACGCTCTGGGTCGCGGACATCGATGCGGTGCGCGGTTTCAACAAGCGCACCGGCCGGCCGACGCGCACGGTGAACTTCGCGTCGATGCAGGCGACCTTCCTCAACGACGTCGCCGTCGGACCCGGAAGTGGCATTTACATCACCGACACCGGGATCCGCTTCGCTGCCGATGGCTCGATGGGCCCGCCGGGCAAGCAGCGCATCTTTCGTTTCATGGGCAGCGAGCGCGCGACGGTCGCTCTCGAAGGTGACTCGCTCGGGAATCCGAATGGCATCACCTGGGATGGCGAGAAGGCGACGTTCATCGTCGTCCCGTTCGGCTCGATGTCCGTCATGACGTGGGGCTCAGGCGATTCCGCGGCGAAGCCACTCGCGGCCGGCAGCGTGAAACGCCGCCGGCGGAGCGGCACGACGTTCGTCGGCTGCTCGCGCCGTGACTGGGCGAGGATCCGCTCGCGCAGCGCGGCCGGCGGCGGCGGTCCGCCTGCGCCGTGCGCCAGTGAGCCGGTGACGCGCCAGAAGGCCTCCAGCTCCTCGCGGCAGGTCTCGCACGCGCCGAGGTGCGCTTCGTAGAGCTCCTGGTCCGGCGCGTCGAGCGCGTCGAGCGCGTAGCCGGCCGTCAGCTCGTGGATCGACTCGTCCATGCACCCTCCTCCGCGCCCTCGTCGAGAAGCTCGCGCAGTCGCGCGAGAGCGGAGAACATCCTGCTCTTGATCGTGCCCAGGGGCTGGCCCAGCCGCTCCGCCAGCTCCGACTGGGTGAAGCCGCCGTAGTAGGCGAGCTCGATCGCCTCGCGCTGCTGATCCGGGAGGCGGCGCAGCGCATCCTGGACGCGTTCGCGCTCGAGCCCCAGCCAGGCGTTGGACTCGGCCGACTCGTCGATGGGCTCTGCGGCGTTCTCGAGCGGCTCCGTCCGGCGCCGCTCCTCGCGGCGCACGAGGTCGACGGCGCGCCGGTGGACGAGCGTGAGGAGCCAGGTCGACGCCTTCGCCCGCTCGGGGGAGAAGGACGAGGCTCCGGTGCGCCAGAGTGCGAGAAAGGCCTCCTGCACGGCGTCCTCGGCGAGCGACTCGTCGCGCAGCACGCGGAACGCGAGCCGGTAGGCAACGCCGCCGATGCGGTCGTAGAGCTCGGCGAGCGCGGCCTCGTCGGCGCGCGCGACGAGAGCTACGAGAGCTTCATCGGAGAGGTGGGCGTGGTCGCGGCGGCGCATGTCGGGCGCCCGTTCCGGGCGAACAGACCACGCTACCAAGGTCAGGGCATAGGAGCTCATGCCCTGCATTCGCCGGGCGGAGTCGTGTGGTTCGCCGTGGTCGTGGCGGCGACGCTAGGGTCGCCCCGTGGAGCGTGCAGTCAACGTTGCCGACTTCGAGGCTCTGGCGGAGGCAGCGCTGGATCCCGGTGCTTTCGGCTACTTCGCGGGCGGCGCAGGTGACGAACGCACGCTCCGCGAGAACGTCGCCGCGTTCGACCGGCTGAGGCTGCGGCCGCGTGTCCTGGTCGACGTCGGGCAGACGAGCGCCGCGACGACGGTTCTCGGCACGGCGGTCTCGATGCCGCTCCTCGTTGCGCCCACCGCGTTCCACCGGGTCGCGCATCCGGACGGCGAGCAGGGCACCGCGCGGGCCGCGGCTTCGGCGGGCACGATCATGTGCCTGTCGACCCTCGCGACGGCGGGCCCGGCCGAGGTCGCGGCCGCAGCGCCGGGCGCGCCGAGATGGTTCCAGCTCTACATCTTCCGCGACCGCGGCGTCACACGCGCCCTGGTTGTGGCGGCGATCGCATCTGGCTTCTCGGCGATCGTGCTCTCGGTCGACTTGCCGCGGCTCGGCCGGCGTGAGCGCGACCTGCGCACCGAGTTCCGGATCCCCGCCGACGTGATGGTGCCGAGCGTCGCGGCGGCCGAGGGCGGTTGGCACGGGGCGACGCCGCTCGAGGCGCTCTCGCTCATCGACCCGACCCTCTCCTGGCGCGACCTCGAGCAGCTCGTGGCCGAGTGCCCGCTGCCGATCGTCGTCAAGGGGATCCAGACCGGGGAGGACGCGGCCCTGGCGTGTGAGCACGGCGCCGCCGCACTCGTCGTCTCGAACCACGGCGGCCGGCAGCTCGACGGTGTGGCACCGACGATCGAGCTGCTTCCGGAGGCGGTCGACGCGGTGGCCGGTCGCTTGGAGGTGCTCCTCGACGGCGGGGTTCGGCGCGGCTCCGACGTGGTCAAGGCGCTCGCGCTCGGCGCTCGCGCCGTGCTCGTTGGACGCCCCGTCGTGTGGGGACTGGCGGCCGGTGGCGAGGCTGGCGTATGCCGCGTACTCGAGTTGCTCCACGAGGAGATCGAGCTCGCGCTGGCACTCGTCGGCTGCCCGTCGCCCGATGACGTCACGGCGGCGCACGTCGCGGAGGCGTCGCACCCGAAGGATTGAAATTTCCTGGACAGGGCAACACCCTCCCCGGCTGGCGCCAACCGAAGTAGGGGGAAGATGAAAACCAAGATCACACTGGCGCTGCTCGCCGTCATGGCGCTCGCCGCAGCCGCTATCGCCGGGAGCACAGTGCTCGCGCCCAGCGCAGGTGTCGCGTCGAGTCACCGCGAGGCACCGCTCATCTCTGAGGATCCGACGGCGGACAACACCGACGTCTACGCCTTCCGGAGCCCGGACAAGCCGGACACCGTGACGATCCTCGCGAACTGGATCCCGGCTGAGGACACGGGCGCGGGCCCGATGTACTACACGTTCTCGTCCACAGCTCGCTAC
>JANOCW010000489.1:0-3905 GCA_031412375.1 Gemmatimonadaceae bacterium | reverse complement strand
GTCGCGCTCGGCGCAATGCTGTGCGCGAACCGCGGCTGGTCGATGTTCACGAAGCCGATCTGCCGCTCCGCCAGCTCGGCGTAGAGCTCGGGCACGTTCCACGACTCGTGCCGCACCTCGAGCACGAGTGGATACATGCGGAACGCCCGAGTGACATCGTCGAGCCACTGACGGCTTGCATCGTCCCGCTTGAACGACCACGGGAACTGGAGGAGCACCGCACCGAGACGACCTGCGTCGTGTAGGGGATCCATCGCCTCACGCACGGCCACCACATCGGTGGTCGTAAATGCCTCCTCGCGCTCGTGGGTGAAGCGTTGCCAGAGCTTCGCCGTGAACATGAACGTGGCATTGTCGGCGACCCGCGCCACCCACGCCTCCGCGGCCGCCCGCGCCGCCGGCCGGTAGAACGTCGAGTTTATCTCGATCGTGTCGAAGTACCCCGCCAGGTAGCGCAGCGGATCGAATCCCTTCGGCCGTCGAGCGGGATACACGATCCCGGCCCAGTCCTTGTAGCTCCAGCCCGCCGGTCCGACACGGATCATTGCCGTTGCGCCTCTGCACGTGATGACTTCCGTCCCGCAGTGCACCCGTCATCCTTCCATATCATGAAAGCACTCGCCGTCTCACGGAAGAGCCGAACCGCTCGCATCGTCGATCATGAATCGCCGCGCCTCGCGGATCCTTCGATGGTCCGCGTGCGGATGCTCGAGGTCGGAGTGTGCGGGACCGATGCGGAGCTTTGCGCCTTCGAGTATGGCGATCCGCCCGCGAATGAGGACTACCTCATCGTCGGACATGAAGCGCTCGGGCGTATCGAGGAGGTGGGCGCGGAGGTCGAGCGACTCCGGGTGGGGGATCTCGTCGTGCCGTCCGTACGTCGGCCCTGCTCCCACGAGCGCTGCGCCGCGTGCGCGACGGGCAACCAGGACTTCTGCGTCACCGGGGATTACACCGAGCGCGGAATCAAGGGCGCGCATGGGTTCCTCGCCGAGGAAATTGCGGAGCACGAGCGCTATCTCCACATCGTGCCGGCCGAGCTGCGGGACGTTGGCGTGCTCACCGAGCCGCTGACCATCGCCGAGAAGGCGCTGCGTCAGTACGCCGCGATCCAGCGCCGGCTCCCGTGGATGGCGGATGCCGATGACGAAAGCTTCATGCACGGGCGACGCGCCGTCGTCCTCGGCGCGGGGCCGGTCGGCCTGCTCGGCGCGATGCTGCTCATCGAACGGGGGTTCGACACGATCGTCTTCTCGCGCGGGGAGG
This sequence comes from Gemmatimonadaceae bacterium, assembly GCA_031412375.1. GTDB lineage: Bacteria > Gemmatimonadota > Gemmatimonadetes > Gemmatimonadales > Gemmatimonadaceae > JANPKQ01. The sequence continues at coordinate 2,639 of JANOCW010000489.1, read as the reverse complement.
GAAGCTCACCGAACGCGCGCCTCGCCGAATCTGTCGGGGCGACGTACGTCTCATCGAAGCATGTGTCGTTCGAGGCACTCGCCGACGATGCGAAGCAGATCGACCTGGTGTACGAGGCCACGGGCGCACCCGGCCTGGCCTTCGATGTCATGCGCCACCTCGATGCGAATGCGGTCTGCATCCTGACCGGCGTTCCCGGCGAGGGCGAGCCGCTCACCGTCGAGGGTGATGCCATCATGAAGGGCATCGTGCTGCACAATCAGGTCGTCGCCGGCACGGTGAATGCAAACCGGCGCGACTTCGGGCAGGCGATTCGCGACCTCGGGCGGTTCGAGAGTGCCTGGCCCACTGAGTTGCGGCAGGTCATTACGCGGCGGGCGCCGATGGCGGCCTTCTGCGACGAGGCGAAGCACAACGCGGGAATCAAGAGCGTCATCGCGCTCGCGGATTCCTGACCGCGAGCGACACCGGCGCCCTCGTCCGCTGACAGGGGTCATCACGCTGGCGTCGCTAGCGCGCGATCAATAGCTTTCCCGCGCTCTATGGATGGGTCGAGCCCCGTCCGGCGTCCCTCACGAAATCCGATCACATGGCAAGCTACCGTTTCGCGAAAGTCCCCTCCAGCGGCGAACGGATCACGTTCGCTGGCGGATCCCTCGAGGTACCCGACAACCCGATCGTCCCCTTCGTCGAAGGCGATGGAACGGGCCCGGACATCTGGCGGGCGTCAGTGCGGGTGTTCGACGCCGCCGTGGAGAAGGCGTACGCGGGCGAGCGCAGGATCTCGTGGATGGAAGTGTTCGCGGGCGAGAAGGCGCACACGAGCTACAAGGACTGGCTGCCCCAGGAGACCGTGGACGCGATGCAGGAATTTCGCGTCTCGATCAAGGGCCCGCTCACCACACCCGTCGGGGGCGGGATTCGTTCGCTGAATGTCACGCTCCGCCAGGTGCTCGACCTGTATGCGTGCATCCGGCCCGTGCGCTACTTCGAGGGCGTGGGAGCGCCGGTGAAGGAGCCGGAGAACGTGGACGTCGTGATCTTTCGCGAGAACACGGAAGACGTCTATGCGGGCATCGAATGGAAAGCAGGCAGCCCGGAAGCGAACAAGCTGCGCGAGTACCTCCATCGCGAGTTCAAGAGCGAGATTCGCGAGAACTCCGCAATCGGCATCAAGCCGATGTCCGAGTTCGGGTCGAAGCGCCTCGTCGAGATGGCGATCCGTTACGCCGTGAAGGAGAACCGTCCGTCGGTGACGCTGGTGCACAAGGGCAACATCATGAAGTTCACCGAGGGCGCCTTCCGCGACTGGGGCTACGAGGTCGCGCGCGAGAAGTTCGGGGAGATGACCTGCACTGAGTCGGACATGGCGAAGACGCCCGGCTGCCGCGCAGACGCCGTCATCGTCAAGGATCGGATCGCCGACTCGATGTTCCAGCAGATGCTGCTCCGTCCGTCGGAGTACTCCGTCATCGCGACGCCGAACCTCAACGGTGACTATCTCTCCGACGCGGCGGCGGCGCAGGTTGGCGGGCTCGGCATCGCGCCGGGTGGCAATGTCGGCGACGGCGTCGCCGTCTTCGAGGCGACCCACGGCACGGCGCCGAAGTACGCGAACCTGAACAAGATCAATCCGGGCAGCGTGATCCTCTCGGGTGTCATGATGCTCGACTACATGGGCTGGGACGAGGCGGCGAAGTTGATTGTCCGCGGCGTCGAGCATGCCATCCGCTCCAAGCGGGTGACCTACGACCTCGCGAGACAGATGCCTGGCGCGACGGAGGTCTCGACGTCGGCCTTCGGCGATCAGGTGATCGCGGGCATGCGCGCGTAAGCGCACCGCACCTTCCGCATCCTTCGCCGCCTGACATGCCGATCTCGCTGTCGCTCCGCACCGCCGATCTCCACTCGCTCGACACACCGCTCCTCGTTCTCGCGCTGGCCGCGGACCCGAAAGCCGACGGTGGTCTCGCCCGGCTGGACAAGGCGCTCGATGGCGCACTCGCGCGAACCTTCGACCGCCGCGACTTTCGCGGCACACGCGACGAGACCCTCCACCTCGCCGGGCTCGCCAAGGGGCCTGCCCGCATCCTGCTCGTCGGCATGGGCACTCCAACCGACCGCAACGGCGCGCTGAAGCGCGCCGCCGCCATCGCCGCACGCAAGGCGCACCAACTGGGTGTTGGTGCACTGGCCTGGCATGCGCCGCATGATGACGCGGACGCCGTCGAGAGCGCGGCGATCGGGCTCGCCGCGGGCGCGTGGGAATACATCGACCTCAAGACTCCGCCTCCCGTCGCCGAGCGGCGGAATCCGCTCACTGAAGCCACCATCCTGGTCACGAACGAAAAGGGAGCACGGCCCGGGCTCGCCGCCGGCGAGGCTATCGGAGCCGGCCAGAGTCTGGCGCGACGGCTCGCGATGATGCCCGGTAATCTCTGCACGCCCGATTTCCTCGAGACCACGGCGCGCGAGATCGCGGGCCGACATGGCTTCAAGATTACCGTGCTCGATCGCGCGGGCCTGGAGAAGGAGGAGATGGGTTCCTTCCTCTGCGTGGCGCAGGGAACACCGCAGGATCCGCGACTCGTCGCACTCGAGCACCGCAAGGGCAAGAAGGGCGCGCCCCCGATCGTGCT
>JANOCW010000488.1:0-2091 GCA_031412375.1 Gemmatimonadaceae bacterium | reverse complement strand
ATCTTGCGCGCGAGCGGGAGAATGTCCTCCCCGAACGTCTCGATCAGCGACGCCTTGGACAGCTTCTGGCGTTCCATGCCGTCCGGCAGCGGGTCGCCGTTGGGCAGCTTCCCGTTCTGCAGATGGGCGAGCGCGACGTATACCGGCTCACTGTTGACGACCGGCGCGACCTGTTCGCGGACCTTGTCCGCCTCGGCCTTCCAAACCGACGACGCTTCGCGCTGATAGTCCGCGATGAGTTTCGCCGACAAGTCCTCGGACGCGACCCGTGTGGCCGCCTCGGCTGCGTCCCGGTACTTGGCAGCGTCGCTCACATTCATGCCGAGAGTGGCGGGGTCCGCGAACAGCGGCTGCATCCCCTGCTCGGCCTGGGCTGCGGCGATTTCGTCGTCTGAGGCTACGAGCCGGTCGAACACGGCGCGCACGTCGGGGCTCAGGTCCACGTTGAGCGCACTGAGCCGGCGATAGACGCCCACGAGCCACGCGCGGAACCGGTGGAAGGCGGCCCGGAGCGCGGCACTCGGCGCCTTGCCTTCCATCAGGTACGCCTCGAACCCTCGGGCGAACTGTTCGTGCTGACCGCGGGTAAAGGGCTCGCCGTCCGTCGCGCCGACCCATTGGCGAATGGTCGCCATGTCCCGCAACACGGCCTCGGGAGTGTTGGGGTCAGACGCGAGGTCGGTGAGGACTTCGAGGTAGAAATGGGCCGACTCGTGCAAAACGGAACTCAAATCCGCCTTGCTGAATAGCTCGATCGTCATCTGCCGGTCCTGCCCGAACCGGAGTCGAGCACGAGGGTCGCCGCCCTGCTGGCGCTGTTCGTACTCGACGATCTGGATCAGGTTGTCATCGAAGATGACGTAATTGTACGTCCCCTCTCCCTTCGCGACGCGACTAAACTTGTCGAGGTACTTGACGCCGGGCACACCGAGTGACGCGAGGTAGCGGGAGGCAGCTTCTTCGCGTCCGCCAGAGGGAATATCGCCCGTTGTCTCGCGCCATTGACCAACGAGTTCGTATATCGCGTGTCCATCCGTACCGCTCAGAAACCCGCCGCGCTCCATCACCCACGCGCGCATGGCAGATTTGAGTTGGCGCGGGCCGTTATCGTTGGCGCGGAGGTAGCCGAACGACTTGAGCGCATCGCGAGCGGCGGCCTTCACGGGTTGGGATTGCTCGACAATATCCTTGTCGAGTAGCAGGTAATCCCCGTCTTTGGGTATGTCCACCGTGTACAGGCGTCCCTTGTCCTGCTTTGCGTCAAACGTGAATCCGCCCGGACGGTTGAGTCCATCACGAATGATCTTGAACAAGGAAGCGTAAGGCGGGTACTCCTCGGTGAATGTCTCAATCTCTGCGTTGATGACTTCCACTATTTGCGCGCGGGCAGCGTCAGCCCCGCCTTTCTCCCATGCGTTTCTAATGTCGTTCTCTGCCACCAATAGACGCTCCGCGAGCACGGCACGGCCCACGGCGTTGTCCGTGCTCTCGCGCGGCGAGTAATCGACGTACTCCCCACGCCGGATGAGGGGAATCGAACCGACACGCCACTCACGCACCTCGACTGGCGGTTTCGTCGCCTCGCGATAGAACTCAGCGACGGCTTTGTTCCCTGCGAAATACAATCCCCAGCCGAACGCCTGCGAGCCTTCGCCACCGCCGATGTTATGGAGTGAGAACTTGTCGAAGGCGTGCGGCGAGCCGTGATACGCGGGCTGATTCAGCACGATCTGCGGCCGTGTGGGACGCGCCTTCGCCTTGAGCGCCGTCTCCAACTGGCCCAGCCGCGTGGCCGCCGCGAACTCCTTGGCGTCGTAGCCCCGTGCAGGCTCCGTCACGTTCGGCACATGCCGGATGTAGCTCTGCAACTGGTGGCGCTCCTGTTCCGACCAGCCCCGTGCATCGAACCACGCGGTATGAATCGCGATGAACCGTTCCAGGTCAGCCACCGACGTTGCGGCCCACGGGTCGGGCGCGTCGGGGAGGGCAGATTGATCGAATGCGTCGGGTGCGATCAGACCGAGCTTGACGCTACGCTCTCGACCTGCTTTCAGAACCAAATCTGGTAGGTCTTCGGCCGAGTCTCCGCGG
>JANOCW010000487.1:0-12085 GCA_031412375.1 Gemmatimonadaceae bacterium | reverse complement strand
TCCGGCGGCATGCGCCGAGTCCAGCGGTAACGACCAGCACGACCAGTGCAACACGCGAAGTTCGAATCATGACGTTCCCCAGGGAGATGTGATTGTCATTCGGACGGCGGCACGACACCCAAGTGAGGCGACCACGAGCCGAGCCGGCTGCCCCCACCACGAGTGAGTTGGCGAACCCTTCCCGACTCGACATCCAGCACCCAGAGCTGAGCGACTCCGGAACGCGTCGACGTGAACACCACGTGCCGGCTGTCCGGCGCCCACCACGGATCCTCGTTTGACGCATCACTCGTGAGTTGCCGCGGCAACCGTTCCCGAAGCCCGATCGTGAACAGCTGGAAGATACCTCCGATCTGGGCATGATAGGCGATGGTGCGACCATCCGGTGACCAGTCAGGGCTCGTTCGGTACGCCTGCTCGCCGACGTTGTACTGCGTCAACTGCTCGACGTTCGTTCCGTCGGCATCGGTAATATACACTTCCGGATGACCGAGGCGACCGGACACGAAAACGATCTTTCGCCCGTCAGGGCTGAACGACGGATTCATGTTTTCGCTGCCGCGTCCGATCGTGACGCGTCGCGGTTGCCCCGCGGCCAGCGCCGGTGCGACGTGGACGTCGGTGCCCTGCTCGCGACCGTAGCCGTAGGCGATCAGCGACCCATCACGGGAGAACGCCGGCGTAATGGCGATCGAGTAGGGAGTCGATACCGCCCAGCGCATGGTGCCCGCGATCACATCGCGCACGGCCAGCCGCGTGCCCGAGTCGGTCATGACGCTGTAGGCGACATGTCGGCCATTGGGGTGCCAGGCGGGTGAAAGCCCGGCAGTGGCAAGCACGCGGTCGTTCGCTCCGTCGCTATCGACGACGCGGATCTGGCGATCGCGCACGTAGGCAATCCGGGTCTGTGCGATTCCCCGCACCCCGCTCACCCAGCGTTCGACCTCGTCAGCAACGCGGTGTACGCCAAGGCGCCAATCCGGGGCCGTGCTCGCCACCGGCAGCGGAAAGTCGAGCTCTTCGAGGATCCGCGCGCGCGCAACATCGTGTACGGTCACTCGCACACCGGTCGACGTCGGCGCAAGCTGAACGAGTGCCGCCACCCCGAGGCGGGCGAACAGCGGGAAGTTGATGGCACCTCGCACGAGGGCGCCCAGGCTATCGGGAGCGGGAACGACCGCGATGCGATCCCCGTAATCGAGATCCCGCTGAATGATCGCCCGGACGCTGTCACCGTTCATCCAGCGTGCGGGTAGCACCATGACTCCAGGTTTCACGCCAGCCTGGTAGGTCAGCCCGATCCGGACGCCACGCGACGTCGTGTCCTGGGCACCGACCGGCACACCCACGGCGATGGCGATCGAACACACAGCGGCGAAGACGACCTTCTGCATCATCGGATGATCGAGGGATCGAACATGAAGACGACAGGCAGCACGTCGTCGGGGTAGCCGGCGGGCAGGGTGCCGAAGGCCTTGGCGGCACCGGCCGCTTCGATCGCTCCCATTGCTTCGAGATCGAAGGCGTACACCCCCGACCGCACCACGAGCCGCTGTGCGCTCACGGTTCCGTCCCGGTGAATCAGGAAGCTGACTTCCGCTCGAAGCGGCGCACTGCGGTTCGCCGGCTGGAAGCGCAGCGCGATCTGCCGGACGATGTTGTCGAGATACCCGCTGTACGGAAACTCGATCCCCTCGATGCGAACATTCGCGACATCGGCGCCGCGCCCTCCCTCGGGGCCGCCACCCGCCGGAGCAGGGGCGGTGCTGGGGGCCTGCTTCGTCGGGGCCGGCGACGGAGTCGCCGCGACAGGGGCCGCTCGTGTGACTGGGACAGCCTTGGGGGGAGCCATGTCCCGAGGGCTCGCCTGGGAGCGTGGCGGCGGCGTCGCCGTCGGCGGCACGGGCGTGGCGCGGGGCGGTATGACTGCGCCGATCGCGCGCGGTCCCGGTGGAGCGGCGACGAGATTCACGCGGTAGATGGGCGGCCGGGGAGGTATGGACTCACCGCGAGACCCGATGAGGGCGAGAATCACGATCCCATGGAGCAACGCGGACGCCCCGAGAGGCACGCCGACCCGTCCCCCCGCATCCTGCACTAGCGACGCCCTTCCGGCTCGGCGACGAGACCGATGTCGCCGACCCCCGCCGCTCGCATGATCGCCAGCACGCGCACGACGGTACCGTACGGAACGCCCTCGTCGGCGCTCAGATAGACGCCCTGCTGTGTGCGTCCGGACGCAAGCGACTTGAAACTCACGCGGAACTCGTCGTAGGTGAGGCGCGTCTGGTCGATGGCCATCCGCCCGTCGCGCATGATCGTCACCACGAGGCCGCTCTTCGCCTCCATGGGACGGACGTCGGCGCGCGGCAGCGCGACGTCCACGCCACCCTGCATCATGGGCGCGGTGATCATGAAGATCACCATGAGCAGCAGCATCACATCGATCAGGCTGACGACGTTGATCTCGCCGTTCAACGCCATGCGCTCACCCCGTGTGCGCCGCGCCACCTAGATGCGCCCCTCGCCAACGAGCAACGCGATCACTTCGGACCCGAACCCTTCGAGCTCGCCCTCGAGACGGTTCAACCGGTTCGCGAACAGGTTGTAGCCGAACACGGCGGGAATCGCCACAGACAGCGCCGCCGCGGTCGCGATCAGCGCTTCGGCAACTCCAGGAGCGACGGCCGCGATGTTTCCCGAGCCCTTGGTCGCAATGCCGATGAACGCGTCGATGACGCCGAGCACCGTTCCCAGGAGTCCGATGAGCGGGCTGACCGACCCGATCGTCGCCAGCCACGGAATGAATCGACCGAGTCGATCGCGCTCATGGGACGTCTCGGAATCGAGGAGGAAGCGCAGCGCCTCCACGCGCGAGCCCGACATCGCCGCCGTCGATGCTTCGACAGCGACCGCACCCTCGCCGCGGCTGCCGGCAAGAAAGCGGAGCGCACGGTCGAAGACCCTCGTGAACGGATTCGGTGTCGAGCGTCGTGCCAACCCCTGCGCCTCCACGAGCCGGGTCTGGTGCTCGAATTCGCTCATGAAGGAACGCGACGCATTCGCCACCGCTCGAAACTCGCGCCACTTGAGGAACATGATCGTCCAGCTCACGAGCGACAGAACCACGAGGAGAATCAGAACCAGCTTCGTGACGCCGGTCGCGTGAGTCACCATCTCCCATGGCGACGACGGAATGGCCTCGGTAACCTGCAGCAGTCGCATCGGGATCAGTGCTGAATGGCGGAGTGACGTTCGGCAAACCACTCGTACGTGCGGCCCAACCCCTCGCGCAGCGAAACCCCGGGCGTCCACCCGAGCCACCGTGCCGCCTTGTCCACGCGAATGGCGGAGCGTTGCAGTTCTCCGGGGCGTGCAGCGGCATGATCCACCGGCGCTTCGAAGTGCGCAACGTCGGCGAGTACCTGTGCCAGCTCGAGCACGGAGGTCTCACGCGACGTCCCGATGTTGAACGCACGCGCATCGACGCCCTCGGCCGACGGAAGCGGCCTCGTGACCGCGGCCAGGTTTGCCCGTGCCACATCGCCGACAAAGACGTAGTCGCGGGTCTGGGCGCCGTCGCCGTACACGGTCAGCGCGCGACGATCCAGGAGTCGCCCGCAGAAGATTGCGACAACCCCCGCCTCACCGTGGGGATCCTGACGCGGCCCATAGACGTTGCTGTAGCGCAGCGCGACCGTATCCGTCCCGTGCAGTCGCCCGTGTGCGGAGAGGTAATACTCCATGCTCAGTTTCGAGACGCCATACGGTGCCAGCGGCTCCTTGGCCGCCTCTTCATCGCACGGCGGCTCAACGAACCCACCATAGATCGCCCCGCCTGTCGATGATGCGACGAACCGCGTGGGGCGGCCGCTCTCCCGAACGCCTTCGAGGAGATTGAGGGTGCCAAGGACGTTGATCCGCCCATCGAGAACAGGATCGGCGACGCTGCGGCGGACATCGATCTGCGCGGCGAGGTGACAGATCGCGTCGAACTTCCCTTCCCGCACGAGCGCGCGCGCCCGCTCATCACCGATGTCGCCCTCGTGGAATCGCGCCGCGGCAGGGACATTCTCGCGGCGTCCCGACGACAGATCGTCCACGATCTCCACGGACCACCCAGCTTCGATCAGCGTTTCCGCCACGTGCGAGCCGATGAAGCCGGCGCCTCCGGTCACGAGGACCCGTTTCATCTGGACCTGCGGAATTCGTTCACTCGCCCTGCTCCGATAGGGGTGATTCCGAGGGATCGTCTTCGGCTTGCCTCACGGGCGTGGAAGCCTCCTCCAGCGCGAATAGATACCGGGCGGCATCGATGACCCCTAGGCCGCGGCCGTTGGCGGCAGCCGCCCGCAGCCGCACGGACGGTGAATGGAGAAACTTGTTCATGAGCGAGCGGGAAAGATGCTCGACCGCATCGCGATCGGCAGGCGAGAGATGACCAAGCCGGCGAAGTGCTGCCGCCAGCTCCTGCTCGCGGACATGCTCCATCACCCCGCGGAGCGTCGTCAGGACGGGTACAGACGCGAGCCCCGCCAGCCACGCCCAGTAGCGCTCGACTTCATCGGACAGCAGGCGCTCGGCGGAGGGCAGCTCATCGTGACGCCGACCGAGCGTCGTGGCGATGACGGCGCGAAGATCATCGAGGTCGTACAGAAAGACGTTTGGCAGCGCGCGCACAGCGGGATCCACATCGCGTGGCAGGGCGATGTCGAGGATGCACAGCGGCCGCCCGCCGCGCGCAGCCAGTGTCGGGGCGATATGGTCCGGTCGAACCACTGCGTGCGGTGCGGATGTGGACGTGATCACGACGTCCACGTCGGCGAGCCCCGACCAGCAGGCGTCGTAGTGGAGCGCCGTCGCACCATGACGTTCCGCCATTACAGCGGCGCGCTCGTAGGTTCTGTTTGCGACGATCGCCGCTCGCACGCCCTCCTTCATCAGGCATTCGAGCGCGAGCTCCGCCGTTTCCCCCGCACCCAGCACCATCGCGCGGCGCCCGCGAAGCGACCCGAAGATCTGCTTCGCAAGCTGGACCGCCGCTGAGCTGACCGATGCGGCGCCACGCCCGACGGAAGTCTCGGTGCGTACGCGCGACGCGACCGAGAGCGCGCTCTGAAACAGCCGGTTGAGCGCTGCGCCCGACTGCGCTCGACTCATCTCCCAGGCATCGCGCACCTGGCCTTGGATCTGGGCTTCCCCGATGATCATCGAGTCGAGCCCGGACGCGACGCGAAACAGGTGCGCGGCGGCCTCACGGTCGCGTCGAACATACCCGAACCGTCGCGCATCCTCGCCGAGTCGAACCGACAGCTCGTCCCAGAAAGCGGGGAGCGGGTCCGTGTCGGAGTCCACGAAATAGAGCTCCGTGCGATTGCAGGTGGACAGCAGCGCGGCCTCGCGGGCCCCGGCTCCTCGCATCCGCGATAGCAGCCCGTCCACCTCCGAGGCGGTGTACGCGAATTTCTCGCGCACCTCGAGCGGCGCGGTGCGAAAGCTCGCACCGACAGCGATCAGCGCCATCGCGCCACCCGATCGGCGAACATCCCGCGTTCGACGGTCTCGCAGAAATCCGCGCCGACCACCTCATCGACTACCTCCGCCCATTGTGCGCGCTGGTCATCCGCGAGGAGGCCTGTCCGTATCGTTGCCAGTTCGGTGACGGCGTGCGCGTAGGACTCGCCGTAGCGGGCAGCAATCGAGTCGCGAATGCGCCGCGCTGCCGGGGGCACTCCCGCGGCCGTTACGGCGACGACCAGGCTGCCCGTGCGATGCGTGGCCGGAGTCACGCAATTCCCGTCCGATGGGGCGTCCGCGACATTCACCAGGCGGCCGCGCGCCCGCGCGTCCTCCGCGACCCGCGCATTCACCGCACGCGACGACGTCGCGGCAATGACGAGAAGTGCGTCGGCGATGTCATCAGGGGCATACTCACGCATCGCCAACGCGAGCCGAACAGAATCGAGTGACCGCAGGGCCTCGTCGATCTGGGGCGCAACGACACGAACGGTCGCGCCAGCCTCGAGAAGTGCGCGCGCTTTTCGCGTGGCAACACTCCCTCCCCCCACGACCAATGCGCGCAGTGCCGTCCCATCGAGCATCAGTGGATACGCGCTCACAGGAAGGCGCCGCCCGCGGAAATGTTCATCCGAACCGCGATGTACAGCGCGATCACGATGACGAACGTCACGCTCGCGGCGAGAGCCGCACGCCGGGCATGCCACCCACCCACGAGCCGGCCGAACGCGAGCCCCGTCGCAGTCAGCCAGACCACGACTCCCCACACGATCTCGGGAACGTTGAGCGAGCGGTGCGCAATCGCGTACGTCGCGGCGAGGACGATGCCAAGCGTAAGGGCCAGCGAGGCGACGAGCACACCGACGTGGTTGACGCGGTCCAGCGTCTCCAGCGGCGGGAAAAACCGGAGGACGGTGGCGAAGCGTCTCGACCGGAGCTCGCGGTGCTCGAGCAGATACATCGCCCCCGCTGCCGCTGCGGTCGCAAATGCGGCGATGCCGAAAAAGCTCAACGCGATGTGCGAAATCAGCCAGGCCCCTTCAGCGACCGGGGGCGCGGTGCGAACGCCGCTGAGGTTGGCCGCGATGGTGACGAGCGCCGCCAGCGGCCCCCCCACCAGCGTCAATGTCACATCACGCGTCCCCACCTCGGCTGCCAGCAGCGTCGCGGCGACCATGAATCCGGCAAGCGACAGGGCCGGACCGAGGCCGGAGACGGGGAGCTGGCCGAGGAGGCGGGCCGCCTGAACGAGCGCCATGAGGTGAAAGGCAACGCCGATCCCGAGCGTCGCGAGCACCAGGCGCACCGGGGCGCGAACGGGACGCGCGATAGGCGCCGCGGCGAAGGCCGCGGCGCCGACATAACAGGATATTGCGATGAAGTGGGCGATCGCGACCATGGCGCTGGCCGCAATCTAACGCGCCAAACAGGCTGCGGCATCGCTGACCGGCGACTGGACCGCCGGTGGAGTGCGCGTTCGACCCCCGTTCCCAAGGGCGCGCGCGGGCTCGCCGCGCGCCCCGAACCGCCAATCAGGGCATGCGCCCGGTCAAGCGAGCGAGCGTCCCTTCGCGAATCGCTGGGTGTCGCTGGCTCACCACGATGGCCGTCACCGAGCGATCCGTGACACGGATCACCTGTCCGACGGCAATCTCCTCTTCCGGCAGCACCCGGTCGCTGGCGACCGTCGTTCGCCCTCGGAGAAACGTGAAGCGATCGCCGAGGCGGACGCCGTCACGATCGGAAGCGCTCAGTACGACGTACTGCTGGATCGATGCGAGGACGGGATCGTTGCGCATCCAGCGGATGCGCGCCGTCACTCCGAGCTCGATCGGAGTGAGCTCACCGCCGACTGGCATTTGAAGGCTGTCGACGACCATCAGGAACTGATCCGTGCGGATCTCGTCGAACTGTCTAATGATCCGAACGGTCGTCAATTCGCCCACGCCCGCCCGTTCCACTTCGACGACACCCGTGGGGATGACGACCTGTCCGAGGTCCGAGAGAACGGGGCCGAGCATGTAGGTGATATAGCGATCGCCCGGGGCGGGCATCACCGACGCCGGCGCCGTGACGTAAATCCGTTCCTGGAACTGGAAGCGCTCGCGCTCGCTCTTGGTGGTAATGCCGGGTATCTCGACGGTCTGAATGACCTTACCGGACCCGCCCGGCCCCCCCTCACGATCGACCCAGGGGGCGGCGTAGTAGTCCCATTCCCGGATGGGCGGCGGCGGTTGCCGCACTGCCGTCCGGCTCGAGCCGCCCGCGACGCGAACCCGGGTCGGCGCGCCCATGGTGAACACGGTGGGTCCCTCCATGGCGCCGGCGCCGACGTCCTCCGCGGCAACGGGAACGATCGGCGCTCCGAGTGAAGCCGGATCGGGGAGGGCCAGCTCTTCACCCGGGAAGATCCAGTGCGGATCTTCGACGATGGCGGTGTTGAGTCGGTAAACTTCGGGCCAGAGGAATGGATCGCTCAGGTATTGGCGCGCAATGTCCCAAAGCGTGTCGCCCGCCTTCACGGTGTGACTCTTGGCTGGGCCGCTGATCTCCTGCGCCGCAGCTAGCGCCGGAAACAACATCGAGCTCACGACGATGGTGCGCGCCCACCTGGACCGGTATCTCATCCTGATCTCCCTCTCCCGCGATGAACGGGTCACGGCCGGTCTGCTCGAGCGCAGGATCCGACCGGAGCCGTGATGCGTGGAGGCCCAGGATCGGGAGGGTCCCGACCCTTGCCTGCCGTCTATGCCTCTCATCAGACGATCGCATCCTGCAGGGGTTTCCCCGCGGTGCCGAGTCGGGCGTGTTTGTCACGGGGTCGACAGGGCCCCGCGCCGGCCGTGGGGCCGGCGCGGAACGGACTAGAACGGCAGGTCGTCGTCCTCGTCCTCGAGCGCACCGGGGAAGTCCTCGAAGTCACCCGCCGCCGCACCGGCCGGAGCCTTTGCGCGCTCCCCCGTCGCAGCCCGCCCGCGCGCCGACGGAGCCATCGCATCGCTCCCCTCGGAGCCGGCGCCGCGACCGCCGCCCAGCATCAGCAACTCACGAACGTTGATCTCCGTCGTGTATCGCGTCTGGTTCTCCTTGTCCTGCCACTGGCGGTATTCGATCCGCCCCTCGACATAGATCTTGTCGCCTTTCTTCACGTACTTCTCGACGATGTCGGCGAGCTGCGAGCCTTTCGTGTTCCAGACGATGCACTTGTGCCACTCCGTCTTTTCCTGCTTCTCCCCCTGTGGGTTGTTCCACGACCGGCTCGTTGCGAGCGAGAAGCTCGCTACGCGGTTACCGCCGGTGGTCGAGCGAATCTCGGGATCGTTCCCGAGGTTTCCGATGAGTGTGACCTTGTTCAAGCTTCGGCTCACAATGCCTCCTGGCGAGAGAGCGGGTGCCTCGCGGATGAAAGTAGGGCTGATGGAGCGCGCCGCCACAAGCCGATCGGCGCACTGCGGTCATTTCTATTGCGCCTGTACGGGACTGCCCGACGCCGAGGGTGCCGTCCTCCGAAGCACGAGCGCATCCTCGACCGGGTTCTTGTAATACGACTTTCGTCGGCTGATCTCGACGAAGCCGTGGGACGAGTACAGGGCGATCGCCGACACGTTCGCGGCCCGGACCTCGAGGTACATGGATGTCGTGCCCCGCGATTCCGCCGTGGACAGCGCGCCCTCGAGAAGCGACGTCCCAACGCCCCGGCCCCGTGCCTCGGGAGCGACCGCAAGGTTCGCCAGCTCCGCCTCGTCGACGACGAACCAGGCGACGGTGTAGCCCAGCAGAGTGTCGGCCGCATCGAGCGCGACGGCAAAATACACCCGCGGTTGCTCCAGGAGCGTGGCGAACGAGCTGCGGGACCATGGATCGGTGAACGAAACCCGTTCGATAGCGAGAACATCCGCCAGATCCGACTCGCGCGCGCGGCGGAGGCGCACCGGCGATGAAGGCAACACGATGCGATCAGTCACGCCAGGAGGCTCCGACCGTGCTTCTGTTCCCACTGAACCTGGGCCTCCGCAAGCCTGCCGTACGAGGGCTCCCAGCTCGCGAGATCCACGGCCTGCAGCGCGCCGTCCACGAGGCGCAGCCGCGCGAACCCGCGGGCGTGCGGCGACCAACCCGGTCCCACGCCTGGCCCGACCATCTGACGACCTTCGTCGGCCGCGCGCCGCGATGCCGCCGCCGAGTCGAGCAGGTCGACTTCGCCTTCCTGCTCCACCAGCCCGGCCTCGCCAACCAGGACGCGCCCAGCGAATACGGCTCCGCGCATGGCGTCGAGAACGCCGAGGTATCGACCTGGCTGCGCGGCAGGTGTGGCGCCCGCGACCAGCAGCAGGATCGAGGACACTGCGTACAGCGGGACCTGGGCAGCGGCGGCAATGCCCTTGCCAATCGACCCTGCGATGCGCAGGCTCGTGAAGCTGCCAGGCCCCGCCCCACACACGACTCCTTCGACATCGGACGACCGGACACCCGCAGCGACCAGCGTCTCGGCAACAGCCGGCATGAGGCGCTCCTCCTGCTGACCGCGCATCTGCACCTCGCGCTCAGCCAGCACGCGACTTCCGTCTACCACGGCGACGGTTCCGCGATAGGTCGAAGCGTCCATCACGAGAAAAGGATGCCTCATCCCGCGAGGAGGAGCCGGCGGTCCGGATCGCCGGGCAGGTGCTCGAGGTCAATGTCGACGCGGCCGCGAGGCATCGCCGATCGTGCGCGCTCGGGCCACTCCACGAGAACCAGGGCCGCCTCCTCGAGCAGGTCGTACCAGCCGAGCGTGGTGAGTTCGTCCTGTCGCTCCAGGCGATAGAGGTCGAGGTGGAGTACCCGCGAGCGCGGCGCAGCGTACTCGTGCACCAGGGCGAACGTGGGGCTCGTGACGTCCGAGGTCACACCGTATCCGCGACAGATCGCGCGAACGAGCGTCGTCTTCCCGGACCCGAGGTCGCCGCTGAGCGCGACCCAGAGGGGCGGGTGCGCGGCCTGCCCGAACGAGTGGCCCCAGGCTTCGAGCTCGGTCAGGGTCAGCGCGAGATGCCCACGCCGCGCCAGGGGAGGAACGATGGGACCGTGCACGAGCTCAGCGCCGAGCGCGGAGATCGCTGACCGCCGGACGGGCCACGCTTGCGCCACCGCGGGCCTTGAGCTCGAACAGCTGATCGCGGAGGCGCGCGGCGGTCTCGAAGTCGAGCGCGGCAGCCGCCTCACGCATTTGCTTCTCGAGCAACGCGGTGAGCTCCTTTGCTTCGAGTCCGGCTCCGTAGGTCGATTTCTCCTCGGCCACTCGCGACTCGCGGTCGGCCCGCGCATCGGCGATGCGGGTGATGAACTTCACCTGGTCGATCCCCTTGACCACGCTCTCGGGGCGGATGCCGTGCTTCACGTTGTGGGCGCGCTGGATTTCGCGGCGGCGCCCTGTTTCTTCCATGGCGCGCTGCATCGAGCCCGTGGTCCGATCCGCGTAGAAGATCGCGCGGCCTTCCACGTGTCGCGCGGCGCGACCAATGGTCTGGATGAGCGAACGGTCGCTTCGGAGAAATCCCTCCTGGTCCGCATCGAGGATCGCGACGAGCGACACTTCGGGCAGGTCCAGTCCCTCGCGCAGGAGATTGATTCCGACGAGGACGTCGAACTCCCCAAGACGGAGTCCCCGAATGATCTCCATGCGCTCAATGGCGTCGATGTCCGAGTGCATGTAGCGCACGCGCACGCCGACCTGTTGCAGGTAATCCGTGAGATCCTCGGACATTCGCTTCGTCAGCGTGGTGACGAGCACTCGTTCTCCCTTCCGCTCGCGGATCCGGATCTCGTTCAACAGGTCGTCGACCTGCCCACGCACCGGGCGCACGTCGATCTCCGGATCGATGAGACCGGTCGGCCTGATGATCTGCTCGACGACGACACCCTCCGAGAGTTGCAGCTCGAGCTCACTCGGCGTCGCAGAGACGAGGATCGCCCGTGGCGTCAGCGAGAGAAACTCATCGAACATCAGCGGGCGGTTGTCGAGCGCACTGGGCAGCCGGAATCCGTAGTCGACCAGCGTCAGCTTGCGTGCCCGGTCGCCGTTGAACATGCCCCCGATCTGGGGAAGGGAGACGTGCGACTCGTCGACGACGACGAGGAAGTCCTCGGGGAAGTAGTCGAAGAGGCATGCGGGTCGCTCGCTTGCGCGCCGGCCGGACAGGTGACGCGAATAGTTCTCGATCCCGGCACAGGTGCCGATCTCGAGCATCATCTCGATGTCGAAATTCGTCCTGCTCTCGAGGCGCTGAGCCTCGAGCAGCTTCCCAGATCGGCGCAGCTCCTCCAGCCGGTCCGATAGTTCGCTGCGGATCACGCCCACCGCGCGCTCGAGCGAGGGCCTCGTGGTGACGAAATGCTTCGCGGGATACACCGCCGTCTTCTCGAGCACGGCGATAGTCTCGCCGCTGATGACGTCGATCTTCGAGATGCGCTCGACTTCGTCGCCCCACAGCTCAATGCGGACTCCCTGCTCCTCGTAGGCAGGAAAGATCTCGACCGTATCGCCGCGGACCCGGAATGTCCCGCGCTCGAAGCTGACGTCATTGCG
>JANOCW010000486.1:0-3819 GCA_031412375.1 Gemmatimonadaceae bacterium | reverse complement strand
CGCGCCGAAGCTCGTGAGGTTGCGAACCTTGCCCGTGATGCGCGTGCCGAGCGGGTACCGCAGCGGCAGCACCATCCACGGATCCTGCTCCGTCTGCTTCATGCCGAGCGAGATCTTCTCCTCGTTCGGATCGACCTTGAGTACCACGGCCTCGATCGACTCGCCGATGGAGACGAGCTTCGAGGGGTGGCGCACGTTGCGGGTCCAGCTCATCTCGCTGATGTGGACGAGGCCTTCGATGCCCGGCTCCAGCTCGATGAACGCCCCGTAGTTGGTGATCGAGACGACCTTGCCGGCGACACGCGTGCCCACCGGGTACTTCGCCGCGACATCCTTCCACGGATAGCTCTGGAGCTGCTTGAGCCCGAGCGAAATGCGCTCGCGCTCCCAGTCGATGTCGAGAACCTTGACCTCGAGCTCCGCGCCGATCTGCACCAGCTCGGAGGGGTGCGAGATGCGGCCCCACGACATGTCGGTGATGTGAAGGAGCCCGTCCACGCCGCCAAGATCGATGAATGCACCGAAGTCGGTGATGTTCTTGACGACACCCTTCCGGATCTGGTCCTTCTGCAGCTCCTTCATGAGCCTCTCGCGCTTGCCGGCGCGCTCGGCCTCGAGGATCACGCGGCGCGAGACGACGATGTTGCGGCGGCGCTTGTTGAGCTTGATGATCTTGAACTCGTACTTCTGACCGAGCAGCTCGTCGATGTTCGGCACTCGACGCAGCGCGATCTGCGAGCCGGGCAGGAACGCGTCGACACCCATGAGGTCGACGACGACACCACCCTTGATCTTCTTGACGAGCGTGCCCTCCACCGGCTGGTCGCTTTCGTAGGCGACACGAATGCGCTCCCACACGCGCATGAAGTCGGCCTTCTTCTTCGACAGCACCACCGATCCTTCCTGATCCTCGAGGTGCTCGAGGAGCACCTCGACCTCGTCACCCGCCTTCAGGTCGGGGAGATCCTTGAACTCCTCGAGCGGAATCGCACCCTCGGACTTGAAGCCGATGTCGAGGACGACCATGTTCTCGCGGATCTCCATGACCCGGGCCTTGACGATCTCCCCCTCTTCGATGGAGGCCATCGTCCCCTGGTACATGTCGATCATCTGCTCGTACTCTTCCGAGGTGTACTCGTCCTCCTCGTAGAGCTCGGGGCGGCGATTCGCCAGCGGGCGAAGCTGCGCCTTCTGCAGGTCGCGCTTCTCGCGCTGGGTCAGCGGGGATGTCGCGGTGCTTTCGGTATCGGTGTCGGTGTCGAGTTCGGCCATGTGGAGCAAGTGTCTCCTCGAGTCGCGGAATGAGCTTCGTCGCCGCGGCGAGCAGGGGTGGATGCAACGTTACCGCGGCAGGACGGCCGCGATGGAAATCGAGCCCATGAACATAACGGGGGCCTCGGCTAGCCGTCAACCGGGGAAGTGTCGTCCGGACGCCGAGTTACGGCTCGGGCGAGGGCGACGATCCGTTCGACCTGCTCGGGCTGCGTGAGGTACGTCGTGTCGATGAGAACGGCATCCTTCGCCTGGATGGTCTGGGTCGCATCCCGCGCATCCCGCCTGACCAGGCGCTCCGTTTCCTCGGCGATCTCCTCGTCCGCGGGGCGGCGCCCGAGTTGCTGGGTCAGCCGGCGCCGGGCGCGTTCCCAAGGGTCGGCAACGAGGTAGATCTTGAGCGCGGCGTCGGGGAAAACGACCGTCCCCATGTCGCGCCCGTCGACCACCACATCGTACTCCTCGGCCGTCGCCCGCACACGGTCATTGACCCACGCGCGGACAGCCTGCATCTGCGCGACACGGGAGACGTTCGCGGTGACAGTCGGCCCGCGGATTTCCTCTTCGGCGGTCACGCCGTCGATGAGCGGCTCCAGCCATGCACCCATCAGCCGGAGCGACACGCGGGACGCCGCTTCGAGAACCGAATCCTCTGTCCAGACCTCCGCGGCATCCGCGAGCCGCGCTCGCGTCGCCGTCGCTGCTCGATAGAGCGCTCCCGAGTCGACGTGAACATAGCCGAGCGAGTCGGCGACCCACTGGGCCGTCGAGGACTTGCCGGACGCCGCCGGGCCATCGATGGCGATCACGACGCGCCGCGGTGGGAGGTCGTGCCGAATGGTTCGCTCACCGGGGCCGGTCACGCCGTCACCCGTCGCAGATCATCCCAGAAAGCGGGGTACGAGATGTCGACGGCCGCGGGATCATCGATCGTGATGCGGTTGCCGGGCAACGCTCCGAGAATGCCGAACGCCATCGCGACGCGATGATCAGCAAAGGCGTGCACCCGGCCCCGAAGTGGCGCGCTGGTCCCATGGATCCTCAGCCCATCGCCATGCTCCTCGGTGTGGACGCCGAGAGCGTGCAGGTTTGCCGCGACCGCGGCGATACGGTCGCTCTCCTTCACCCGAAGCTCACCGGCTCCCCGGATCACGGTTTCGCCGCTCGCGACGGCGGCAAGGCATGCGAGAAGGGGGATCTCGTCGATCATCGCCGGGACATCGGCGGGTTCCACGGAGATCCCGCGCAGCTCGCCCGCGCATGCGCGGATTGTCCCCACCGGCTCCCCACCCTCGGAGCCTGTCGGCTCGATCGCGATCGAGGCACCCATGCGCCTCGCCGCGGCGAGGAACCCGGTGCGCGTCTCGTTGAGACAGACACCGGGAAGCAGGATCTCGAGGCCGGGGTGTGCTGCCGCGAGAGCGACGAAGAATGCGGCCGAAGACGGATCTCCGGCGACGCGCATGTCGAGCGGAGGAAGTGCGTGCGATTCGCGAAGCGTGACGCGCGTCCCCGCGATGTCCACGCGCACTCCCAGTGCGATCAGCATGCGTTCGGTGTGATCTCGTGAGCGCGAGGGCTCGTTGACGCTGACCGTGACGCCCCCGACCAGTCCTGCAAGCAGAATTGCGCTCTTCACCTGCGCACTCGCGACCTCGCTTCGCCATTCCACGCCGCGCAGCGCTCCTCCGTGGACCGTCATCGGCAGACCGTCGGCGCGCTCGAACTCGAGGCGCGCTCCCATCGCCGTGAGGGGCTCCGCGATTCGGCGCATCGGGCGGCGGCTCAGGCTCGCATCGCCCACGAGCCGACTGGAGAACGGACAGGCCGCGAGGATTCCGGCCATGAGCCGGGTGGTCGTTCCGCTGTTTCCGCAGTCGAGGTGCGCGGATGGCCGGTGAAATCCATGGAGGCCGCTGCCGCGGATCTCGATGTCGTCGCCGAGGATGGGAATGTCCGCGCCGAGGCGACGCAGGACCGCAGCGGTGGATTGCACGTCCTGCGACCGGAGGACACCGCGCACATGGGAGACACCTTCACCCAGTGACGCGAAGATCAGCGCTCGGTGCGAAAGCGACTTGTCACCCGGCACGCGAATCTCGATGGATTTCACCATGCCGCCGCAATTCGCTTCACCGGAGCCAGCGCTCCAGCGCGGTCGATGCGTCAGTTTTCTCGTCGCGGTATTTCACGATTACCGGTGTCTGCAGTGAGAGACCCTGCTCTTCCCCCCACGCATCGCGCACGGCGCGAGCTCCGGGCACGACGACGGCACCGGCGGGGATTACCAGGGGATGCCCAGCCTCGGCGCGGTGAACCCGCTGCGCCACGAGGTCGAACACCGGTGTTCCGCGCGTCAGGACGACGCCGGCCGCCAGCACCGCACGGGCGCCGACCACCGTGCCTTCGTACACACCGCAGTTGCCCCCGACGACGACATCGTTCTCGATCACGACGGGCGCCGCGTTCACGGGTTCGAGCACACCGCCGATCTGCGCGGCCGCGCTGAGGTGGACGCGCGCGCCGATCTGTGCGCACGAGCCCACG
>JANOCW010000485.1:0-14028 GCA_031412375.1 Gemmatimonadaceae bacterium | reverse complement strand
GCTCCCGGTCCAGGGTGGGACGTTCGGTGGCACTTGTCATGGTGCGCACGGCGCATGCCGCACGCAAACGCCTGCAACTTCCGAAGACAACTCGAAGGGTCGTTTGGTTGCTCATGAGGCGTGAAGGTCAGGCAGAGCTCGCTGTTGCGCCCGACCGCTCCAGACTTCGCCCGCACGGGATCTCGCCCCATATTCGAGTTCGACTCCCTCACCTCGCGGATCCGCGCACTCTGACTCCCGGACCATCCTGGCCAGGCGCTCGTTGCCACCGCTTTCGCGGTTACGGGTTTCGCGGTCGCATCCCAGGTGGGAGCGCAGGCCGCCCCATCCACCGACATTCACCTCTTCCCGCTCACCCTCCGCAACGGGGCACTGAATGTCGGTGCGCCCATCAACATCACGGCGAGAGCCGGCTACGACAACCAGCCGTCGTTCACACCCGACGGTCGGTCGGTCCTCTTCACGAGCGTGCGCAAGGACGGCCAGTCGGACATCTACCGCTACGACATCGCGCGGCGACGGACGGTCCGCCTCACGCGAACCCCCGAAAGCGAATACTCCGCCACGGTGACGCCCGACGGCCGACGCGTGTCGGTGATCCGAGTCGAGGCGGACTCGACGCAGCGGCTCTGGAGCTTTGCGCTCGATGGCCGCGATCCGCGCCTCGAGCTCACGCATGTGAAGCCGGTCGGCTATCACGCCTGGGCAGACGACTCGACGCTCGCACTCTTCGTCCTTGGCGCTCCCGCGACGCTGCAGGTCGTCATCGCTCGCGGGAGTGCCCGGACCGTGCTCAGCGGAATTGGCCGCTCCATGCACCGCATTCCGGGCGGGCAGTCGATCAGCTTCGTCCACAAGGTCAGCGATGCCGAATGGTGGATCAAGCGACTCGATCCGGGGACGGACAGCGTTACCACGCTGGTCCGAACGCTCCCGGGGAGCGAGGACCACGCATGGATGCCCGACGGCAGCGTGCTGATGGCGCGCGCGAACACGCTGTATCGCTGGACCCCGTCATCGATGCCGCCGAGCGACACCGCCGACTGGCAGATCGTTGCCACTTTCGACGCGCCGGCACTCGGGAGGATCTCGCGGCTTGCAGTGAGCCCGACAGGCGCCTGGCTTGCCGTGGTGTCGGCAGAGATAGCGCGGTAGGTCGCTTTGCCCAGGGGCAACGCGCGCCGCGTGCCGCGCGTAGAGCTGAGTCGCCGCGCGCCACGACCCGTGGCCGCAGGCACCCTCGACCAGTAGACTTCGTTGCCTCCCCCTCGCGCGCACGTCGGCGCGCCTGTCGCTGATTGGTCCCCACCCGAAGGATGCTCGCAATGCACATGACCATGACCCGAATTCCCCTCGCCCTGCTGGCCGCAGTGTGGCTCGTCGGCACACCGGCAATTGCCCAACAGCCCACGACCCAGACCATGTCGGTGCCAGCCGCCGGCAAGGTCACCAGCCCGAAAGAGCAGTTCGGCTTCAATCTCGGCGACGACTATCACCTCGCGAGCTATCGCCAGATCGCGGAATACTGGCGCAAGCTCGACGGCGAGAGCGACCGGATGATCGTGCACGAGATGGGGAAGACCGCCGAAGGCCGTACCCAGCTCATGGCGATCGTGACGTCCCCGGCCAACCACCGGAATCTTGCTCGCTACAAGGACATTTCTCGGCGACTCGCACTGGCGGACGGGTTGACCGACGATCAGGCCCGTGCGCTGGCGAAGGAAGGGAAGGCGGTGGTGTGGATTGATGGCGGGCTGCATGCAACCGAGGTCCTGGGAGCCCAGCAACTCGTCGAGACCCTGCATCAGATCGTGAGCGGCAACGACGACGAGACGCTGCGCTTCCTCGACAACACGATCATTCTGTTCGTGCATGCCAACCCGGACGGCAATGATCTCACGGCCGAGTGGTACATGCGAAACACGAATCCGCAGCAGCGCGGATCGGGGCCCGGCATTCCGAGGCTGTACCAGAAGTACATCGGCCACGACAACAACCGTGACTTCTTCGGCTCGACGCAGCCGGAGACCGAGAACATGAACCGGGTGATGTACCGCGAGTGGTATCCGCAGATCGTCTACAACCATCACCAGACGGGTCCCGCGGGGACGGTGATGTTCGCACCGCCGTTCCGCGATCCATTCAACTTCAACTTCGATCCGCTCGTTCCCGTCAGCATCGACCTCGTCGGTGCGGCCATGCACTCGCGCTTCGCTGCCGAGGGCAAGGGCGGCATCACCAGTCGCACCGGCGCCAGCTATTCGACGTGGTGGAACGGCGGCCTCCGAACCACGGCCTACTTCCACAACATGATCGGGCTCCTCACGGAGACCATCGGCAATCCCACGCCGATTCAGATCCCGTTCATCGCGCGGCAGCAGTTGCCCCGCGCCGACCTGCCGCTGCCGATCGCGCCGCAGACGTGGCACTTCCGCCAGTCGGTCGACTACTCGGTGACGGCGAATCGCGCGGTCCTCGATCTCGCGTCGAAGATGAAGGAGAATTTCCTCTTCAACATCTACAGGATGGGGAAGAATTCGATCGAGCGCGGCAGCCGTGATACGTGGACGACGTCGCCCCGCCGCATCGCCCGCGCCGAGGAAATCATGCGCGCCGGTGGTGGTGGCGGCGGCGGGGGACGCGGAGCGGGCGGCGGTGGCGGCCGCGGGGGCGCGATGACCCCGGCCATGCGCGCCCGGCAGGACAGTGCATGGGCCGCGCTTCGCACGGCGGACCTTCGCGACCCGCGCGGTTACATCCTGTCCGCGAGCCAGGCAGACCTTCCGACCGCGACGAAGTTCGTCAACGCGCTGCTCGAGACGGGCGTCGCCGTGCACCAGGCGACGGCGCAGTTCACGGTCGCGGGGAAGAGCTACCCCGCCGGCTCCTTCGTCGTGATGGCCAACCAGGCGTTCCGGCCGCACGTGATGGACATGTTCGAGCCGCAGGACCACCCGGATGACTTCCCGTACCCCGGCGCCGCGCCCTCCCGCCCGTACGACAATGCCGGATGGACGCTCGCCTACGAGATGGGCGTGCAGTTCGATCGCATTCTCGACGGATTCACGGGCCCCTTCCGCAAGATCGAGGAGTGGAACATCAAGGCGCCCGCCGGTCGCGTGTCGACCGTGCAGCGTCCGGCTGGCTACTTCACCAGCCACGAAGTCAACGATGCCTTCAGCGCCGTGAACAAGCTCCTCCGCACGAACGAGGAGGTGTACTGGTTGCGCACACCGGCCACGGCGAACGGAAAGACGTACCCGGTGGGCACGCTCTATATCCCGTCGAAAGGCACGACGCTCGCGTCCCTCCAGCGCATCGCGTCCGATGTCGGCGTGAACTTCGAGGGCACGACGTCGAAGCCCGCGGGCGACGCCCTCAAGCTCAAGAAGCCGCGAATCGCGCTCTGGGATCAGTACGGCGGTTCGATGCCCGCAGGCTGGAACCGGTGGGTGCTCGAGCAGTTCGACTTCGACTTCGAGCGTGTGTTCCCGCCGCAGTTCGACGCAGGCAATCTCAACGCGAAGTATGACGTGATCATCTTCTCGAGCGGTGACGAGATCCCGACCATGAATGCCGGTGCGGCCGGCGCCGGTGCGACCGACATGTCGGACTCCGACCTTCCGCCCGAGTACCGGAACCAGCGCGGCGCCCTCACCGCGGCGAAATCGATCCCAGCGCTCAAGCAGTTCGTCGAAAACGGTGGAACCGTGATCGCGATCGATCGCTCGGCCGCCAACCTCGCAGCGCACCTTGGCCTCCCCATCACCGATCACCTCGTCGAGAACGGGCAGGCGCTCACCGACACGAAGTTCTACGTGCCCGGGTCGGTCCTCCGTGTTCGCCTCGACACTACCCATCCCCTCGGCCACGGCCTGCCCCAGCAGATCGACATGTTCTTCGACAACAGCCCGACGTTCAAGATCGGC
Organism: Gemmatimonadaceae bacterium; assembly: GCA_031412375.1. Classification (GTDB taxonomy): domain Bacteria; phylum Gemmatimonadota; class Gemmatimonadetes; order Gemmatimonadales; family Gemmatimonadaceae; genus JANPKQ01. Next base: position 10,099 of record JANOCW010000485.1, on the reverse strand, counting down.
GCTGATGCCGCAGCCCGCGGTGTGAAGAGTGTCGCATGGTTCGACGGCAAGACGCCGCTCCGCAGCGGCTGGGCGTGGGGGCAGCAGTACCTCGATGGCGGGGTCGCCGTCATCGAAGCCAACATGGGGAAGGGGAAGGTTTTCCTCTTCGGCCCCGAGGTCAATCAGCGCGGTCAGACACACGGCACCTTCAAGCTGCTCTTCAACGGCATCTACTACGGCAGTGCAACACCAATGAAGATGTAGCCGACGTCACGGCGCCGATTTTCTCTCACGATCTCGCGGGGTACGAGGTCATCTCGCTCTCGTACCCCGTCGTCTGATCTCACCATGGGCGCGCTGGCGTCCAGGCCTCAGGAGCATTGCATGCGTGCGTCGTTCGTCACGACCCTGCTGATCCTCGCTACGTTCGGTGGCGGCGCTCGCCTCGACGCGCAGCAGCCAACGTCAATCCCCGCCCCGGGTGCCCCTCTCGCGGCCGTCGATCCGAACGCCTGGCAGATCGACGTTGGCCACTCCGATCTCAGCTTCTCGATTCGACATTTCGTCAGCCGCGTGCGGGGCGGATTCGGCCAGTGGAGTGGGACGATCATTGTCGACACGACCAGTTTGGGGCGCGGGTCGGTCGACGTGACGATCCAGGCAGCGACCGTCGATACCCGGAACGGGAACCGGGACAAGGATCTCCGCTCCCCGAATTTCTTCGAAGTGGAGAAGTATCCGACCATCACCTTCAGGAGTACCCGCGTAGAGGGGCGTGCGGAGGATCTCACGGTGACCGGCGATCTCACGATCCGCGGCATCACGAAGCCAGTGGTGCTCAGGGGGCGCTACCTCGGAAACACCGTCGATAACCGCGGCGGCCGCCGCATCGGCTTCGAGGCAACGACGACGATCAATCGGCTCGACTATGGGTTGAGCTGGAATCGGCTCGCCGAAGGGGGCGGTGCGATGCTTGGCGATGAGGTGCGAATCGACATTGTCGTGGCGGGAACGAAGCCTCCGCCGCGTCCCTGACATGGTCACCACCCGCATGCATCCTCTCGCGCAGGCGCTGACGGCCGTGGTCATCCTTGCTGCATGCACGCCGCTGACGACGCCGCAGGCGGGCACGGGTTCGGCCGACCGGTCTGTCCTTCCGCCGGAGCTCGAACGAATCACCGAGGCAGATCTCCGGCGAGACTTGTTCGCGATGGCCGGCGACGACATGCGCGGTCGCGAAGGCGGTACACTCGATGAGATGCGTGCATCCGTGTGGGTTGCCGAGCGGGCGCGCGAGGCGGGTCTCGAACCCGCGGGCGACGACGGAACCTACTTCCAGTTCTTCCCGCTCGGGCGCGCGACGCAATCGGATGAAAGTGCCGTCATCGTCGGCGATACGCGCCTGCGCTTTGGACGCGACTTCGTCGTCACGACGCGCACCACGGCATTCGTGGACGGCGAGATCGCGCTCCTGGAAGGCTCGGAACCCGACGCAGGCGTCGCTGGCAGGATTGTCGTGTCGAGGATCACTCCCGCCGATGCCGCGGCGCTCGGTGATGTGCCGGCCCGTCGCGGTCCGGGCCCCCAGGAAGAGTTGACCGTTCGCCTCCAGCGGCTGATCACGCAGCGCGGCCTCGCGCTGCAGGCGGCTGGAGCCTCGGCGGCACTCTTCGTGGTCGATGCGTCGTTCGAGCGACTGTTCCTCGCGATATCCGGTGCGGCGACTCGCGGCCAGTATCTCCGTGACACGGTCGCGCCCACTCCGACGAGTGGCGGGCCTGGCGGAGCCCCTGCCGCGGGCGGAGCCGCTCCCGGTGCAGGCGGCCGCGGTGGCCCCGCGGCTGCCTCCATCCCGCTCGTCATCGTCCGCAATGGTGCGCTGACATCAGCGCTGCGACGCGGCGATCGCGCGCGCCTTCAGCTCCACCTCGATCGCTTCGTCTACCCCTCAGTGAACGTGGTCGCCAGGATCCGGGGTACGGACCCGCTGCTGCGCGATGAATACGTGCTGTACAGCGCGCATCAGGACCACGACGGCGTTCGTCATGTCATCGACGGTGATTCGATCTGGAACGGCGCCGATGACAACGCCACCGTGGCCGTGGCACTCCTCGCGATCGGCCGCGCCGTTCGCGCGGCGCCCCCGCGCCGCTCATCGCTCTTCGTGTGGCACGGTTCGGAGGAGCGCGGTCTCCATGGCTCCTACTGGTATGCGGCGAAACCGACGGTGCCCCGGTCGGCCATCGTCGCGGTGCTCAATGGCGACATGATCGGGCGCAATCACCCCGATACGGCCGCCCTCCTCGGGTCGCAGCCGCCGCACCGAAACTCGTCCGTCCTCACGCAGATGGCGCTCATCGCCAACGATCGGGTGACGCGCTTCGTCGTCGACAGCAGTTGGGACCGGCCAACGCATCGCGAAGGATGGTACTTCCGAAGCGATCATCTGCCGTATGCGCGCGCAGGTATCCCCGCGCTGTTCTTCTCCACGCTGCTGCATTCGGATTACCACACTCCGGACGACGAGCCCGACCGCATCGACATCGTGAAGCTTCGGAAGATGACGCAGTGGATGTACGCCACCGGCTGGGCTGTCGGGAACGTAGCCCAGCGTCCGACCGTGGATCCGGGGTTCAAGCTGGAGCGGTGACCCGCGGCGCGTGCTACCGCGACCGCGCCGTTTCCCGCTCCCAGCCTGCAATCGCCGTCGCCAGCCCAGCCTGACGAGTCAATGCCGCCGCGTACGCAGCGGTGCGTTCCGCGACCGGCGCCAGCACGGTGGTCGCGGGCGGCGCCACCGTCCCCGCGTCGGGGATCGCGCCCGCCGACTCGAGCGCGAGCAGCGCCACGCCTCGGCTCGATGTCTCATGGTCCTCGGTGAGCGCGAGCGGGCTGCCGAGCGCGTCGGTCACCATCTGCGCCCACGCCGGCGACTGTCGCAGCGCTCCGCCGCTGCCCACGATGGTGCGCAGTCCCGGGAAGTAGGCTCGCAACAGCCCGTTGATCAGCGCGAGACGCAGCGTCACGCCCTCCATCGCTGCGTGCAGGAGATCCACGGGGCCAGTGTCCAGGCTCAGCCCGGCGATGACCGCCCGCGCCGCGAGCGGCCAGTCAGGGCTCCGTTCCCCCGCGAGGAAGGGCAGCACGGTGAGGGCATGGGCGTCGGGGAACCGCGCCGTGAGCAGGCGCTCCAACTCGTCCTGCGGCGGGAGACGCAGCATGTCGCGCAACCATGCGAAGACGTTCCCGCCGTTCGAGAGCGCCCCGCCGAGGACGACGTGCGCGCGGTCGAGCCGGTAGCACCACAGTCCTGCGGGAATCGTGAACTCGTCGACCCGTGCGATCACACGCAGCGCAGCCGAGCTGCCGATGGAAAGCGCGAGCTCGCTGGACGTCATGCAGCCGCTGCCGACGTTTGCACAGGCACCGTCGCCGAGCACGCCATGGAACCGGGCGGCGCGAAGGGCGCCGAGGCGAGATGCGAACTCCGGCCTCAGTGCATGAAGGGGTTCGTCACGGTCGATGAGGGAGGGAAGCTGCTCGGGGCCCATCTCGAGAGCAGCGAGGAGAGGGACATCCCAGCAGAGCGTGTGCTGATCGAACAGGCCGGAGCCCGACGCCATTGAGATGGTGATGGCCGGACTGCCGAACAATCGCATCGTGACGTAGTCGCCAATCGTCATCCACCGCGCAACGCGGGCCGCAACCGACGGCATCATTGCCCGGAGCCACCGCACCCGCGCCGGCATGTAGCTCGGGTGGAATACTGCTCCCGTCCGCGCATGGACCGCGGGTTCATCCAGTTCCGTGCGGAGCCCCGCAGCCGCGCGCGACGCCCGCGTGTCAGTCCACGCGTAGAGCGGCGTCAGCGGAGCGTCGTTCGCTCCGACGGCGAGGAGCGAGTGCCACATCCCCGTAAACCCCACCGCCACGATTCGGGTGGCGAGGAGTCCCGCACTGCCGAGCGCTCCCTCCATCGCTTCCACCACGAGCGCGACGATCCGCTCGGCGTCGATCTCCGCACCACCGTCCGGCGTTGTGGTCCACGCGTACCGAAGGCGCACGCCACTGATGCCGAACCCGCTGCTGTCGTAGACGAACGCACGCACCGCCGACGTCCCGATGTCGACAGCGAGACCGAGGGCGCCGTCGATCGGAGCGGGCCACGTGGTCACACCGCGTTCACGACCGCGGCGGGAGGGCCGCGGGAATCGCCGCTGCGGGAATCGACGTCGCGGGAATCGCCACGGTGATGGCGCTGTTCAGGGGACCCGGGCCACGAGGCACGCTCGTCACCCCACCGGACACGATGAACGCCATGACCGCCGAGCTGTCGGCGCTGAGCCGGCGCACCTGGGCCGCCGGAAAGATCACGAGACTTCCGGCAAAGTTGTACGACTGCGGGAAGTAGACGGCGAGATGCCCGGGCAGTCCGAGGTGATCCAGCGATTCCTGCGTGACGAACCCGAACGCCTGCGCATTCGAGCCGGGCATGAGCTCCACGAGGACAGGCTTGTCGAAGCGGCGCTTGTCTCCCACGAAGGCATTCAGGAGATCCTTCGTCGATGAATACAGCAGACGGACGAGCGGCAGCCGCTGCATGATTCGCTCGAGCAGGCCCACAAATCGACGGGTGAGGAAGCCTCCGGCGAGAAAGCCGAAGACGGTGATCAGGGCCATCGTGATCAGAAAGCCCGCGCCGCGCACGGGCAGCCCGAGCCATCCATCGATCGTCGTGAACGTCTTCCAGCACACGAACACCGTGATCGCCAGCGGCGCGAGCAGCAGCAGGCCCTGCACGAAATAGTTCAGCAGTCGCTTCATGACATCGCTCGGTCAGCGCGTCCCGGAAACGCTGCGTGCCCGCGGCTCTACTGTGTGCGACGGATGCGCTTCACGTTGACGTCGAACACGGCATCAGGGTGACCGCAGCGATCCTTGCGACGGTACACGTCCACCAGCACCCAGCCAGCGGGAATGGGGCCGGCGGCGCAGACATCGAGCGTGGCGTTGACCGGCAGGCGGTCGAAGCGCTCGATGACCCAGACGTTGTACGAATTCAGCGTAGTTGGATTGCTCCCTCCACACATTTGGCGGTCGCGCACATCGTCGGTGACGATGAACCCTGCCGGCACCGGAGCGCCGCGGCAGATGAACTGCCGCGAGTCGTCGCCACTCGGTGGTTCCGCGCGAATCGCGCCGCTGGTCGGAGGGGTCGCTTGCGCGGATGCAGTACCGGTGGCCATGACCAGTGCGACCAGGACGCCAAAAAAATTGCTCGTTCGCATGACTATGTTCCGCCGACGGAGAAGGAAGGGGCCCGTGTGCCGAGTGTACGCGCCCAATCTATACTCCCGCCGGCCCCGATTCGACAGCATTACCCGCACGACCGCACGGTTCCTGCTCCTCACGGGGGCGGCGAACCCGTCTTATCCCATTACGCTTGCGATGATGTCCTCCCTTCCGTCCGGAGACCCGATCGCCCGCTTCCGTGCCCTTCTCGCGGAAGCCGAGCGAATGGACCGAACCCGGCTTCCCGAGCCGACGGCCTTCGCGCTTGCGACCGTTGGGGTCGATGGACGGCCGGCGGCTCGCATGCTGCTGCTCAAGGGCATCGATGACGGCTCCTTCGTCTTCTATACCAACCTCGAGAGCCGCAAGGGCCGCGAGCTGCGCGCGACGCCCATGGCCGCGATGTGCTTCCACTGGCAGCCGCTCGAGGTGCAGGTCCGCGTGGAAGGGGACGTCACGCCCGTTGCCCCCGCCCTGGCGGACGCCTACTTCGCCTCGCGCGCCCGCGGCAGCCAGCTCGGGGCGTGGGCGTCCACGCAGAGCCGCCCCATCGACACGCCGGGCGACCTCGAACGTCGCCTCGCCGAGATCGAGCGCCGCTTCGACGGCGCGCCGGTACCCCGGCCGCCGCATTGGTCGGGATTCGCGCTCGCCCCGACCCGCATCGAGTTCTGGAAGAACCGGGTCAGCCGGCTGCATGAGCGCCACCTGTACGAGCGCGCCGGCGATCGCTGGACGGTCTCGACACTCTACCCGTAGCCTCACGCCGCGGATCACGACTCGAAGGTTCCCCCCACCCTGCGGAGCCTCTAGACTTCGCACGCCATGGCGACACGCACCGAGGAACCCAGCACCGCACCCACTGCAAAGTGGTCGATCGACGACGCCCGCACCCTCTACAACATCGAAGGGTGGGGAGCCGGCTACTTCGACATCGACGAAAACGGCCACGTCGTCGTCCGGCCTGACAAGTCGGACAAGCGTCGCGCGCTCGATCTGTTCGAGATCGCGAGCGATCTCGAGGCGCAGGGTATCGGCCTGCCCGTCCTGCTGCGCTTTTCCGACATCCTTCGATCCCGCATCGAGTCGCTGAGCTCCCGCTTCCAGGCGGCGATCCAGGAGTTCGGCTATACGGGGCAGTACACGACCGTCTACCCCATCAAGGTCAATCAGCAGCGACACGTCGTCGAGGAGATCGTCCAGTTCGGACAGGTGCACGGCGTCGGGCTCGAGTGCGGGAGCAAGCCGGAGCTGCAGGCCGTGCTCGCGCTCAGCGAGTCAACCGATCACCTCATCATCTGCAATGGCTACAAGGATGAGGAGTTCATGCGCCTCGCGCTGATGGGGCAGCGGCTTGGACACCCGGTCTTCATCGTCATTGAGCAGCTCAGCGAGGTGGATGTGCTGCTCCAGGTCGCGAAGGATCTGGACGTCGTTCCCACTGCGGGCATTCGCATCAAGCTGGCCTCGGCAGGCTCGGGCCGCTGGGCACAAAGCGGCGGAGAGCGGTCGAAGTTCGGGCTGAACTCCGCGCAGCTCGTGCGCGCCGTGGAGAAGCTGCGCGAGGCGGGACAGCTCGATGTGCTCAAGTTGATCCACTTCCATCTCGGCTCGCAGATCACCGACATCCGTTACATCAAGACCGGGCTGCAGGAGATCACCCGCTTCTATGCGGAGCTCCGCGGGATGGGCGTGGACATCACCCATGTCGACGTCGGCGGGGGCCTTGGCGTGGACTATGACGGGACGTCATCGACCTCCAATGCGAGCGTGAACTACTCGCTCCAGGAGTACGCGAATGACGTGATCTACACGATCGCCGAGGCGTGCCGCGAGCTGGATCTGCCAATGCCGCACGTCATCAGCGAGTCGGGCAGGGCACTGACCGCACACCACGCGTTGTTGCTGCTCAAGGTCATCGATGTCGAGTCGCAAGCCGTTCCGGAGACGCCCGAGATCGTCGAGGACGATCACCAGATTCTCCACGAGATGGCGGACGACCATCGCGCGCTCGGACGCCAGGGGCTGGGTTCACGACGGGTGCGGGAGATCTACCACGATGCGACGTATGCGAAGGAGCGTGCGCAGTCCCTGTTTCAGACCGGTGTGCTGTCGCTGCGCGCGCGCGCGACCGCGGAGCAGATCTATTTCGCGATCATGAATGCGCTCTCCCGTGAGGTCCAGCGCGACCGCGACGAGTACGAGGACATCATCGCCGACCTCGACGCCTCCCTCGTCGATCGCTACTTCTGCAATTTCTCGCTCTTCCAGTCGCTGCCCGACAGCTGGGCGATCGACCAGTTGTTCCCGATCATGCCTATCCATCGCCTCGATGAGGAGCCAAACCGGCGCGGCACGCTGCAGGATGTGACCTGCGACTCGGATGGGAAGATCGACCGGTTCGTCGGCGACAAGAATGGACGCCCGAGTCTCGAGCTCCACGAAATGCGTGATGGGGAGGACTATATCCTCGGCATCTTCCTCACCGGGGCGTATCAGGAAATTCTCGGCGACCTGCACAATCTGTTCGGCGACACCAACGCCGTGCACATCCGGCTCTCCGACGCGGGCTACGAGATCACCGATCTCGTTCACGGCGACACCGTGACCGAAGTCCTGAACTACGTGCAGTTCGGGGCGTCGACGCTGCTCGCCACCTTCCGGCGGAAGGTCGGAGCGGCGAAGGATCTCAGTCGCCAGGACGCCAACGCGTTCATCGCGGAATACGTCGCCGGGCTCGAGGGTTACACGTACCTCGAGGGGGAGGCCGCCCGCTGATCGCGGCGAGCTCGCTCACGCTCGTGCAGGAGCCGGGCGCACATTCGTTCGGCGCGCTGCTCGGCGTGCTCGTCGCACTCATCATCGCCACGAAGCTGCTCGGCGGGATCGCGCAGCGCTTCGGCCAGCCGAGCGTGCTGGGGGAGCTCATCGCCGGCGTGGTGCTCGGAGGATCGGTGCTCGGCGTGCTCGATCCGGCCGATCCCGTGATCGCGGCGCTCGCCGAAATCGGCGTGCTGGTGCTGTTGTTCCAGATCGGGCTGCACACCGATCTGAAGGGCCTCATCAAGGTCGGCACCACGGCGACGATGGTTGCGGCCGTCGGGGTCGCGATCCCCTTCCTGTTCGGCGTCGTCGTCGCGCGCGCTCTCGGCATTGAGACCATACCGGCGCTCGTGGCCGGCGCGGCGCTCACCGCGACGTCCGTGGGGATCTCGGCGCGCGTGCTCTCCGACCTCGGGCGTCTCGGATCTCCCGAGGGCCAGATCGTGCTCGGCGCCGCGGTCCTCGATGACATCCTCGGGCTGGTGATCCTCTCGGTGGTCGCCGGGATCGTCGGCGGAGCAGCCGTCACCGTGCTCAGCGTGGCGTGGATCGCGGTCGTCGCGCTCGGCTTCGTGGTCGGCGCGATCGTGATCGGTCGCATTGCAATTCCGCCGATCTTCGCGATCATAGGATTCGGCAGCACCGAGGGAACGCTCGGACTCGTCGCCCTCGCGTTCGCGTTCGCGATGGCGTGGCTGGCGGATGCGGCCGGGTCGGCGCTGATCATCGGCGCCTTTGCCGCGGGGCTGATCCTGCATCCGACGCCCCAGGTGAAGGCGATCGAGAAGTCGGTGACCACGCTCGGGCACCTGTTCGTCCCGATCTTCTTCGCGAGCGTTGGCGCGGCCGTGGACCTCCGTGCGCTCGCCGATTCACGGTCGCTGCTCGTCGGCGGGGCGCTGATCGTCGTCGGTGTCACGGGAAAGGTTGCGGCGGGGTTCGCGCCATGGTGGTTCAGGGGCAACAAGCTCCTGATCGGCGTGGCGATGGTGCCTCGCGGGGAGGTCGGGCTCATCTTCGCGCAGATGGGACTGGCTACGGGCGCGATCGGCGCGGACCTGTTCGGGGCGATCATGCTCATGGTGCTGGTCACCACGCTGGTGACGCCGCCGCTGCTGAGCCGGGTCGCGCAGCGCGAGCCTGCGCCCCTCATCACCGACCGGCCAGGCGAAGGGGGGATCGACGACCTCGTCTCGGGAACGATGCACCATCGCCACCGCGACGACGTCGATGCTGCCCGCGGCGGGGATGCGCCGCTCACCGGTCCGGTTTCGGGGCTCGCGCATGCTGACGGCCTGACCGACAGCGAGCGCGCCACCCTCGCGGCTCAGCAGCGGATCGAGGAACGCTTGGCAAAGGCAGCGGCGGAGCGCGCTGTCCGCGTGGCCAAGCCACCAGGTGATTCCTGAAACGACGAACGCCAGGCGAAGGCGCCTGGCGTTCCAGTCGAACAGGGTGGCTCAGCGTCGCGCCGCGTCGAGCCGCTTCGAGATTTCCTGCCAGTTCACGACGTTCCACCAGGCCGTCACGTAATCCGGCCGGCGGTTCTGGTATTTCAGGTAGTACGCGTGTTCCCAGACGTCGAGGCCCATGACCGCGGTGCGGCCTTCCATCAGCGGGTTGTCCTGGTTGGGCGTCGTCTCGATCTTGAGCGTGCCGCCCTTGTCGGCGACGAGCCATACCCAGCCCGAGCCGAAGCGCGCCGTTGCCGCTGCGCCGACCTGCTCCTTCAGCTTGTCGAGTCCGCCGAACGTCTTGGTGATCGCGTCGGCGATGGTGCCACTCGGAGACCCGCCCCCCTTCGGCGCCATGATCTGCCAGAACAGGCTGTGGTTCCAGTGCCCTCCGCCGTTGTTGCGCACGGCGGTGCGAACCGCCTCGGGCACTGATTTCAGGTCACGGAGCAGCTCGTCGAGCGGTTTGTCCTTGAACTCCGGCGCCTTGTCGAGGGCGGCGTTGAGGTTGGTGACGTACGCCTGATGATGCTTGCCGTGGTGGATTT
>JANOCW010000484.1:0-7650 GCA_031412375.1 Gemmatimonadaceae bacterium | reverse complement strand
CGTCTGGCGAGGAGCAGTTCCTCCTGCGCCGTGACGAGCATCGGCGAGTAGATGGTGAGGAGCGGCTGTCCGGCCGAAACCGCCTGGCCTGTCGAGTTCACGATCAGCCGCTCGACGAAGCCGTCGACCTTGAGGGCGATCGTCCGCACTCGTGTCTCATCGAACGTCACCTGGCCGACGGTACGTACCTCCTTCGAGAGTGTCCCGACCGTCGCGGTGGCATAGGTGACGCCAATGCGCTGCGCTTCCGCCGGAGTGAGCGTTACGGAGCTGGCTCCGCCCGCGACATGACCGGCAGCATGGGTGGTGTCCTGGGTAGCCGCCATGGCGGTGGGCACTTCGGTGCCACGCGTGGCGAGATAGACGGTCCCGAGCGCGAGGACGAGAACTCCCCCGTAGGCCGCAATTCGTGGCATGAGTCTCATCGTTCGCTCCCGCTGGTTGGCCATGCTGCCGTGGCGATGGTGGCGTTCAGATTGTTTGCGTCGAACAACACACGGCCGATGAGCATTTCGAGGTCGGCCCACGCTTTTCCCTGGTCCGCATCGAGCGCGGACAGCTCCTGGCGGTACCTGTTGACGCTCATGCGATTATCCAGGAGCGTCATGAAGTCCACGCTTCCCACGCGGTATGCCGAGAGTGCGGAGGCTACGGTCGCCTCGGCTTGCGGGAGTACCGTCGTGCGATAGAGCCGCGCGAGACTGCGCGCGCGCGTGAGTGCCGCATACGCTTCGCCGATCCGGCCGCGGGTATCAGCGCGCATCACGGCGAGATCGGCCTTCGCCATCAGCTTCATGGCGTCCGCCTCCACTCGCATCTGGAGCTGCCGCGAACGGGCGAAGATCGGCAACGATGCGCCGAGCATGAGACTGCCCATGCGCTCCGTCCCCATCACATCGCCGCGCTGGCCGTACTGCACGCCCACCTGGAGGTCGGGGAAGAGCTCCTTCCGTGCGAGCCGCTCCGACGCCTCTGCCGCGCGTAGCTCGTCGAGTCCGGCACGGATCATCGGGCGCGTGTCACGCGCGACCGAATCCAGCCAGGTGCGCGCGGGAATCGAGTCGGGAAAAGCCGGCAGCGCCGGCGCGCCGATCTCGGCGGACGGATCGCGATCGAGCAGCGCATCGAGGCGCGCCGTCATGGACTGCCGCATCGCCTGCATGCGCAGCGTGTCCTCCGCCATGCGCGCGATCTCCACCCGAGCGCGAAGGACATCGGCCTGCCGTCCCTCACCCACGCGATACATCGCATCCGCCGTCGCGGCGATGTCGCGCAACAATCTCAGGGTCTCACGGGCCACGTCGAGCCCGCGATCAGTGGCGTAGAGATCGTAGAACGCCATGGCCGTCTGGGATCGGAGTTCCCACGACACATCCTCGGCGCGGAACGCCGTCGCAGACGCCAGCGCGCCCGCCGCGCGACCGGCGAGTGCGAGTTTTCCACCCAGCGGAAGCATCTGCATGAGCTGGAGCTGGGTCATGCCAAGCGTCGGCATGGGCGCCAACCCGGGAACTGTGTAGTTCATGAACCCGAGCTGAAATTGCGGATCGGGTGGGCGCGATGCGCCGGCCACGCGAGCCTGCGCTGCCCTCGTGAGCGAGCGTGCGGCAGCGACCCGCGGATTCGCGCCTTGCACCTGGCTGTAGAGATCGCCCAGCAGAAGGGGCACGCGCGCGGTGACGCGCGATGGCTCCGTGGACTGAGCGGCGACGGGTGCGGGCCACATGAGGTGCAGGAGGAATCCAGCGAGGAAAAGCCGCTGGCCAATCTCGTACGTGTGGGGAGCTCGCGTCGCTCTGCGCTGGTCCATCGGACACACTGTCGAAGTAGGCGTGCAAAGTGCGCCGTCCGAGTGCCGCGACGGGGCTTGTGTTGAGGCTAGCGGCGGAGGCCGGTCAATGCAGTCGGGGGTGAGCCGCTGCGGTGTCAGGGAATCCCCCTCCCCGTCCACGCCCTTCCGGCCGATCACAGGTGGCCGATGCGTGATTGAACACTCGATGATCGAACCGGTGAAAGCTCGGTCCGCTAGCTGAGGCTACGCTGAGTAGAGCGTGAGCGCCGGGGCCGACGCGCCCGGACCGTCGAACCTGACGCTTTGCTCAACTTTGATTGGCGGATCGATTATGACTGCGCCCGCCCGGGATCACGCCAGGCCGATGACCAGCCATGCCGTCAGCCAGGCAAGCGCGGTCAACGCCACGATCGTCAGCGCCTGCGGCAAGCGGCGTCCTCCAGCGGGCAGCGCGTTTCCTCGTCCCGGCATGTCCCACCTCCCGATGTGATCGCGGCCGGAATCGTCCGGCCAGAGTGGAGTAGGCCATTCTGCGTGCACGGTCACCGGTGAATCTGTCTCTCGACGCATGCACTGTCTGTCAGGCAATCGCGGATCGTGTGTCAGCGGACTCACTACACTGCGGCAACTGAACCCCCCGCTCGATCACATCCGGTGCGAACTCCAATCGCGTCTGGCGGACCGGCCCCGCACCCGCTCTATTGCCACTGCACGCTCGGAGGCAGGCGGGAGAACGACATGCCCGATCCCACGCGTCACCGCCGTCAGGTGATGCGATCGGCACGCGTCCGTACACTATTGTAGGATGGAGGTTGAGATGCACGGGTATGTGACCAACATCGAGCGAGATACCCTCGCCAACGACGACTATCGTCGAGTGCTCTACACGGGTCCGAACACGCAACTGGTGCTCATGTCCCTGCAGCCCGGCGACGAGATCGGCCAGGAGACACACGAAGGGCACGACCAGTTCATCCGCGTCGAAGCTGGTGCCGGAGTGGTCGTGCTGAATGGGGAGCGACACACCCTCGGTGACGGAAGCGCGGTGGTGATTCCCGCGGGCGTCACGCACAACGTCCTCAACACGTCCGACGACGCGCCGCTCCGCCTCTACACATTGTACAGCCCACCTGAACACCCGGACGGCACCGTGCAACACACGAAGGCCGACGAAGCGGCAGCGCAATCCGCCGGACACTAGACCCGAACTCCGGGCTCGCAATGGATACACGATTATTCAGCGATCGCAGTGTGTGGACGATGATTCACGGCATCGTCCTCGGTGGCGGCGCGTTGATGGCGTTGGCCGCTGCGTTGTTCTCGCTGCGCGCCATGCGTACCGGCGGCGCGACGAGCGTCGCTGCCCAGGATCAGTCGCGATACCTCGCATGGCTGGTCGTGTTCGCCGCGGGCGCGCTCTGGTTGACCGTGCTCATCGGGACGTACGTCACCTTCCCGCCGTACCGCGCCACGCCCCCCGACGGGGTCACCGATCTCAGCCAGTATCCGAGATCGTTGCTTCAAGCGAATCCGGGAACCGTGTGGCTCCACGCGTTCGCAATGGAGATCAAGGAGCATGTTCCGTGGATCGCCGCGATGGTGGCGACGGCAGTCGCCTTCGTTGCCGTGCGGTACCGATCCAGGCTCCTGACCGACATGCGATTGAACGGCATGGCCACGACGCTGCTGGCGATCTGTTTCGTGCTTGCCTCCATCGTGGGAGTGCTGGGGATCTTCATCAACAAGGTTGCTCCACTCGAGTGAAACGGAGAGCTCGCCGATGGCAACGATGGACGACAAGCGTCAGGAGGTCGCGAATGGCGCAGCGCTCGCTTCGTTTCTGGGAGCCGGGATCGGTGCGTTCGCGGTAGGGCTCTTCGTCGTCGTCAACGAGGCTGGTCTCTTCGCCGCGCCAGCGTTGTACGGGCCTGCGGGCGGAGTATCGGGTCGCACGACGTTCGCCGCCGCGACCTGGTTGATCGCGTGGGCGGTGCTGCACCGACAGTGGAAGGACCGGCAGTTCGAGTCGAACCGGGTATTTGCGGCCACGCTGGTGCTCATCGCTTTGGGCTTCGTTCTCAGCTTCCCGCCCGTCTGGCGGATCTTTGCCTAGCGCGTCGGTGTTGACGTCAGCGTCCGCGCCACAGCTTCAGCCCCTGTCCTACGACGGCTGGCACGAGCGCAAAGCCTAGCGCCACCAGCCACTCGCCAGCTGTCAGGGGCCGCGTGCGGAGGATCTGCGCCAGTGCCGGCAGGTACAATGCGAGGGCCTGGAGCCCGATCGTCAGCGCGACCGCGCCGAGCGCGTACCGGTTCTGTACCACCGCCCGCCATGACAGCACCGGAGTCGAGCTCCGTGCATTGCCGAGATGGAAGATCTGCGCGAGCGAGAGCGTCAGGAAGCTCATCGTCACCGCCTTGTCGCTGCGCTCGGGAGTTGCGAGCGCCCACAGGAACGCCGCCAGCGTTGCCGCGGTCATCAGCGCGCCGTAGAACGCGATGGAGCCGATCATGGCGCGCGAGAGTAGCGCCGCCTTCGGATCGTGTGGTGGACGTCGCATGACATCCGACTCCGCAGGTTCGAGCGCGAGCGCCAGGGCGGGGAAGGTATCCGTCACGAGGTTGAGCCAGAGGATCTGGAGCGGCAGGAGCGGGATGGGCAGTCCCACGATTCCCGCGACGAGCAGCACCAGCACCTCGGCCAGGTTGCAGCTGAACAGATAGAAGACGAACTTCCGGATGTTCGCGAAGATGACGCGTCCTTCCTCGATCGCCGCGGCGATCGTCTCGAAGCGGTCGTCCTGAAGCACGACCGACGCGGCTTCCTTCGCGACGTCGGTGCCACGCCTGCCCATCGCGATGCCGACATTGGCTTTCTTCAGCGCCGGCGCGTCGTTCACGCCGTCGCCGAGCATTGCGACGATGGCGCCGCTCGCCTGGAACGCAGCCACGACCCTGAGCTTGTCCGCAGGGCTGACGCGACTCATCGCGCGAGCGGTGACGAGCCGCGTGGTGAGCTCGTGGTCGGAAAGCCGCTCGATTTCCCGCCCATCCACCACCTCGTCGTCGCGCTCGAGCAGGCCCAGCTCGCGGGCGATCGCCGCCGCGGTGAGCCGCTGATCGCCGGTGAGCATGACCGTCCGGATGCCGGCATCCTGGAAGCGGGCGATCGTCTCCTTCACTTGCGGTGCGGGAGGATCGACGATGCCGACGAAGCCGACGAAGGTGAGCCCGCGAAGGGCATCTTCGCGCGGCGCGGAGACCTCGCCGGTCGCCAGCGCGAGCACGCGGAGACCGCGCCCCGCGAGCGTGTCGTTCGTCGTGAGGAGGGTCGCGCGTTCCGCGTCCCCGAGGGGCGACTCGCCCCCAGGCGTCAGCATGCGATCGGTGAGCGCGAGCAGGCGCCCCGGTGCACCCTTCACGTACGCGACCAGTCTGCCGCCGGCTCCACGGTGAAATGTCGCCATGTGCTGGCGCTCGCTCGAGAATGGAATCTCTCCGGCCTCTGGCCATTCGCGCAGTAGCGCATTCCGCTCCATCCCGACCTTCCGCGCGGCGACGATCAGCGCCGCCTCGGTCGGATCGCCGATCGGGCGCACCTTGCCGTTCTCGTTGACCACGTCGGCGCGGTTTGCGAGCGTCGCAATCCGTAACGCGGTCCCGAGCGACGGCTCGGGCGGGCGCGTCACCGATGCGCCATCGGCGATGATCTCACCAGCCGCGCCGTAGCCGGCACCGGTGATCGAATACTCGCGGCCCGCGACCCAGAGCGTCGTCGCGGTCATCTCTCCGGTCGTCAACGTGCCCGTCTTGTCCGTGCAGACCACCGTGATTGCACCAAGCGTCTCGACCACCGGGAGTCGACGGATGCGTGCGTGCCGGCGTGCCATTCGGCGGACTCCCACCGCCATCGTGATCGTCGCGATCGCCACGAGTCCTTCGGGCACCGCCGCGACGGCGAGCGTGATCCCGAGCTCCACCATTCGCGCGAGCGGCTCGCCGCGCAGCAACCCGACGCCGATGACCGCGCCGACCGCGGCGACCGTCACCCAGATCAATCGGTGTCCGAGCTGGTCGAGATGGCGCTCCAGCGGCGTTTTCGTCTCCTTGACTCCCTGCACCAGATCACCGATCCGACCGACCTCGGTGCTCCGCCCCGTCGCGACAACGACTCCGCGACCTCGCCCCGTCGCGATCGCTGTGGCCTTGTAGACCATCGTCTCGCGCTCGGAGACCGACGTGTCCGCCGCGAGCACGACGTCAGCGCGCTTGGGAACGGGAAGCGACTCGCCTGTCAATGCGGCTTCCGTGGCAGAGAGCTCGGTCGCCGAGAGCAGCCGTACGTCCGCCGGAACTCCCCGACCGGCCTCGAGCTCGATTACGTCTCCCGGCACCAGCTCGCGCGCGTCAATGTCACGGAGCCCGCCATCCCGAACCACTGTCGCGCGCGGGACTTCCAATTGAAGAAGCGCGTGCATCGCGCGTCGCGCGCGCAGCTCGGTGACGAAACCGATCGACGAGTTGATCACGAGCACCGCCGCGATCGCAATGGCGTCGATGACATCCCCGGTCGCGAGGGCGACCGCGGCGGCGACGATCAGGAGGAGCACCATCACGCTCCTGAACTGATCGATGAGGATCGATACCGCACTCCGTGGAGGCGCTGAGGGAAGCGCGTTCGGCCCGAGACGCGCGAGGAGTGCCCTCGCCTCGCCGGCAGTCAGCCCCTCCGCTCTCGACTCGAGTTGGGCGAGCACCTCGGCAGGAGGCGTCGCATGCCAGGGGACGACATCCGCCACTGGTGTCGGCGCCGTCACACCGTCACGCGCCGTGCGCCGTGAACGGCTCAATCAGCCGACTCCCTCACAACGAGCCCAGTGACACGCTGCGGCTGCATATTGCGGCTCTGCGAAGAAGTGGGTGTTACGGCGGCGAGGCACTCGTCCAATCTCTACCGGCGCAGCACACCCGGACAGTGGGCGGTCCAGATCGTGCGGCCGGTAATTCGAGATGTTGTCCTTCCGCTCCATTTGAGTCAGAGGTCTCGGTGTCAGCACCTATCCATCATCGGCTGTCCATCCGAGCGCTCAGCCAGCATGAGTGCTTCGCGCTGCTCGCGCGCAACCACGTCGGCCGACTCGCGTTCGCCTTTCACGATCGGGTGGACATTCAGCCGCTCAACTATGTCTATGAGGGTGGCTGGATCTATGGTCGCACGTCGGAAGGCGCCAAGCTCACGACGCTCGCGCACCATCAGTGGGTCGCGTTCGAGGTCGATGAGGTGGACGGCGCGTTTGACTGGAGAAGCGTCGTGGTACAGGGGTCCTTTCACCGGCTCGACCCTGACTCGCCAGTGCCTGACGCAGCGGCCGAGGCACACGGGGTGCGGCTGATCAAGACCATTGTTCCCGAGACGTTCACTCCCGGGGACCCGGCGCCCTTTCGGACCGTCGTCTTCCGTATCGCGTTAGGAGAGACGACGGGTCGGGCCGCGACGACCGCAGTCTGAGGCCCGAGTTGCGGGAACCATAGACCGATCTGCTCCACATCCAGCGACTCAGGCCCAGCCAGTCGTACTGTTCCCTTTGCTATCGTCAGTACTCCACCGGGTCACGGTAGCCACAGCCCGAGACGAGCACGGCGCATTGCGCTTTGCGCAGAATTCCGGCGGAGACGCTGCCGAGGTGCAGAATCTCGTGCGCTGCCTCGCCGTGATTGCCTACCGCGATGAGCTCGACTCCGCGTGCGGAGCCATAGCCGAGGAGCTCCGATACGGGGTCTCCCCACCGCACGACGACTCGCTCGAAGGAGACGCCTGGCGGCGGGCACAGCTCGAGCTCGACCGCGTCGAAGAACGA
>JANOCW010000483.1:0-1933 GCA_031412375.1 Gemmatimonadaceae bacterium | reverse complement strand
CCCTCGCGCACGCCGCCCGCAGCTTGTCCTCCATCGATTTCAATCCCGTATCCTCCGGATGCCGGAAGTCGACCGAGAATTTCACCTCGCCGGGCACGACGTTGCGCGAGTTGGGCGCTACCTGCATGAAGCCGACGGTCCCGCGTCCATGGGGCGCTTCGCCGAGAGCGATGCGGTTTACTTCGCCCACGAGCCGTGAAGCGGCGAGCAGCGCGTCGCGGCGGAGTCCCATCGGCGTCGGCCCCGCATGGGCGTTCATGCCGGTCACGGTCACGTCGAACCAGCGCTGGCCGAGCGCCCCGGTGACGACGCCGATGGTGTTGCGCGTCTCCTCGAGGATCGGGCCCTGCTCGATGTGCGCCTCGAAGTAGGCTCCCACCAGCGTGCCGAGGGGGGCGCTTCCCGCGTAACCGATGCGGGCGAGCTCGTCGCCCACCGATTTGCCGTCGATGTCCGTGCGCGCAAGGGCGTGCTGCAGCGAGAATGCGCCGGCGAATACGCCGGAGCCCATCATCACCGGCGTGAAGCGCGAGCCCTCCTCGTTGGTCCACGCCACGACCTCGATCGGGGCGTCGGTGCGCACCCCGCGATCGTTCAGCGTGCGGACCACTTCCAGGCCGGCAAGCACACCGTAGGCGCCGTCGAACTTGCCGCCCGAAGGCTGGGTGTCGATATGGCTGCCCGCGACCACGGGAGGCCGCGAAAGATCGCGCCCGGCGCGCCGGCCAAAGATGTTGCCGATCGGATCGACGCGCACCTCGAGCTCAGCGGCACGAAACCATTCCACGATGCGATCGCGTCCCTGACGATCCAGGTCTGTCAGCGTGATGCGGCGCACCCCACCCAGCGGCGTCGCACCGATGCTGGCGAGGTCCATCAGCGACTGCCAGAGGCGCGCGGCGTCGATCGTGAGTCGGGTCTCTGCTTCAACGGTCATGGGCGTCTCCGAATTGGGCCCCGGCCTTCGCCGGGGTGACGAACAGCGGCCTTCGTTTCCACACTTCGGTCGCGCCCTCGAATGCGTGGGCGAGCTGCAGCACCCCGAAATCATCCCGGTAACGACCCACGATCTGCAGTCCTACCGGCAATTCGTCGTCCGTGAATCCGGCCGGGACCGAGATCGCGGGGTGGCTGGTGGCCGTGATGAGGTAGTTGGACTTCATCCACTCCATGTAATTGCCGAGCTTCACTCCATTGATCTCGGTGACGTAGGGCTGGTCGAACGGGAACGGCGGCACTTGCACCGTCGGGAGCACCAGGAACTCGTAGCGCTCGAAGAATGTTCGCATCGCGTGGAAGACCTTCGAGCGCAGCACGTTGGCGTTCGCGATGCGCGCCGCGTCGAGTGCCAGCCCCTGCTCGATGTTCCAGACGACGGTGTCCTTCATCAGCGCGCGCTGGGTCTTCAGCAGCTCGCTGTAGGCTTCGACGAATCCGACCGCGCGCTGCACCTGGAAGGCCTCGTCGGCATCCGCAAGGTCCGGCGCGGCTTCCTCGACGATGCAGCCGAGCGATTCGAGCACCGAGCGCGCGGGCGCCAGCGCGCGAGTCACGCGCGCATCCACCGGGAACGCGCCGCCAAGGTCGGGGCTCCACGCCACGCGCACCTTCCTGAAGCTGCGCGCCAGCGGGTGTGCGAAGGTCGTCCCCGGCTCGGCCTGCGATGTCGGCACGCGCGCATCGGGCCCGGCCATCGCCGAGAACAACAGCGCCGCGTCCTCCACGGTCCGCGCGATCGGGCCGATCGACCACAACGTGTCCCACGTGTTGGGGAAGGGCCAGTTGGGCACGCGTCCCGGCGTAGGGCGGAATCCCACGACGTTGCAGAAGCTGCCCGGATTGCGCAGCGACGATCCCAGGTCCGAGCCTTCGGCGAAGGGCAACATGCCGCTCGCAACCGCGGCTGCCGCGCCGCCCGACGATCCGCCGCTGG
>JANOCW010000482.1:0-2727 GCA_031412375.1 Gemmatimonadaceae bacterium | reverse complement strand
GCGCGATCGTGCCCTACCTCGCGCAGCTCGGCATCTCCCACGTGTACACCTCGCCGATCCTGACAGCGCGACCGGGAAGCACCCATGGCTACGATGTCGCAGATCCGAAGCTCGTGAATCCCGAGCTCGGCGGCGAGGATGCGTTCCGCGCGTTCGTGACGGCGCTGCACGACCACGACCTCGGCTACGTCCTCGACATCGTCCCCAATCACATGGGCACGGGTAGAACCAATCCCTACTGGGAGCATGTGCTCGCGAGCGGGCGGGAATCGATCTACGGCCACTGGTTCGACATCGACTGGGATTCACCGGACGCCGCCCTGCGGGGCCGAGTGTTGCTGCCCGTCCTTGGCGATGACCTCGACGCCGTACTCGGGCGCGGAGAGATCCGCATTGGCTGTGTCGAGGGTGAGAACATCGCGCGCGTGAGGTACTTCGATAACAGCTATCCCCTGTCGCCCGACGCAGCCACCGAGATCGGGGGTGAGACGATCGATGGCAAGGACGAGCGGGCGCAGCGTCGCGTTCGGGAGATCCTGGATCGCCAGCACTACAGCCTCGTCTCCTGGCGGCGCGCGGCAGAGGACATCAACTATCGCCGTTTCTTCGACATCAACGAGCTCGTCGCGCTGCGGATGGAGGATCCGTCGGTGTTCGAGGAGACGCATGCCCGCATCCTCGAGTGGGTCGGCGACGGAAGCCTCGATGGACTTCGCATCGATCACATCGACGGCCTGCTCGACCCTCGGGCATATCTCGACCGGCTTCGCGCCGAAGTCACGGCGCGCCGTGGCGAGGACTTCCCGATCTACGTCGAGAAGATCCTGTCCCCGGGCGAGCAGCTCCGGCGGGGATGGCCGGTGGACGGGACGACCGGCTACGAGATCCTGAACGATCTCGAGGCAGTGATGATCGATGACCGGGGCTTCGCCGTCATCGAGGACGCGTATCGCAAGCTGATGCGCTCGAGCGGAGTGCCGCTCACGTTCGAGCAGATGGCGATCGATGGAAAGATTGCCATCCTGCGCGGGTCGCTGCGTCCGGACGTATCGCGCCTCGCGCGGCTGCTCGTTCCGATCGCGAAGTCCGCGGGCGCGCTCGTTTCCCACGGGAGTGGCTCCAGCGATGCGGAGGACGACGCGGAGCCCGACGGCCATGCGCCTGACGTCGACGTGCTGCGCGAGGGGATCATCGAGCTCATTGCCTGTCTCCCGGTGTACCGCACCTACATCCAGGGCGGCGATGGCGACGTTGCAGCGGAAGACGCCGGGGTTCTCGAACGCGCATTCGCCCGGGCCCGCGAGCGTGGCAAGGCATCGCCCGAGTCGCTGGATCTGCTCTTCGATGTCATGCGACCCGCGGCTCCGGCACGCGACCCGGCGGATCGCGCCGCACGGCAGCTCTTCGTTCGCCGCTTTCAGCAGGCGAGTGGCCCGGCCACGGCAAAGGGCGTCGAGGACACCGGACTCTATCTGTACATACCCCTCGTGTCGCGCAACGAGGTGGGGGGAGCGCCCGATCGCCCACTGGATGTCGCGGTCCCGGCGCTTCACGAGGCGAACGGAATGCGCGCGGCGCATTGGCCGCGGAACCTGGTCTGCTCGAACACGCACGATACGAAGCGCAGCGCGGATGTGCGCGCGCGACTCGATGTGCTGGCCGAGATGCCGGAGCAGTGGATGCGCAGCGTGCGCCGGTGGCGGATGCTCAATCGCGGCAACCGCGTCGCGATCGGGCGGCGCTCCGCCCCGGACGTGAACACCGAGTATCTCTTCTACCAGACCCTCCTCGGCGTATGGCCGACAGGCCTCGGTGAGGGCGAGTACCCGAAGCCCGATGTCATGGAGGAGCTGCACGCCCGTGTCGAGGCGTACATGGTCAAGGCCGTGAAGGAAGGAAAGTCGCGGTCGAACTGGACCGACCCGGATGAGAAGTTCGAGACGGCGATGAAGGCGTACATCCATACGGCGATTTTTCGATCGCCAACATTCCTCTCGGATTTCGCGCAGCTCGCGCGCCGCACGTCGCGCCCGGGACTGTGGAACGCGCTCTCGCGCACGCTGCTCCATCTCACCGTGCCCGGCGTTCCCGACATCTACCAGGGCGGCGAGCTGTTCAACTTTGCGCTCGTCGATCCTGACAACCGTCGCCCGGTGAACTATCCCGAGCGACAGGAGATGCTCAGCGAGATGTCGTCGCGCGAGCAGCACGACACCACGCTGATCGATGAGTTGATCCGATCGCCCGAGAATGGCCGGGCGAAGATGCACGTCTTTCGGTCGGTGCTGCGAGTGCGCCGGGAGCGATTCGCGCTCTTTTCCGAGGGTGGGTACGAGGCACTCACGGCCCGCGGCTCCGAGGCCGGTCGGGTCATCGCGTTCGCGCGCAGCCACAAGGGTGAGGCGGCGATCATCGTTGTCCCGAGGCTCAGCGCCAGCCTGTCCGGTGCAGAGCATGCACCGACGGGGGCGGAGGTGTGGAGCGATACGGTCCTGACCCTGCCGCAGGAGCTCGCCGAGCGCACCTGGACGTGCGCGCTGACGGGGCGGACCGTGGCGGGCGGGGCGGGCGACGACGGCATTGCGGTCGCCGAGATTCTGGCGACATTCCCCGTCGCGCTGCTGCTGAGCCGGGCAGCCGGGTGAGCAACACTCCGCGACCTCGATCGTCCCTTCAGAGGTCCATCAGCAAATCGACTTCACAAGGGCGGGCATGAGCGACGCAGTC
>JANOCW010000481.1:0-4494 GCA_031412375.1 Gemmatimonadaceae bacterium | reverse complement strand
TTTCCTGAGCTGCTCCAGCGAAGGGCGCTCGGGAAGAAGACGGCGCGGAGGGGGCGTGCCGGCGTTGCCGCCTGGCGAGGGGGACGGGGACATGAGATCTCCTTTCAACGCGCCCGTGTCCGCATGTCGGGCTGAAAGAAGATCGAGGCTTTGACCGCCGCGTTTCGTCAGGTGGGCTCTGCCCTATCCGCGGACGGGATGCGCCCTGGCGCGCGATTTCCACCCTAGTTCGGACGCTGCACCATGTCAAGGCAACCGCGCGTGTGAGCGATCTGCCATGCCGACTTCCATGTTCGCAAGGATCGAGTCTCGACGTTCGACCACGGCAGCGGATGGGGTGGAATGGAGTCGATCTTCTGGACAACCGGTATCGTAGCAAGACTGCCCCTATCGACCTCAACCCTCGCGGCCTGGCGTCAACGTCCCGCCTTCGCCTGCCGAGGGCGATAAGATTCCATCAATGACCTTCCCCTTCGATCCCAACATCGAGCGCGCCGCCACCATCCCCGCGCGCCTCTACACGGACCCCGTGTACCTCAATCTCGAGCAGGAAAAGGTCTTCGGCCGCACGTGGCAGCTCGTCGGCCGCGCCGAGCAGGTGCGCGAGACCGGGGACTACTTCACGGCCGAGATCGGGCGCGAACGGATCGTGATCCTCCGCGACGGCGACACGCTCCGAGGCTACCACAACATCTGCCTGCATCGCGCCGGGCCGGTGGCCGAAGGCTGTGGCCGCCGGAAGACCCTCCAGTGCCGCTACCACGGATGGACGTACAACCTCCGCGGTGAGCTCGTGCGCGCGCCGGAGATGGAAGGCACCGCAAACTTCCGCCCTGATGAGATGCACCTGATGCCGATCCAGGTCGCCCAGTGGGGGCCGCTCATCTTCGCCAACCTCGACGGGAAGGCGCAGCCACTGTCAGTGACGCTCGAGGACATCCCGCAGCGCGCCGAACGCTTTCACGCCGAAGGGATGCGGTACGTAATGCGGAAGGAGTGGACGCTGAACTGCAACTGGAAGGTCTACGTCGACAACTACCTCGAGGGCTACCACGTCCCCGTCGTCCACCCGGGGCTGCACAAGGAGATCGACTATGACCAGTACCGGGTCGAGACGCATCGCTACTACTCGCTCCAGCACGCTCCGCTGCGCGCGGCAGCGCATGGCGACGCCGATCGCAAATACGTGCCGCGCAACACCGACGACCAGGCGCAGTATTACTGGATCTTCCCCAACATCATGCTGAACGTCTATCTCGGCCAGATGCAGACGAACACGATCGTGCCGATCGACCACGAGCGGACGATGGTCGTGTTCGAGTGGTTCGCCGCCAATCCTCCCGCCGACCCGGCGACGGATGCCGAGTGGACGAAGCTCGTCGCGTTCAGCGACGAGATCCAGGTCGAGGACATCGAGATCTGCGAATCAGTGCAGCGGAACTTGCGTTCACGAGTGTATGACCGCGGACGATACTCGGCGAAACGCGAAAACGGGGTGCATCACTTCCATGGACTGCTGCATGAGTGGGTGGGATAGTGGCACGTCCAACGCGTCTGGCCATGGCGCCGTCGCGGCAGGGCCATCGGTGACGAAGTGACGGTCGACCTGCGCGAGGCGGCCCGCCTCGCCATGCTCGCCAACGGGTTCCAGCCGGATTTTCCGCCGGGGGTGCAGCGCGAGATCGCAGGGCTCGACGACACCGACGTCGATGTCGCGGCGAAGAACATTCCGCGCGATCTCCGCCACCTCCTCTGGTCGTCGATCGACAATCGCGAGTCGCGCGACCTCGACCAGATCGAGTACGCCGAGCGCCAGGCCAATGGCGACATTCGACTGCTCGTCGGCATCGCCGATGTGGATGCGCTCGTCCCAAAAGGCTCGGCAGTCGATGAGCATGCCGCGGAGAACACGACGTCGGTGTACACCGGCATCGTCGTGTTCCCGATGCTTCCGGATCGCCTGTCTACCGACCTGACGTCGCTCAACGAAGGCGAGGACCGCTGCGCGATCGTCGTCGAGCTGGACGTCGCGGCCGACGGCACGATCGCCCGGGAAGATGCGTATCGTGCCCTCGTACGGAATCGTGCGAAGCTCGCGTACGAGCCCGTGGGACTCTGGCTGTCCGGCACGGCAAGCATCCCGCGAAAGATCGCGGTGACGGCCGGACTCGAGGTGCAGGTCAGGCTCCATGACGAAGCCGCACAGCGCCTCGCAGTTTACCGTCGCGGCGCTGGCGCGATCCAGATCGAGCTCGTGGAGGCGCGAGCGGTGACCTCCGGCGACAAGATCATCGACATGGCCGTGACTCCGCGCAACCGGGCCCGTGATCTCATCGAGAACTTCATGGTCGCCGCGAACGGGGCGATGGCGCGCATCCTCGGGCGGAAGCGTGTTCCCTCCATTCGCCGCGTCGTTCGCGAGCCGCGGCAATGGAATCGGATCGTCGCCCTTGCGGCGGAGATGGGGGAAACGCTCCCGCCGACACCGAGCGGCGTCGCCCTGTCCGAGTTTCTCGCCCGGCGGCGCGCCGCCGAGCCGGGCGCATTCAACGATCTCTCGCTCGCCGTGGTGAAGCTCCTCGGGCCCGGCGAGTACGTACTCGAACGACGCTTCACGCGACGCGATGGAGGCGACCACTTCGCACTCGGCGCGACCGAGTACCTGCACTCGACGGCGCCGAACCGCCGGTTTCCCGACCTCGTCACCCAGCGACTCCTCAAGGACGCCGACGGCAAGGGCGGTGCACCCTACTCGGACGACGAGCTCACCGAGATCGCGCGTCGCTGCACGCTGCAGGAGGACAATGCGCGGAAGGTCGAGCGCACGATGCGAAAGATGCTCGCGGCGGGGCTGATGGCGGACCGCGTCGGCGAGAGCTTCGTCGCCATCGTCACCGGCGCGTCGAGCAAGGGGACTTATGTGCGGCTGCTCAGTCCCGCGGTCGAGGGGCGGGTCGTCACTGGAACCCACGGCCTGCAGGTCGGCGACACGGTGCGGGTGACGCTCACGCGAGTCGATGCCGAACGTGGCTTCATCGACTTCGGTCGCACCGGCGCGGACGCCGACTTCGATCGCAAGCGCGAGCGAATGTCGCGCAAGCGGGCAGCGGCCGCGCACCTCGAGAGCCGAATCGGGGAGACGTTCGAGGCGGTCGTGACGAGCGCGTCGCCGAAGGGCACCTACGTGCGACTGGCCGACGGATCTGCCGAGGGTCGCATCATGCGCGGCCACAAAGGCCTGAAGGAGGGCGAGCATGTGGTCGTGACGCTCACGGCGACAAATGCCGTGCACGGCTTTGTCGACTTCGAGGTTCCGCCGCGGATCGCGCCGGGCAAGAAGGATCGCACCGCGCGGAAGCAGGCGCAGGCGCGCGACCTCGTCGAGCGCATCGGCGAAAGCTTCGACGCCGTCGTCACCGGCGTGAATCAGAAGGCGACCTATGTGCGCGTCGAGAATCCGCTGGCCGAGGGACGGCTTGTGCGGGGAACGCGGGGGTTGAAGCCGGGCGACGCGGTGCCGGTGACGCTGCTCGCCACGAATCCGGAGAAAGGCTGGATCGACTTCGGCCCGGCATAAGGCACACTGCGGAGGGAAGGGCGGTAAGAAGAGCGGGCCTCGGGACCGCAGCGGTCAGCGCCTAGCGTGTGCGGTTACGGTGCCCGCCCTTGCACTTCCGTCGGTCAACCCGCGGTCAGCGGTTGACGCTGGATCAGATGCTCGTCTTTCTCAGCCCCGCGATCCCCAACCCGCACAGGATCAGCCCGAACAACGGGATGATCGTGAACAGGTAGGGCACGATCACGCGTTCGCGGGCGAGGAAGGATTCGGTGGGGAGAGCCGGGTCGTGCCACGCGGTGTAGGCCTGACCGACGCGGTAGTTCGCGACGCGTTGCGCCGCCCAGGCGTGACCGCCGGTGGTGTTGAGGGGCGTCACGCGCTGCCCCGCGTGGCGCTCGCCATCGATCTCGTAGTGGTAGGTGACCACCGGACGGTAGCTGGGCTCGCCCTCGGAACCCCGGATCTCGTCAATGCGGGTGGCGTCAATCGTCGCCCGGACTGGCGTATAACGCATCAGCCGCGCTTCCTGCAGCCAGAGCAGCCTGGCGCCAATGAAGAAGAAGACGAGAAAGACCGCAACGCCGGAGCCATGCAGCCAGGCCGTCGCGCGGCGCTGCGACGCGCTGAGCACCGCGACGAGGCGCACCGCGGTGTTCGTCGCCGCCGGCGGTTCGAGGCCGAGGAAGTGGCGGGCCGTCTCCACGACGGCGCGCATCTGCGTACCGCCGGAGCGGTAGTACGTCGTCCACGGACGACGCGCGCCGTCGGTGAGCACGAGCGCAACCCGGAACAGGGCGCCGCCCTCGAGGTCACCGCTCCGCTCCAGATCGATTCCCGCGATGTCCCGCAGCTTGACGTCCTCGCGTACCGGCCGACGGAAGGCAGCCTCGCGCGTGATGATGAGCAGCCGCTGCGACTTGTCGAAGGCGAAGGTC
>JANOCW010000480.1:0-2729 GCA_031412375.1 Gemmatimonadaceae bacterium | reverse complement strand
CCGAGCCACTGGTCGGCAATACCAAACCCACCGGTGTAGCCGATTCGGCCGTCGATGACGACCGCCCGCACATGCGATCGACTCGCCGCCCGATCGACCTGATACCACGCCAGGTCCCGGAACAGGAGCGCCTCCACGCCGGATTGTCGCACCGCATCGAGCCAGTCTCCGTTGAGCTGCTTCGATCCGAATCCATCGAGCAGCAGCAGGACCCGAACACCACGTCGCACACGGTCGGCGAGAATGCGCGCGAGTCTCTCCGCGACATCGCCGGGTTGTGAGTAGTACATCTGGATCGTGATCGTCTGCTCGGCGCCCTCGAGATCCCGCCAGAGTGCGGGGTAGGTGCCGTCGCCATTCACCAGCACATCCACTGCATTTCCGGAGAGGAGCGGTGTGCCGGTATACGCCTCCATGGTGCGGGCGAACAGCGGATCGCCGACGCCAGGCAATCCGGTCGTCCCGTCCCGGAGGACGCGCTCGACGGGAGTTCCGCGCGTCAACGAGAAAAGCCCGATCAGCGAGAGCCCCAGGATCGTCAACGCGAGGGCGATCAGGCCGAGTCGCCGGAGCAGCTCGGGGGTGAATCGGTCGCGTGCACGCTTGCGAGCCCTCGCGAGCGATGCGCTGGGGGTCAGCCGCGGCATCACCGGTTCCCGATAGCGGTTGTCATGCGGACCCTCGCGCTGACTGTTCATCAGCCGACGTGCGTGCACCACGAGCTGCCCCAATCCCGGCGGCGCGGCCCGTGGCCCATGCCCACAGAAAGTTGTAGCCGCCGATCGGACCGAATGCGTCGAGGACCTCGCCGCAGAGATGGAGTCCGGGGTGGCGGCGGCTCTCCATGGTGCGTGGATCGACATCCGCGAGACTCACGCCGCCGCCGGTGACTTCGGCCTTGCGATAGCCCTCGTCACCGGACCAGGGCAGGGTGCCGCGCGTCAGCATCTCGATGAGCCGGAGCCGTTCATCGCGACGGAGCTCGGACAGCATGCGTGCAGGATCCACGGCAGCCATCTCGAGCAGCACGCCGGCGAGACGATCGGGAAGCTCCCTGTGGAGCGCGCCGCTGACGGTGCGTGTGCCCTGCGGTCGCAGGGCGAGCTCCCATTCCCGTTCGCCGAGTGCCGTCCATCGGGCGGTGACGTGTGCGTCGCTCGCGGTTTCCATGCGAGCGCGGACGGCGACATGCGAGACGTCGAGCACGGCTGGACCGCTGTAGCCGCGATGGGTGAACAGAAAGCCTCCGGTCGCCGTCGAGCTGCGCGAGCCGGACCGAGCGGTGAGTGTCACTGGCAGGGAAACTCCACTCAGCGCGGCGAACGACGGCGCATCGGCGGTCAGGGGCGTGAGCGCGGCGTAGGTCGGGTGCATTGTGTAGCCGAGTCGGTCGAGAATGCGAAGGCCAAGGCCATCGCTCCCGGTGTTCGGCACCGAGAGCCCGCCGGTGGCGACGATCACGGCGTCCGCATCGAGCGGCGGCCCATCTTCCCGTTCGACACGCCATGCCCCATCGACGGGCGCGAAGTCGGTGACGACGGTGCTCATCAGGAGCTTCGCTCCCTTTGCGGCGGCGTGCGCGAGCAGGCCGTCGCGCACATCCCGGGCGCGGTGGGAGGCCGGAAAACGCTTCGATGTTTCGGGCTCGTCGACGAGCGGGATACTGAGGTCGCGCTCGAAGAACGCGACCTGCTCGTCGAGGGGCCACGAGCGAAGCATCTTCCGCAGGACGTTCGGAGATGAGTCGGTGACGAAGCGCGACTCATCGACGACCATGGGCAGCACGTTGCAGCGTCCGCCGCCGCTGATCAGGATCTTTCGCCCGCCGTCGCGAGTGCGTTCGAGCAGCAGTGTTTCCGCGCCGGCCTCGGCGGCAAAGATCGCCGCCATCGATCCCGCCGCACCCGCTCCGATCACCACGACACGGTTCATGTTGATCGGTTCGAGGTCTGGTGGCCGATGCCGCGGGCTACCTCGACAAGCTACCCCGCGATTGTCTCGGCGGGAGGCGGAACAGGTTTCGGTTTCGGTGGCGGGGCCTTCGCCGGGGGCGGCATGGTGTGTCCCGCGTGCTCGTCCGGCTTGGCGGCGGGCGGAGTAGCGGGCTTCGCGGCGGGCTTCGATGCCGCTGGCGTTGCGGGCCTGGACCCGGGCTTTGCCGCGGGCCTGGTCGGTGCCCGCCGCGCTGGTGTCGAACGGCGCGCGGCCGGCGTGGGAAGCGTGTCGCGCAACATTGCCTCGACGTCCGCGCGATGATCCCCCGCCATCATCGGCAGCATCTCGACGGTCATCCGCCGCAGGATCGTATCCGCGAGCAGGTGGCGGCGGATTCCGGTATCGGCGAGCATCCGCATGTGCATCGCCATCATCGACGACATCATCGCCGTATCCGCCCCGGACATCGCCATGCCGGTGCCATGCCCCATTGCGGCGTGGTCGACCGGCTTCGGCGCGGTGTCCCGCGCGCCCGGGATGGTCATGCGCGAGTGGTCCATCCCGGCCATGCTGTCGCGTGATGTGGGTGCGGCACCCATGCCGGCCATGTTCGAATGATCCATCCCGGCCATCGCGCCCGTCATCTGCCCGACCTTCATGCCGACCATCTTCCCGCTCTGCTCGTCGTGCTCCATGACGGCGCCGTAGGTGACCGTCGGTGTCGGCAGGGCGGTGAGGAACCCGACCGATGGCCCACCCATGTTCTCGATGCCCATCTCCCGGCTCATCGTGAG
>JANOCW010000479.1:0-2754 GCA_031412375.1 Gemmatimonadaceae bacterium | reverse complement strand
GGAGGAGGGATCGGCACGCTCGAGGATTCGCTCGCCTTCGAGGTCGCACTCAGGAACCGCAAATGAACCCGCACACGGAGCTCGACATGCAGGTTCACACCCGTCGCCGGTCGGGCGTGGCACTGCCGATGGTGCTCAGCGCCCTCGTCCTCATCGGCGTCCTGATCGCGGGCGTGATGTTCGCGTCCGTGCAGGAGTTCCGGATCGGCGCGAACACCCAGCACCAGACGCGCGCCGCCACCGCGGCCGAGTTCGGGCTCAACCGGGTGCTGGTCGACTGGAATCCGGCCAGCAATACCACGATGCTGACCGGCGACACGCTCAAGCGGTCGTACACGCTCTCGACCGGTGGCAAGGCAACGGTCCTGGTCACGCGCCTGCCGGGCTCCTTCTTCTGGGTGGCCTCGGAGGGAGAGGCTGGGGCGAGCCGCGTCGACCTCAGCTCACGCCGCGTCTTCGGATCCCTCCTGCGACTGGACACTCCGGAAATCGCATTCCTCGGCGCCCTCACGGGACGCGGAAACGTGACGGTTGGAGGAAGTGCGCTCATCAGCGGGTACGACGGCCCGCCGTCGGGTTGGACGGGATGCCCGGCCGGTGCGAATGTGGCTGGCGTCGCACTTGGTGATACCACCCCGGCCGCGCTCAAGGTGAACGGGTGCAGCGGCTCCACGTGTGTGCTCGGCATACCGGCGTATCTGCAGACCGCCGTCGCGCAGGACACCTCCACGTACTTCAAGTACGGGAACTCGAACTACTCCCTGCTTGCCGCGTCCGCGACGAAGGTCATTCCCGCGGGAACCACGCTCGCGGGGGTGACTCCGGTTGTGGTAGGCGCAACCTGCCAGACCGGCCTCCTCACCAACTGGGGCGACCCGAGCCGGACAACGCCACTCAGCCCGTGCACGCGCTACTTCCCGACGATCCATGCGCTTGGCAACCTGCACATTACGGGAAGCAAGGGGCAGGGCCTCCTCCTCGTCGACGGTGACCTCCAGCTCTCGGGAGGCTTTTACTGGGTCGGCATGATCGTCGTGCGGGGAACGCTGCGGACAACCGGAGCGGGCGCCGGCATCATCGGAGCCGTCATGGCCGCGAACGTCAGGCTCGACGACGACATCACCGTGACGGGGAACAGCTACATTCGCTACTCGAGCTGCGGAGCGGCCAGCGCACTCCAGGCGAGCGCAATGCTGATTCCCGTGAAGGAGCGCGCGTGGGTGGAGGTGTTCTAGTGCTGCGGGTCGTCCCTTCGACCACAGATCGGTCGGGATTGCCCGCGACGTCCTGACCGGCTAGGATTCGGGCTCACCACGAAATAGCCGTCGGCGCCCTGCCGATGGCATCCCCTCCCCCCACTCCGGCAACCGGCGGGGGGCGGCTCACGACCAAAGGGAGGATTGCCAGGCATGTCACGCCCATATGAGGCGGTGTACATCTTCGACTCGACACTCGAGGATGCCGCGATCACCGACAAGATCAACCGATTCCACGGTCTGCTCGGGACGACCGAGGAGATGAAAATCGACCATTGGGGCCGGCGCCAGCTTGCCTACCCAATCGGCCGACGGGAGAACGGCTACTACGTCATCGCGCACTTTGCCGCCGAGGCGAAGGTGCTGCCCGAGTACGAGCGCGCGCTCAAGCTCGATGAAGGCGTCGTTCGCTACCTGATCACGCTGCACGAGAATGAAGTCGGCGCGCCGCCGATGACGGAAGAGGAGCTCGCCGCCGCGCGGCGCCGTGAAGACGACGACGACGACGAGGAATGATCATGCGACGGCCGACCAAGACCTGCCCCTTCTGCGAGACACGCGTGCGCTTCATCGATTACAAGGATGATCGGACGCTGGGCCGCTTCATTACCGACCACGGCAAGATCCTTCCCAGCCGCCTCAGTGGCGTCTGTGCACGTCACCAGCGACAGCTCGCCACGGCGGTGAAGCGCGCACGCTTCCTGGCGATCATCCCGTACATCCGCGGCCACCAGGCATAGCATGGCGGTCGAGGGCGCTCCCGCGCCGCGCGAGCTCGGGTGGCGGGGTCCCATTCTCGCCCTGGTCGCGCTGACGCTTCTTCCGGTCACGCCGCTGCGCGTGGTGACGCCGATCGAGCAGAGCATCATCCTGCTCATCCCGGCGCTCGCCGCGTGTGCCCTTGTGGCGTGGTGGAATGGGGGGCGGGCCGGTCTCGCGGTGGTGTGGGTGTTGCTCGCTGGCTGGACGCTCTCGCGCCCAGCCACCGGCGCGACTCCACAGTTCGACGCGCTGGCGCGGGGATGGAGCCTTATCGTCGCGGCGAGCTTCGGGCTGGTGTGCTGTCTCGCCGGCGCGCGGGCGTTCTTCACCCGCGCGCTCGCCGCGGTTGCGATTGCCCTCGCCATCGGGCTGATGGTCGTGATCGTGAGTCGGGGTGACGGCGTCCGTGACACCGTGCTCGGCGAGCTCACGACGCGGGCTACGCAGACGACCGCGTCGTTCGAGGCGGCAATGAATGCATCGCCTCGGTGGAAAGAGCTCACGATCCGTGATTCATCGGCCGCTGCGATGACCCTGAGTACCGTCAAAGTGATCCAGGCCGGCGCGGTGGCGGCGACGAGTGTCTTCCCTGCGCTGCTGGGGCTCGAGTCCTTGCTCATTCTCGCACTGGCCTGGGCCCTGTTTCACCGGCTCAGTCGTGTGCGCATCGGGGTGCCGCTCGCCCCGCTGCGGGAGTTTCGCTTCAACGATCAGCTGGTCTGGGGAGTGCTGCTCG
>JANOCW010000478.1:0-2164 GCA_031412375.1 Gemmatimonadaceae bacterium | reverse complement strand
TGTCCGGCAATCCGCGAGCGTGACCGGCCTCATCGAGGCGCAACGCGGCTTTGGATCGGTCGACAATGCTCAGGCCTGGAACATCAGGTCCAGCGTCATGGTGCAATTACGCAGACCGGGCGGACGCTCGGCGCTGATCGCGCTCTTCGGCAACGAGCTCACGTCGAATCCCTACAATGACATCGGCTACAATCCCCGCGGCAGCATCTGGGAAGAGAACATTCTGTTCTTCAGGCGCCAGCAGCGGGTGGATTGGTTCGCCGGACTGTTTTTTCGGTCGCGCCACGAGCTCGATGCCGCGACGCCGGTCGACGAACTGTCGCCCACTCCACCGACAGGTCCGACGGCCAGGATCATCGGTATCTCCGGCTATCGAGGGGCGGTGTTGTTCAATGCACGAGCCACGGGCCGACTGCGGGTGCGTGGCCAGATGCATCTCGAACGCTACTGGCACTGGAAGGAGATCCGGGTGCCGGCGGATTCCGGCGGACCCTACTGGGAGAACGCCCAGGGGGCGGCGACCGTAGGAGGCAGAACGGATTACGCGATACGGCCGTGGCTGCGCCCGTATGCGCGCTCGTGGATCACGAGCGTGCTGTTTAACAGGGACGTTCGCCCGGACCGATCGCCGCGGTACGAGGTGAATGCTCGCTTCGAGGCGGGACTGCGCGTCGGCGAAGCCGGCGGCGCGGATCTGTTCAGCGCCTATGAACGATTTTTCGATGAGCTCTCGCGACCGGCTCCTCAGGCAACCGGTGTCGTCTACATCGGAGCGCGATTTACCAGCCCCGACTTTTTTTAGCGCGAGGGGAGCGGCCCTGCGGGTGGGGGCACGCTCAGAACCTGAAAGTGGAACCGGGGCCCGAAGCCTGAGTTATCGGCCGTTCACGGAGCCGACGTGACGCGCCAGATCACGTTGCCGACGTCGTCGGCAACGAGCAGAGCGCCGCGCCGGTCCATCGCTACACCAACCGGCCTCCCGTTTGACTCGCCCTTGCTGTTGAGGAATCCCGTCAGGACATCGATTGGCGGTCCCGACGGCTGACCACCGGAGAACGGCACAAAGATCACCTTGTACCCGCTTCGCGGTTTGCGATTCCAGGAACCGTGTTGCCCGACGAACATCCCGTTGCGGAACGAGGCTGGTAGCAACGAATCTCCAGACCACGCCAGTCCCAGCGATGCCGTGTGCGCTCCCAGTGCATAGTCCGGAGTGATGGCCGTCGCGACAAGATCGGGGCGCCGCGGCTTCACCCGCTTGTCCACGTGCTGGCCGAAGTAGCTGTAGGGGAATCCGTAAAAGCCGCCGTCGCGCACGGATGTCATATAGTCCGGAACGAGATCGCCGCCGAGCTCATCACGCTCGTTTACCGCGGTCCAGAGCGCGCCCGTTTGGGGCTGCCACGCCATGCCTACGGGATTCCGCAGTCCCGACGCGAAGATGCGATAGCTCCCCGTCTCGCGGGTAATCTCCCAGATGGCTGCACGCCCCGCTTCCTTCGCGATGCCGTTTTCAGCGTGGTCACTGTTCGACCCGACACCGACATAGAGCTTTGACCCGTCGTCGGACGCAATGAGACTCTTGGTCCAATGGCGATTGATACGGCCCGCAGGCAGCGCGACCACTCGCACCGCTGGCTCTGCAATCCGCATTGCGCCGTCGGTATATGGAAAACGCACCACAGCGTCTGAATTGGCGACGTAGAAGGTGTTGCCGACGAGCGCCATGCCGAACGGCGAATCGAGTCCACGGAGGAATACCGAGCTCGTGTCGGCGACGCCGTCCCCATCGCGATCCCGCAACAGCGTAATGCGATTGGCGGTGGGTGCCGCGGCCCCCGCCTTCTTCTGAAAGCGCTTGAAGAACCATCCCCGGATCCCCTTCGCATTATCGGGACTCGGTGGCGCATTGGTCTCCGCAACGAGGACGTCCCCATTCGGCAACACATAAAGCCACCGCGGATGATCGAGTTGTCGCGCGAAGGCCACCACCGTGGTTCCCTGGGCGGGAACAGGTGCCGCGTTTGCGGGCCAGCCGCGGGCAGTCGCCACGCTGATGATCGGAATGAGCGATGTCTCCGGCGCCGGCAGCACCGGCGCAGGACCGATGCCCGACTCGATCGGCAGCCGAGCCGAGCGGCCGCACGCGGCGAGCGCCAGCGTG
>JANOCW010000477.1:0-13094 GCA_031412375.1 Gemmatimonadaceae bacterium | reverse complement strand
GCGGTCCCGCCGGAGTACGTGAAGCCGCTGGCCATCCTGATCATGGGAGTGATCACCGTCATCTTCACGTACTACGGCGGGATGAAGGCCGTGATCTGGACTGATGTCGTCCAGACCGCGGTCTACCTGGGCGCAGGAGTGGCGGCCCTGATCATTCTCGGGCGAGGTGTGGACGGCGGTTGGGGGGCCATCATCGACCAGGCGTCGGCGGCAGGCAAGCTGCGCGTGATCGACACGTACGCGGGAGTGGATCGTGCGCACACACTATGGGCCGGGCTTCTCGGCGGAGCCTTCCTGTCGATGGCGTCCCACGGCGCCGATCAACTGATCGTCCAGCGTCTGCTCACGGCCTCGCATCTGAAGGATGCGCGCCGAGCACTCATCACGAGCGGCGTCGTCGTGATCGCGCAGTTCGCGCTGTTCCTGTTCATCGGGATCGGGCTTCACGCGTACTACGCCGGGCGAACATTCGGGCGCCCGGATGAGATCTTTCCGACCTTCATCGTCGAAGCCATGCCGGCTGGGTTGAAGGGACTGGTGATTGCGGCCATCCTCGCCGCCGCGACGATCTCGAGCACGCTGAACTCACTGTCGGCGGCCACGACGCATGACATCTACCTCCCGCTCACCGGTCGGGATCCCGCCGACCCACGGGTGTTCAGGGCGGCGAAACTGTTCACCCTGATGTGGGGAGTGATCCTGCTCAGCGCCGCCCTTCTCTACCGGGCGCAGGGTACGCCCGTCGTCGTCGTCGCCCTTTCGATCGCATCGTTCACCTATGGTGGCTTGCTTGGGGGATTCTTCCTGGCGATGTGGTCGAAACGTGCCATTCAGCGCGACGCCATCCTGGGGATGTCGGTCGGGATCGTCGCGATGAGCATCATCGTGTTCGCGCGGCCGCTCTCCGCCGCGTATCCGCAGCTTGCCGGATCGCTCGCGGGCGTGGGACGCATCGCCTGGCCGTGGTATGTGCTGATCGGAACCAGCATCACGCTGCTCGTCGGCTCGCTGTCGTCCCTCACCCACTCGCGACCGGCGCTGCGCGAGGCATCCACATGAGCGGAATCGTCGTGGGTGTCGACGGTGGAGGCTCGAAGACGCGCGTCATGCTGGCCGATGCGAGCGGCAGCGAAATCGTCACGGTAGAAGCGGGTGCCAGCGCCGTGCGACCGGGTGAGGCGGAGCGGTCGGCGACGACGATTGCCGCCGTCGTTCGCGATGCGCTGGCGGCGGCCGGCATGTCGCACGTCCTTCCGAAGGTGCTCTGCGTCGGGGTCGCAGGTGTCGGCCGTGAAACGGAGCGCCAGGCTCTCTGGCAGGCACTCATGAGCGCCGACCTCGCCGAGGAAGTGGTGGTGCACGCGGATGCGACCATCGCGCTGGACGACGCTTTCGGTGATGGCGCAGGCATACTGCTGATCGCCGGGACCGGCTCGATTGCGTATGGGCGTGGACCGACCGGTGTGCTGTCGCGGTGCGGCGGCTGGGGCCCGGTCTTCGGCGACGAAGGCGGCGGAAGCTGGCTCGGTCGGCGGGCACTGAGCATCGTCACGGCCGCGCACGACGGGCGCGAGCCGGAGACGCTGCTGACCGGAGCGATCATCACCGCGGCGCAGGTCGATCAGGTGGAGGACCTGATTCTGTGGGCCGCGACGGCGACGCCCGCCATGTTCGCGGGACTTGCGCCGGCTATCGCGACCTCCGCCGAGGCGGGCGACCTTCGGGCCAACGCGTTGCTCAGCCTCGCGGCTGAGGAGCTCTCCCTCCATATCCGAACGCTGTCCCGGCGGCTTTTCGGCGACGAACAGGCGGCGACACCGGTTGCCCTGGCCGGCGGACTTCTATCGCGTGGTATGCTTCTGCGAAAACGACTCGAGCACCGCCTGAAGTCAGCGGTGCCCGGCGCACAGATACTTGGGGATGACGTGGTTCCGGTTCGGGGAGCGATCCGCGGCGCGCTCCGCTTCCTGGGCTGCAGCCCGCCGTGACGCCCGCTACTGCCGGCGCGATTTGACCGTCGGCGGGACGATGGCTGCGTCGCCGCGTCCGCCCGACAGGGGCTCTCCAATCTGATTTCCTGAGCTCGGCCAGCCGGGACTCGCGTCCAGCTGGACCTCGGCCCGTCCGAGCATTTCCACCGCCGGAACCGAGGCGGCGCTCCAGACTCCCTCGGATCGGGCGATGACCGCGGTGGCAGACAGGTCGCCGATGGTATTGACCGCCGTGCGCGACATGTCGAGGATCCGGTCGACACCGAGGATGAGGGCGATGCCTTCGGCCGGGATTCCGAACATGACGAGGATGCCGACGAGGAGTGGGATGGACCCGCCCGGGACACCGGCCGCGCCAACAGCCGTGATCACGGACATGATCATGACGATCACCATCGTGGGGACCGTCAACTCCACGCCGAATACCTGCGCAAGGAAAATGACCGTAATGCCTTCGAACAACGCCGTACCGTTCATGCACATCGTCGTGCCGATCGGGAGGACGAAGCCAGCGATCTGCGCGGGGATGCCCAGGTTCTGCTCCGCGACGGCGAGGTTCGTCGGCAGCGTCGCGGCGCTCGAGCTCGTGGAGAATGCCGTGAGGATGGAGGCCCGGATGCGCCGGTAGAAGAGCGCGGGCGACAGGCCGGCCGCAAAGCGAATGATGGCCGAGAGGGTGACGACGACGTGCAGGAGCAGGCCAATGAGGACGACGAGAATGTAGGTGCCAAGCGGCGCGAGCAATTGCAGGCCGAATCTGGAGGTGACGCCGAAGATGAGACCAGCCACACCGAATGGGGCCAGCCGCATCGCCATCTCCACGATCTTGATGACCACATCCTGGAGCGCCTCGAGGACGTCGATCATCGGTCGGGCCCGCGCCACCGGGATGAGCGTCAGCGCCGCGCCGAACATCAGGCCGAAGAAGATCAGGCCGATCATGTCCATGTCGACGGCTGACTTCAGCGGATTCGTGGTCACGACGTTGACGAGCGTCTGAATGCCGAACTCCTGCTCGCCGGAGGCGTCGACCTTGGCCGACGCATCCGCTGCGTAGGTCTGGAGCAGATTCGACCTGACCTCGTCGGGGATCCGGGCGCCAGGTCGGACGGCGAGGACGAGGAGAATGCCGAGGGTGGCGGCGAGCGCGGTGGTGATGAGGAAGTAGGCGATCGCCTTTCCGCCGACGCGCCCGACCTTGCGAAGATCACCAAGGCCCGCGACGCCGAGCGCGATCGACGCAAAAACCAGCGGCATCACGATCATGAAGAGCAGGCGGAGGAAGATCTGCCCGACCGGGCCGGCGAGGTACTTGTTCACCCAGAGCACGGCGTCGTGCGAGCCGCCGAGGGTGAGGTTTGCCGCGACGCCGGCGACAGCGCCGATTGCAAGCCCGATGAGGATTCGGGTGTGGAGCGGCAGTCCCTTGCCGGTGTGCGCGATTGATTCGCTCATGGCTTCTGAATGGAGGGGGGTGGGTCAACGGCAATCGGCCGGACTCCACGCCGTAATGTTGAACGGCGGTACCCGTAGGCGAAATACAGGGCGAGACCTATGGCGAGCCAGATTCCGAACCGCTCCCACGCCTTGGCCGGCAGACCGGCCATGATGTAGAGGCAGGCAGCGGCTCCGGCCAGCGAGACGAACCAGATGCCAGGCACGCGAAAGGGGCGCGGGCGGTCCGGTTCCCTGATCCGCAGGACGAGGACGCCGATGCACACGATGGCGAAGGCCGACAATGTGCCGATGTTGGTCAGATCGTAGATCTCGTTCTCGTCGAGAAAGAGTGCGCCCGTTGCAACCACGAGCCCCGTGATGAGCGTCGTGAGGTGGGGGGTCCGGTATTTCGGATGGATTCTCGTCGCCCACCGCGGGAGCAGTCCGTCGCGCGCCATCGCCATGAATATGCGCGGTTGTCCGTACTGAAAGACGAGGAGCACGGCGGTCAGCGAGACGACGGCGCCGAAGGCAACGATCCAGCTCGCCGTGGGCATGCCCGCAACTTCGAGGGCACGGGACAGAGGGTCCGCGGCCTTGAGCTGCTCGTAGGGGACCAGCCCCGTCGCCACTGCGCCGACGATGACGTAGATGAGCGTGCAGATGGCCAGGCCGCCGAGAATTCCACGCGGCATGTTGCGCTGCGGATTCTTCGTCTCCTCCGCCGCCGTCGAGATCGCGTCGAACCCGATATAGGCGAAGAAAACGATCGCCGCACCCTGATGAATGCCGCGCCACCCGTTCGGCGCGAAGGGCTGATAGTTGGCCGTGTCGATGTTCATTCCGCCAACGACCACGAACAATCCCAGCACGAGCAGCTTCACGACCACCATGATGTTGTTGGCACGGATGCTCTCACGCACTCCGATGTAGAGCAGCCAGGTGATCAACATGACGATGATGAACGCCGGCACGTTCAGCAGCATCGGAATCCCCGCGACGCGCGGTGCGGTCTCGAGGAGGCCGTGGACCGCCGGGTCCGAGCTGAGGAGCGCGGTACGGTAACCGTGCGTCAGCCAGGCGGGCAGGTCGATGCCGAAGCCACTGAGCAGCGAGTTGAAGTACCCGCTCCACGCGATCGCCACGGCGATGTTGCCGACCGCATACTCGAGGATCAGGTCCCACCCAATGATCCACGCGACGAGCTCACCCATCGTTGCGTAGGAGTACGCGTAGGCGCTTCCGGCCTGTGGAATCATCGCCGCGAGCTCCGCGTAGCAGAGCGCCGCGAGCCCGCAGACGATGCCCAGCAGCACGAACGAAATGATCAGGGCTGGCCCAGCCCCGTACCGCACGACGACTCCCGTCGGGAGGATCTCCCCGGCGGCAGCGGTACCGATGGAGGAAAAGATGCCGGCACCGATCACGGCACCGATGGCGAGCATCACGAGATCTCCCGCGCCGAGCAGGCGTCGGAGTCCCGCTGGGTTGTCGCCCTCGGGGACCAGCTCACTTATCGGCTTACGCGCGAACAGGGAGGTCATCAGCGCCTGGGTGGGGCGGTTGGCTGCGGAGCGAGCGCAGCGGGCAGGAATGAAAAAGCCGCGGCAAGTTAGACGCGGCGCACTGCAATGGCTAGAGATGCGACGGACGAAGAGACTAATAGGCGTCGAAGGTCAGGATTGCCGTCGCGCGAATTGGAACGCCTTCGAGTGTCGTTCCCGGACGGAACCGTACCTCCGCAAGCATCGCCTTCAGCTTGCGATTGTATTCCCGGTCCTTCGACTCGTTGAACGTGAATTTGATGACCCGCCCCTTTTCATCGACATCGAAGTGCGCGACGATGTGATACGGCCTGATCCTGTCCGGGACAGGGAGCGGCGGGATGAACACCTGGGTCGCGGCGGGCGTGTGGATGTTGCCGGCGCCGCCGCCCGTCCCGGGTCCGACCCCGGAGCCGCGACCCGTGCCCACCCCGGACCCAACGCCACCGCCGGAGCCCGGACCGGCACCGATGCTGCCGTCGTTCCCCGAACCCCCGCCCGTTCCCGGAACGATCGACGCCGCGGGCGCGACTGGCGCCGGCGACGTCTCGACCTTCGGCTCGGGGGTGGCGGGCGCAGGAGGCGGCGTTTCGACCACCGGCTCCGGTGGCGGGACAGGCACCGGCTCGGGCGGTGGAACGACAACCGGTTCGACCGGAGGTAGCACAGGCGGCAGCACCGGGGGGTCGAGCGGCGGCAGGATGTCCTCCGGCGGCGCGATCTCGATGTAGCGGATGCGCTCCTCGACGCGGCGTGGAATGCCGCCGGTCCCACCGGCGCCACCGCCGCCGCCACCCGCCGGTCCCGACCCGCCAGCACCCTCCTCTGCCTCCAGCGCGCGGGGAGTCTGCAGCAGGACAGGCATCACCAGAAGCAGAATCACGGCGAGGTGCAGGAGAATCGACACCAGCGTTCCTCGCAACCTGTCTTCGCCCGCGACCGGCATGCCGATCGGCGGTCGGTAGGGCGGGCGGTGCGATGGTGAAGGGTTTGCCGGCTTGCTGGGGTTCACTGACGACCTCGGAGGGGATCTCGCTGCTCGGGGGGCCCATCACACGACCACCCTACGGGCCACAAAGTAATACGGCGGACGCACCACGAAGGTTCGTCCGCCGTCACTCCATGCGCCCTGAACGAGCGGAAGTGGCTACTTCGACCCTCCGCCCGGGGCATCCTTCGGTGCTGCGCCGATCACGAGCACACCGGCACCGCGGGCCTGATCCATCGCCCAGATAATTTCCTGGTACTTCACCGTGGGATCGCCCTTGATGAACATGATCTTTTCCGGGCGACCCTCGTACACGGACTTCAGCTCCGCGAACAGACTCGCACGCGGAACCGAGCGCTTGTTGATCGCGTACTGCTCGCCCGGCATGACCTCCAGCACGATCTGCTGAACCTGCGCACCGGGCGGCGCCGCCTGCGGATTCGGATCCGGGAGCTGCAGATCGATCGCCCGGCGCGAAATCGGGATCACCATCATGAAGATGATGAGGAGCACGAGCAGCACGTCGATCATCGGCGTGACGTTCGGCTCGTTGGTGAGATGACTGTCGCTGTCCGCCGCCTTCATCGACATTAGCGGTTTCCTCCCGGTGAAGCCGGTATGTCACCGACGACCGTGGACTCGGTGTTCGGAGTCTGCTCGCTGATCATTCCGGTCTTGCGGACCCCCGCCTCGGCAGCGACCGCCATGGCGTCCTGGACCTTCCCGTACTCGAGGTCCTTGTGTGCCTTGATGTACAGGATCTTGTCCACCGTCCGAACATCGTAAATCGCCTTGAGGGCGTTGAACAGATTCTCGGGCCTGATCGGCTGCTTGTTCAGGTAGTACACGCCGGCTGCATCGATGCCGAGCACCTGATCCTCATCCTCCTCGGGCTGGGACTTCAGATTCACGCCCTGCGGCGGAATCGCGTTGAAGCCCGAGGTGATCGTCGGGATGACGATCATGAAGATGATCAGGAGCACGAGCATGACGTCGATCATCGGCGTCACGTTCGGCTCGGCCTTGACGCCCTTGGACGACCCGCCTCCCATTGCCATATGAATGCCTCCCTGGCGAGCGAGCGTTACTGCGAGATGGGCGTCGTGCCTGCGGCGTTCGCGTTGAACTCACGCGTGAAGCGCGAGCGGCCGAAATCACCGCTGACACCCTTGATCAGGTAGTCGATCATCTCCTTCGAGACATACGTCATCTCGGCGACGAGATTGTCGATCTTCGTCTGGAAGTAGTTGTAGAGCCACACCGCAGGAATGGCGACGAGAAGGCCGAACGCGGTCGCGATCAGCGCCTCGGCGATACCGGCCGAGATCGCGGAAAGACCGCCGGACCCGGTGTTGGCCATACCCGTGAACGAGTTCACGATGCCCATCGTCGTGCCGAGGAGGCCGACGAACGGAGCGGTCGAACCGGTGGTTGCGAGCAGTGCGAGCCCGCGCTTCAGCTCGGTCACGATGAGCAGCATGTTGCGCTCGATGGCGCGTTCGGCCGAGTTGATGTCCGCGACGGTCACGGAGCCATCCTGAATGAGCGGCTTCACTTCACCCAGGGCGCCGCCGAGAACACGGGCGACGTGCGACTTCTTGTAGCCTTCGGCGAGCTTGATCGCTTCCGTGAGGTTGTCTTCCTCCAGGAACTGGGAGAACTCGGGTGCAAATCGACGGGTCTCGGCCTGTGCCTTCCGGAGATTCCACCACTTGCCGATCGACACCGACAGCGACCAGACGGACATGATGGCAAGAACCAACCAGATGAACTTCGCGAACATGGGCATGGTGTCCCACAGGTGCCCGATACTCATATTCATGGCTGCGTTTCTCCCGAGGAGTGAGCGTGCACTGACTTACTTATCGAGCCGGAATTCGAACGCCTGCTGGACCCACATCTTCACCTTGCGACCACCGACCTCGGCAGGAATGAAGCGCATCCGCGGCAGCGCTGCCTTCACCGCCTGAGTGAATAGCTCGTGATCTGACTCAAGCGCCTTGAAGGTGCCCGCTTCTGCCCTGCCCGACGTATCGACGACAAAGGTGGCCGTGACACGGCCCTGCACGTTCGTGGACTTGAGCACCGACGGATACGCCGGGGCACCGCTTCCCGAGATTGCCAACGCGGGCTTCTCGACCTGGAACTCGTACAACGGGGCATCGGTGATCACCGGGCCCGTGCCGCCCGCGACTCCCTTCGCGACCCCACCCGCAACGCCGACGCCGGAGAAATCAGCCTCGTTGGTGATGCTCTTGGTGAGGTCGATGTCGGGGATCACGTCGGGGATGTCGATCGGGGCCGTGAGCACCTGGAACCCCTTGGGCGGCGGCGGCGCGGCTGCGATGTCCGGCGGAGGCGGGGCCTTCTCCTCGGGCGGAGGTGGCTCGTCCTTCGGCTTCACCTCCTCCATGAACTCGACTTTCTCGTCCTTCACCGCGTCGACGATCTCACTCGCTTGAGTCGTCGCGTAGACGGCTCCGACGATCAGCACGGTGTGGAGAATGACGCTGAACGCGGTCGCGCCGGGGCTCCGCTCCACTTTCGGCTTTGACTCGAGAAGCTCGTTGAACATGT
This sequence comes from Gemmatimonadaceae bacterium, assembly GCA_031412375.1. Lineage (GTDB taxonomy): Bacteria > Gemmatimonadota > Gemmatimonadetes > Gemmatimonadales > Gemmatimonadaceae > JANPKQ01. Next base: position 4,557 of record JANOCW010000477.1, on the reverse strand, counting down.
CTGCTGGTCCTGTTCGGGTGGCTGTCGAGCTATTTCGGTTTGTTCGCCTACTGCGAAAAGAGTACCTCCGCGATGTTAGAACGGAATGTCGGAAAGATTAAGAATGCGTGAATATTGCCGGACTACGCTGCGGAGGTCTCCTCGTCATCCTCGGAGCGCGTCGCCTGCAGCCCGGGCTCGGCGAGTGGGACCCCGGATTCTCCGGGGGGAAGCGCGACGGTGAAGACGCTCCCGCGGCCGAGTCGCGACGTGGCGCTGAGCGTCCCCCCGTGGGCCCGGGCGATCCATTGGCTGATCGCCAGGCCCAGCCCGAAACCGCCGCGCTCGTCCGACCAGCTCCCGTCTTCGCTCTGCACCCGGCGGGATCTCGCACGGTCGGCACGGTAGAACCGGTCGAAAATGTACGGGAGGTCCGCGGCGGAAATTCCGATTCCCGTATCCCGAACCGTGAAGGTCACGCTATCGAGTCGCGTACTGAGGCTGATCTCGATTCTCCCCCCGCGCGGCGTGTACTTGATCGCGTTGGTGACGAGGTTCAGGAAAAGCTGCCGAAGCCGCGTCCGGTCTCCCATCACGACGGCATCCTCGACGACGGGCAACCTCACCGTCAGACCCGCGTGCTCGCCGAGGATCTGCGCGGTCTCGAACACCTCGCGGACGAGGGGCTCCATCTCGATAGGCTCGCGATGAAGGTCGAATCGCCCTTCATCGGCTCGTGCGAGCGTGAGCAGGCTTTCGACGAGGTCGGCCATGCGCGCGGTCTCGTGAAGTGCCTCCTCCAGCGCGACGAGCTGCTCCGTTGCGCTCACCCTCGGGCTCATGGCGCGCTCGACGTCAGCTCGCAGCACGGTCAGGGGTGTCTTCAGCTCATGGCTCGCGTCGGCCGTAAACCGGCGCAGTGCGTCGAAGGACGTCTCGAGACGCGACAGCATCGCGTTCAAGGTCGCGTTCAACCGGGCAAGCTCATCCGTGGTTTCGCCCACCGCGAGCCGGCGGTGAAGGCTGCGGCCGTCGGTCACCGCCTCGAGCTCGTTCATGATCCGCTGGATCGGCTCGAGTGCGCGTCCGGCAATCGCGTACGCGACACCCACTGACATGAGGAGGATGAAGGGAGCGATCGCCACCATCGTGCCGGCCAGCTCTCGCACGCCGAGGACGAGGATGCGCATCGGGATCCCCGCCATGACCTGGATGCCGGCCGAGACCTCAGGATAGGAGCGAATCGCGACCAAGATTTCCTCGGTGCGTAGCGCGACGAGCGCGGATGCGCGAGTCGTCGGGACGCTCGGGATTCCGCGGAAGAACTCGTCGAGGCCCGGAGGATCGTCGCGGAGACGTCGGGACACGAAGAGCGGGCGGGCTTCACCCCTCGCGGTGACGAACACGTACTCGGCGGGAAGGAGGTCGAGCTGCCGCTTCACCTCTTCAGCAAGCGCGAGGGCGGTGTCGAGCGGCGGAGCGAGGGTGTCCGACGTGAGCGCCGGTCGCGGGGCGAAGAGGTAGCCCTCCTCGGCGGCGTTCCGGAGGATGGCGAGGGCCTGTTCGGCAACCTCCCCTGGACGATCGAGGGCACGCGGGCTGGTCGCACGACGAGCGATGTACAGCGCGCCTGCGAAGAGGAACATGGTTCCGATGAGCGCGACCGCGTACGCGGTGGTCAGTCGGGAGCGGGCGCTCGCCATGCCAGCAACCTACACCCGGCGCTCACCAGACGGGAAGCCAGCCATCGAATAAGGTGGCTCGTGCAAAACATGAAGGCGATCCGACAACGTCATGGTCCAGAGCGTGTTATAAAGTCGATAGGAAGAGGTTTCTCTCAAGATTGGCTGGCCCGCCGTATCTCACGATCGAATCACATACCCGACGCCGCGGACCGTCGTGATCATCTTCCGCTCGTGACGAGCGTCGATCTTCTTGCGGAGATGGTTGATCACGACATCGACAATGTTCGTCCCCGGGTCGAAGTGATAGCCCCATGCGTATTCCGTGATGAGCGTCCGGCTCATCACCCGGCCTTCGTGGCGCATGAGGTACTCGAGGACGGCGTATTCCTTGGGTGTCAATTCGATCAACTCCGCCGCTCGACGCACTTCGCGGGTGTTCTGATCGAGGACGAGGGTGCCTACCACCAGGGTCGGCGAGGCGAGTGCCTTCGGGCGTCGGGCGAGCGCCTCAACCCGCGCGAGCAGCTCCTCGAAAGCGAAGGGTTTGGTGACGTAGTCATCGGCGCCGGCGCGCAACGTCTGCACTTTGGCATCGACCGCGTCCTGCGCCGTGAGCACCAGTACCGGACGTTCGAACCCGCGTGAGCGCAGCGCGCTCAGCACTTCAAGGCCGGACTTCCCTGGCAATCGCATGTCCAGAATGATGAGATCGTAGGCGCCGGACTGCGCCCACCGTTCCCCTTCCTCACCATCGGCGACGAGATCGACGCCCCATCGGTTTTCCTCGAGTCCGCGCTTCACGAACTGGCCCACGGTCGGATCGTCCTCGATAACGAGGATCTTCACGGCTCACCGGGGCGCTTGAATCCGTATTCCCGGATCTTGCGATACAGGGTCTTGGATGAGATGCCGAGCACCGTCGCCGCTCGGCCCTGATGCCAGTTCGTCTGCACCAGAACCGCCTCGATGTGCCTGCGCTCGAGCTCGGCCAGCGAGACCTCGCTCGCCGATCGGCCATTCGGGCCAATGCTGCCCGGACCGACGGCCTGGAGCGGAAGGTCGTGGGCGTGGATGACCCCTCCATTGGCGAGGAGGACGGCGCGCTCGATCACATTTCGCAGCTCGCGAATGTTGCCGGGCCAGCGGTAGCGCTGAAGCGCCTCCATCGCCTCTTCCGTGATTTTCGGGGGGGCGCTTCCGCCGTATTGCGTGAGGAAGTGAGCGACGAGCAGGGGGATGTCCACGACTCGCTCGCGGAGGGGAGGCAGGGTAATGCCGATCGTATTGATCCGGTAATAGAGATCGCTCCGGAAGCCGCCCTCGTTGACCGCACGCACCATGTCGCGGTTCGTCGCCGCGACGATCCGGACGCTCACTTCGACCTTCTGGGTTCCGCCCACGCGAAAGAACGTGCCGAGCTCGAGCGCCCGCAGCAGCTTGCCCTGCAGCTTCGGGTCGAGCTCCCCGATCTCGTCCATGAACATCGTTCCGCCGGCGGCCATCTCGAAGAGGCCGATCTTGCGGCTGAGGGCGCCCGTGAACGCCCCCTTCTCGTGACCGAACAGCTCGCTCTCGAGAAGGTTTTCGGCGATGGCCGCGCAGTTGATGTCGACGAGCGCATTGCTTCCTCGCCCCGACAATCGGTGCAGCGCGCGCGCGATCAACTCCTTGCCGGTCCCCGACTCGCCCGACACGAGCACCGGGGAGTCACTCTTGGCGACGCGTTCCACCAGCGAGAGGACGGCCTGCATCGGCGCGTACTGGGTGAGCACTTCCGGAACCGCGTCCACCCGCGAGAGGCGTGACTGCAACAGCGCATTCTCCTTCGACAGCTGCCGCTTTTCCCACGCACGCCGCACGAGGACGTCGATCTCCGCCATGCGGTACGGCTTCGCGAGGTAGTCATAGGCACCCAGCTTGATCGCGGTGATGGCCGTTTCGATCGTTCCGTTACCCGTGATGATGATGACTTCGGGAGGCGACGGCTCCTCGCGGACGTGGCGAAGCACCTCGAGGCCGTCCATTTCAGGCATGACGATGTCGAGGAGCGCGACGTCGTACGATTCGGCGCGCAGCGCCTCGAGCGCAGCGCGGCCATCGCGGCGCGTGGTGACCTGGTACCCACGGCCCGTCAGGAAGCTCTCGAGAATGGTCCCGAGATGTGGCTCGTCCTCGGCGATGAGCACCTTGATGCGGGGCTGGTCTCTCATGAGGCGTCGTCCGCGATGGGAAGGGTGATCCTGAAGACGCTGCCTCGACCGGCCGCGCTGTCGACATCGATGCGGCCGCCGTGCTCCGCGATGATGCCGTAGCAGATGGAGAGGCCGAGGCCGGTTCCCCGCCCGGGCGGCTTGGTCGTGAAGAAGGGTTCGAAGATCTTTGTCACCTCTGACCGAGGAATCCCGTGGCCCTCATCGGAGACTTCAGCGATCACCACGCGATCCTCCGGAACCACACGGCTTCGCAGTACGACCGTGCCGCGCTCTTCCATGGCATCGACGGCATTGAGGAGCAGTGCCATGAAGACCTGGACGAGCTGTTCCGGGTTTCCCTGCACGATATCAGTGATCGCCGGGCTGAGATCGGTGGTCACGTCCAGCTTCTTGAAGCGCGCGTGATGCTTCAGCAGGAACAGCGTCTGCTCGATCACGCTGTTGATGTTGAGGCGGATCTTCGTCGCGGGCCGCGGGCGGCTGAAGTCGAGCAGTCCGTCGACGATGCGCTTGCACCGATGCACTTCGCTGTCGACGATCTTGAGGTATTCGGTGAACTCAGGCGTGACGTGGTAGCCCAGCTTGCGCATGTCATCCACGCGGAAGGTGAGGCTCTCGGCGCACGCGGCGATGGTGGCGAGCGGGTTGTTGATCTCGTGCATCACGCCGGCGGCGAGCTG
>JANOCW010000476.1:0-1747 GCA_031412375.1 Gemmatimonadaceae bacterium | reverse complement strand
GATGTTCTGCGGCAGATCGGCGGCTATGACACGGATACCTACGCCGAGGACGCCGACCTCACGCTCAAGATCCTCACCGCCGGATGGCATGTCCGCTACGAAGGCCGCGCGATCGCGTGGACTGAAGCCCCGGAAGACTTTCTCGACCTGATCAAGCAGCGCTATCGCTGGACGCGCGGCATCCTGCAGGCACTCCGCAAGCGGTCGTCATGGCTCGCGTCGCCGCGCGGCGGCCTCGCAGTGTGGGGCTCCCTGCTCGCGATGCTGTTCGAGGCGATTCTCTGGCCGGCGGTCAACGTCTTCGGCAACCTGCTCTTCGCGATCGCCGCGCTGAGCGTGGGTGTTCCGTCGAACATCTTCTACTGGTGGGTGCTGCTCACGATGCTCGACGTCGCTGCCGCCGTGTACACCGTCGCGATGGAAGAAGAGGATCTCGCGCTCCTGCCCTACGCCGTCGTGTATAGATTTCTCTTCGTCACGATGATCGACGTGGCGAAGCTGTTCGCCACTGTCGAAGAAGCCGCGAACGTGCGCATGACATGGGGCAAGCTCGCCCGCACCGGACGGACCTGAGGCGTAGAGCACAATGGACACGCTCCTTTCCACGATCATTCTCGTCACATTCCTCGTGACGATCATCATGGCCATCGGGAGCTACGCGGCCTACAAGCTTCGCGAGTCGCGACGCCCGGGGATCGAGGAGCCGCCGCCGGGGGACGAGTCCCACTACTACGAACGCATCCTCGTCGAGGGTGAGGGCGGACCTGATCGGCGTGAGTAGGCTCCGACCGGGATTGCTCGTGTGGGGCATCCCCGCAGTCATCGTCCTCGCGATCTCGACGCTTCTCACCGTCAGGCAGCTCGGCGGCCGGGCGGCGAACGTCCGCCGCTTTTCAGGATCCGCGGAAGTGCTGCGCATGCGATCCCTGCTCCGGAACCCGCGCCTGCCGACCCGCATCAGCGTCGCCGTGGTGCGCGACGACGCAGCCGCGTCGCACTACGCATCGCGCCAGGCGCTCGACAGCATCGTTCGCCGGTGGCGCGATGTGCTCGCTGCGACCGGAGCGGATGTGCGGATCGTTCGGTCGAGCGACATCGGGGCCGCGCGTCGGGCACGCGTGATCGTCGTTCCCTCCTCTCCCTGCCTGACAGTGGCGACTCGCGAGGCGATCGAGAGCGCCGGTGCGCGCGGCCAGGGGGTGATCGTCACCGGGCTGGCAGGCGTCAAGGACGCCGGCTGCCGCGAGATCGGGTATGGGTTCCTCGTCGGCCTGACGGGCGCCAGTCGCGCGGACACGCTCCGCGCGCGCGCCACGGTCTACGTGCGCATCCCCGCAGGCAATCCGCTGTCGGCGGACATCCCTCCGGGCGCACGACTCGAGCTGAAGCCGGCCGTGCAGGTCGCGCTGCGCCTCCCTGTTCGAGACGGCGTCTACTCGGATTACGAGCTGGGGTCCGCACCGGCAGGCGACGAGCCGCTGCTCGACGTCGCAGTTGCCCGAAGCACCTACAGGGGTGCGCGGATCGTCTATTGGGGCTTCGAGCTGCACGACGCCGTCGATCAGTCATGGAACGCAGACGTCCTCGCCCTGCTCGTGCGTAATTCAGTGGCATGGGTGGCGCGCACGACACTCGCATCCATCGAGCCCTGGCCGAACGGATACGTGGCAGCGACCGTGCTGGCGCAGGATGTCGAGGATCAGTTTGCGAATGCCCGCCTTGCGAAGGATTCGCTTGCGGCGATCGG
>JANOCW010000475.1:0-10092 GCA_031412375.1 Gemmatimonadaceae bacterium | reverse complement strand
CGCCGACGACGACAGACGACTCGCCTCACCCGCGACCTGAACCACGGCCCGAGTAGAGGCCGTGTCGCTCCCGAACAGGACGGGGGCGCCGAGGAATCCCTCACGTCCGATCGTGTGTGCCTCGACGCAGACATCGTCGCGAAGCAGGATGATGACCGACACCGCACAGCTGTGCGGAAAGTAGACGTGCGGTATCGGTGTGTCCGGTTCCCAGAGCACGACCCTGGTCGGCAGCTGGACGACTTCGAGGACGGGCGCGAGGCGCGCGTACGACTCGGGGGGGGAGAGCTCGGAGAAATCGACTCGGCTTCCACCGCGGCGCCGCGACATAACGCGAAACGAGGTGCAGGCCTGCCGACATGTGCCTTCCCGTGGCGTCGCTGGGTGGCGAACCATCCAGCAAACGGCGCAAGGAAGGCGAGGGAGGCCTACCCGAAGTCGGGAGATGAATGCAGGCCCGGAGGGAGCCGGAGAGCGTGCGGGTGAGATCCGCGACGAGCGAACTCCGCGATGAATGTTTGCACACCCCGGCATAGTTTGCTATAGCAAAGAATTACGATCTCGGGAGGGAACGACACCCGCACCGGAGCGCCTCGCGCGAGCGACCGGGTTGCGGGGGGATGAGATGCAGACCGCCCCCGATCTGATGGATCGGGGGCGGTCGATGTCATGCACGCGCGAACGGTCGGACGAAGGAGCGGGCGACCGGACTCGAACCGGCGACGTCCAGCTTGGGAAGCTGGCATTCTACCAACTGAATTACGCCCGCAAACCACGGCACCTGCACCGACAGTATAGCGCGCCCGCGCTCCCGCGACAAGCAAAATTCAAAGCGGCGCTGCACCGAGTCGTGAGGGAGTCCTCTGCCATCCCGCTGTCACGCGAGGACTTGCAAAACGCGCCGCCGACGAAGTGTTACGGTTGGCCGATACAGTCGTAAGTGTATTACAACCATGACACACTCGCCGTCGCTACACATGCTGGATCGGATCGACGCCCGGAATCCGACACCACTCTATGCCCAGATCGCGTCCCGGATGCGACTCGCGATCGCTGCGGGGGAGCTGACCGCCGGAGACGGGCTCCCCAGCGTGCGGCAGCTCGCGGCGCGATTGCGGATCAATCCCGCAACAGTGGTGCAGGCGTATCGCGCGCTCGAGGCCGAGGGGTTCGTCGAGATGCGCCACGGCGCCGGGACGTTCGTGCATGACGTGGCGCCCGGAAAAAAGGCACATGAGCGGAAGACCGCGGCGCGCCGCCTGATCCGCGAGCTGCTGACGGAAGGGGGACGGATGGGAATCTCACCGCAGGAGCTCGCCGCCGTGCTGCGCGACGAGCTCAATGGAGGCTCATAATGACCGACGCGATCCGGACGCGCGCGCTGTGCTACCGCGCTGGAAGCCACTTCGACATCAGCGACCTGTCGCTCACGGTTCCCGCTGGAGCCGTGTACGGGTTCCTCGGGCCGAATGGCTCCGGCAAGACCACGACGATCCGGTTGCTCCTCGGCCTCCTCCGCGCGAGGCACGGCGAGATCGAGGTCCTTGGGCGCAGTATGCCCAGGGATGTGGCAGCCACGCTCGCGCGAATCGGGTACGTGCCCGAGCGACCGCACATCTACCCCTCGTTGACCGTCGCCGAAGCGATGCGATTCCACGCCGCGTTCCACGCGCGCTGGGACGGCGCGTGGGCCGCGGAGCTTGCGGCGACCTTTCTCCTGCGCGGCGATGCGCGCGTCGGCACGCTCTCCAAGGGTGAGATGGGCAAGCTGATGATGCTGCTCGCGCTGGCGCAGCGGCCCGAGTTGCTGGTGCTCGACGAGCCGACCGACGGACTCGATCCGGTGGTCCGCCGTGACATGCTCGAGAGTGTCCTCGGATACGTCGCCGAGCACGGCGCAACGGTGTTCATCTCGAGCCACCTGGTGCACGAGCTGGAGCGGATCTGCGATTGGGTCGGCGTGATGGATCGTGGGCGCCTCGTCGCGGAACTTCCGATGCAGCTCTTCAAGGACGGGATCAAGCGGGTCCGCATCACGGGGGCCCCGGCCGAGCTCACCAACGCGCCGTTCGTGCTCCTGAAGCGGCAGCGCGGCCAGGGCACCGCCGAGGAATGGATCGTCAGGGGGTGGGAGGCGGGGATGCAGTCCTACATCGAAGGATCCGGCGCCGCCGTGCGCGAGGTCATCGACCTCGATCTCGAGGATGGCTTCGTCGAGATGCTGCGCGCGGCGCGCGTTCCCCAAGCGAAGGAGGCCTGATGTTCCGCGTCATTCTCGCGACACAGTGGAAATGGACGCGCGGTGCGCTGCTCATCGCAACCTGCGCGGCGTTCGCGTTGCCGCTGCTGTCGATCCGCAATGCATCAACGGCCCTCGAGGAGATGAACGCCCGCGATCTCCTGGCGATCATGAACACCATCGGGATGGCGTACGGCCTCACGGCCGGGTCCATCGGCCTGGTGATTGCCGCCATGGCATGGTCGCCCGATCACGCCGGACGCCACGTCTACGCGCTCGCACTTCCCCTCGCGCGATGGAAGTATGTCGCGATGCGTTTCGCCGCCGGTGCGCTGACGCTGACCGCGCCGGTGCTTGCGCTCTGGATCGGCGGCATCGTGGCGATCGCGTCGATCCAGATCCCGGCGGGGCTGCACAGTCACGCCGCGGCACTGACGATCCGCTTCGCACTCGCGACGCTCGTCGCCTACGCCATCTTCTTCGCGATCTCATCGGGGACGAAGCGGACGGCTGGACTCATTCTCTCGACCCTCGCCGGGGTGTTGATCCTCCAGCTGGTCGGCGAGGTGATGAACCTCCCCCTGCGTCCGTTCTTCCTCCTCGTCGACTTCGTGATGCACTGGTCGGGCACACTCGGGGTGTTCAACGGCCCGTGGATGCTGATCGATGTGTGACCATCGGGAGGGTCGCACGGTGCGACTGATGCTGGTGGTGGTGTGCCTCTCGTCGTCGATCTCCGGGATGGCGGGCGCGCAGTCCGCCGCCGACTACCGGAAACAGCTCGACCGGCTCGAGCCGCAGTGGCGCGCGGCGAGGGACGCGGTGGACGCCGCAGAACGCAACCGCCGACTGGTTGCGCGCTCGGTGACGATCGAGCGCGGATCTCTCCGGATCGTCGCCGATTCGACGGTCGCACACCATGTCGTCGAGGCTGCCGACATTGCGGCGAGGGACATCGATGCGACGTTCGGGGCCGGCGCGCGTGGTCTTGCCGGTAGCCCAATCGTCATCCGGCGTCACCGCGCCATCCGCCGCGCGGACACGACGTTCATCATTCGCGTACGGGCCGGCGGTCGTGAGCAGAGCGTCACGCTCCAGGACCCTGTGCAGACCCGGAGCCAGCTCGTCGCGGCACTGCGAGGCCCGCTGGTCACGGGGGCGATGCACGCCGCCCTCGATGACACGGTCCGGCGCTGGTTCCGTACGCCGCTGCGCGCGGGGCCGGAGTCACGCGGCGATCGCGAGGGCGCATATCTGGAGCTCGTTACCGCCTCGACGACTAACTCACGACTCTGCGTCGCTGGCGACATCGCCGGATGCCGACAGCTCCTCGGCCTGACACCCGTCACCGACCCCGTGGTCGACGGACTCACGGCAACGCAGCGGCGGGCGACCGTTGCCGCTCGAGCGCCCGAGCTGCGCACACCTGGGAATACCGTGGAGTTCGATCGCTGCGTCTCCGCCCGCGACGATGCCGCCTGCGTTGCCCGGCTTCGCGAGCTGCCGATCGAAGCCTTCGCCGGGTTCCTGTCGAGTACCTATCTCCGCCACACATTTGCCCGGGCCGTGCTCGAGCAGGGACAGACCGGCGCATACTCGCGGCTCGTCGCCAGCCACGGACATCCACTCGATGCGCGGTTCGCGACAGCAGGCAAGATCCCGGCAGACTCGCTCGTCGCCCACTGGCGCACGGACGTGCTGTCGACCAGACCGTGGCGGACTCCCGTCACCCCGGCCACGGCGTCCGCGACGCTCGCGTGGATTCTCGCGTTCGGCGCGCTCGCCCTGCGGAGTACCAGATGGCGTTGACCCCCGGACGCTGGATCGTTGCAGCTATCCTCGGCTGCGCCCTCCTCACCACCGGACTCGCTGGCACGAGCCGGCGCGGGAGAAGCATCGCACCCAGTGATTCTCCCGAGGTCCTGCACTATCGACGCGTTCAGCATCGGACGCTCACCGCCGCACGTCGCCTGAAGGCCCTGTCGCGACGGGACACCGTGCTTGCCGCGCTTCCAGCCGCGCGGCCGCGCGACGCGCGCACTCTCCTCATCGTCATGGATCCGGGGCTCCCTCTGAGCCATCGGTCGCTCATCGAGCGGGCCATCGATCGCCAGTGGCGACATCTCGGCATCGACAGCGCGTCGGTGCCGGTGACCATCGTCATTGTCGTTGACACCGCATCATCGAAGAGCACTCTGGGAGGAGCGCGTGGTGCCATCGCGTTCGACTACGTGCTCGCCGACGAGGGGGCACACGACCGCTGCGTCGCGATCGTGGCCCTGCACGATCGGGCGCTCACGACGCCCGGGACCCCGCGTCGACTGGCGGAAACGATCGCACCGGAGCGACGTGGGCCCGCGCTGCTGGGCCCATGCGCCTTCCAGGCACGGTTCGGCATTGCCGGAGTGGCAATCGACGCGTGGTTGCGAGCCCGGTCGTACGACCTGGCAGCGCGTCCCGCCTGGGAGAGAGAGATTGCCGACATGACCGTCGATTCCAGTGGCGCGTTGACCGCGGGCAGTGCGGGAGTTTCCAGCGGCGTGGAATACCTGCTCTCGCCGGACGCACGCGCCTGTGCCGCCGGGGACCTGGCGCGTTGCGACGCATCGCTCATCGCGCCGCCGGGCATGCGCAACCGCGTGCCCGTAGGGGGGCTGATCATGATGGCGTTGTCATCGGACCAGCATTGGAGCGGCTTTTCGACCCGCTACCTGTCCGACCTCGTTACGGCTCTCGGGGCCGAGCGCTTCCAGAAGTTTTGGCGCTCCGATCTCCCGCCCGACGCCGCGCTCCGCGCGGCGGCCAGGATGCCGCTCAACGTCTGGACGCAGCGCTGGGCTTCCGGACTCATCGGGCCGCAGCGTCAGGGATCGGCGGCGACGCTGCGCCAGCTGTTCGGCGTACTCATTCTCGCGGCGGCATGCCTTGCGATCACCGCGTGGGGATGGGAGCGCCGCCAGATCCGCTAGGCGTTTGCCTCCGCATCACGGCGAGGGCGCCGGCTCAGCCCGCGCGCGCGGAGCCGCCGTCCGGGTCCGCCTCGAGGGCGACGGAGGCGTACTTCAGCAGGTTCATCGGCACCAGAAACTTGCGGTATCCCTCGCCGGGGTCGGAGGCCTCGCGGCGCATGGTCTCCGCCGCGTCCGCGGGCGCCAAGCTCACACGCAGGATCCCGCCACCTGCGTTGCCGGGCACCTGATCAATCAGGGTGACGGTCGAGTAGGGGCTCCAGATGCCGCTCGCGGCAAATCCGACGTCGGCGATCCTCTGCGCGGACTCCGGATCCGTGAGGTAGTAGAACACGCCTGCTGTGGGGACGCGTGTCACCGATCAACCGAGGTGGTAAACGGAGCGCGCGGAGGGAGTTGACTCGTGAATCAGCTGCTTGACTCAGAGCCACAGGTCGGGATTGAACCGACGACCGCTCGATTACGAATCGAGTGCTCTACCACTGAGCTACTGTGGCGACGTGCCATGCCCTGGAGCGGACTCGAACCGCTATGCCTTTCGGCACCACCCCCTCAAGATGGCGTGTCTACCAATTTCACCACCAGGGCATTGCTGAAGGCGTGCATCGCCCGCCTTCCTGTATCGACATCACGTGCATGCTGCGAGCGGGGCTGACGGGGCTCGAACCCGCGACCTCCGGTGTGACAGACCGGCACTCTAACCAAGCTGAGCTACAGCCCCTCATGACGCGACGACGGCTCGCGTGTCCCTCGCGACGATCCGCCGTCGCATAGCCCCAAGGGGAATCGAACCCCTCTCTGCACCGTGAAAGGGTGCCGTCCTAACCGATAGACGATGGGGCCGATCGACCTCGGAAGCATGAGCGGGCCGACCACCCCACCCTGCTTGTCCTGCCATAGCGGTAACGGGATTCGAACCCGTGTTTGAGCCTTGAGAGGGCTCCGTCCTAGTCCCCTAGACGATACCGCCCTGTGAAACCGGTAGTCTCCATTCATTCACCGACCCGTGCAACCGACATCGGTCGTCCCGAACCACGACATACCAACAGGCCCGGAGGGAATCGAACCCCCAACCGCTGGTTTTGGAGACCAGTGCTCTACCAATTGAGCTACGGACCTAGCGCTGAAGCATCGGTCCGGGCGTTGGCACGAACCGGCGCGCCGCAGTCCGATCGCTGATGCTAGGGTGACTGACGGGAATTGAACCCGCAACCCCCGGTGCCACAGACCGGTGCTCTAACCGATTGAGCTACAGTCACCATGTCGACATCGCGGGCGATGCAGCGTTCCCACTCCGTCGTTCTCCCGCAGAATTGGCGGCGAAGAGTCTCAACGTAATAGCGACCCTCGGCCTTATCAACCGCGCGCGGCGTCGCCCCCACCCATGTCGCTCCGCTCTGTCCGCGCGCTTATTTGGCGCGGTCCATGTACTCGCCGGTGTTCGGGTTCACACGGACCTTCTCGCCGCTCGCGACAAACTCGGGAACGTTCACTGTGACGCCGTTCTCGAGCTTTGCCGGCTTGGTCGACGCCGTCTTCGTCGCGCTGCGCATGACCGGCGCAGTCTCGACGATCTCGAGGATCATCGAGTTGGGTAGCTGAATGCCGATTGGCCGCCCGTCATAATACTCTGCCTGGATCTTCATTCCCGGCTGCATCCACTGCGCGTTGTCGCCGAGCATCTCCTCGTCCATTTCGAGCTGATCGTAGTTCTCGGTGTTCATGAAGTGATAGGTGTCGCCGCCCTGATAGAGGAATTCGAGGTCGTGCGTCTCCATCGCCGCCTTCTCGATCGAATCGGCCGCCCGAAAGCGGTGATCGATCGTGCTTCCGCTGCGCAGGTTCTTGAGCTTCGCCTGGACCATCGCGCGGAGATTTCCCGGAGTGTGATGGCGGAACTCGATCACTCGGCACGGATCGCCGTTGAAGACGAGCACCATTCCACGGCGGATCTGGGTTGCCGGCATAGCCATAACGGATCAATCCAAAGCTGGGGTCATTCGGAACGCTAAACTTCGACAGCCGTGTAACTTAAGCAGGACCGCCAGCGTGGGTCAAGGCTCGCTCGACGGCGGTGGCGCCGCCGCCCTGAGCTCGCGCTCCAGGGCCGGCCAGAGATTGTCGGTCACGCGCCGGGCGCCCTCGGCCGTCGGATGAATACCATCGTTCTGGTTGAGCTCTCGCTCTCCCGCGATGCCATCGAGCAGGAAGGGCAGCAGCGCGATGTCGTTTTCGCGGGCAAGATCGGGAAACATCGCGCGAAAGCGCGACGTATACCCCGTGCCGAGGTTGGGTGGCGCCTCCATCTGCACGAGGGCGATACGAGCAGATGGCCTGGCTCCCACGACCCGGGAGATGATCGCCTGGATGTTCGCCTTCGTCGAGTCGACGTTCAGTCCCCGGAGTCCGTCGTTTGCACCGGTTTCGATGACGAGGACATCGATCGATTGACGCAGCAGCCAGTCCGTTCGACGGAGCGCCCCTGCCGATGTTTCACCGCTGAGGCCGGCGTTCACGACATTGAATGGCAGGCCGGCGGAGTCGATCCGCGCCTGGAGCAGGGCCGGAAATGCTTCCTCCGGCTCGAGTCCGAGTCCCGCGGTGAGGCTCGTTCCCAGGAAGACGACCGTTCCGCGGCGACCGCGCGCGGCACCGACGGGCCGGGCGCTATCATTCCCCGCGGCCGACTGCTCCGCGGTCGGCGCGTTCGAGGAATCGGATTTTGCCTGACCGGCATCCGTACCACCGCAGGCCGCGCCGGCCACAGCGGCCATCATGATCCAGACCCGTGTGCTCATGCTCGTAGCGAGAACGTTGACCAAGGAGTATCGCAGCGGCGACCACGATCTCGCGGTCCTGCGCGATGTGAATTTCGAGATTCCCACGGGTGCCTACGTGGCAATCGTGGGGCCGTCCGGAAGTGGAAAGACAACCCTCCTCGGGCTTCTCGCGGGCCTTGATACCCCGAGTCGGGGCTCCGTGCTCCTCGACGGAGCGGATCTCACGGCCATGAACGAGGATCAGCGGGCACGCCTGCGAGGCGAAAAGGTGGGTTTCATCTTCCAGAGCTTTCAGCTCATTCCGACACTCACAGCGCTGGAGAACGTGCAGGTCCCGCTCGAGCTGCAGGGCGACTCGCGCGCCGGCACCCGCGCCCGCGAAGTCCTCGAGCGTGTGGGCCTTGGCGATCGCATGCACCATTTCCCCACGCAACTCTCCGGCGGCGAGCAGCAGCGCGTTGCGATCGCCCGGGCGTTCGCCAACTCGCCGCGGATTCTGTTCGCCGACGAACCGACGGGTAACCTAGATGGCGGCACCGGCTCCCGCATCGTCGAGCTGCTCGAATCGCTTAACCGGGAATCCGGCGCGACGATCGTCCTGGTGACGCACGATCCGGCCATCGCCGCGCGGGCAGGACGCACCATCCGACTCAAGGACGGCGTCGTCGTGAGTGACACGTTGCGTGAGGAAGCGGCGTGAACGCGCGTTGGCGGATGCTCGCCGCCCTTGCCTGGCGCGAAAGCCGCACGGCACGTCGGCGCCTCCTGCTCTACATGTCGTCGATCTCGCTCGGCGTCGCCGCGCTGGTGGCGATCGACTCGTTCGCGGGCAACGTCACGCGCTCCGTCCGCGAGCAGTCGCGGTCGTTGCTCGGCGGCGACGTCGCATTTTCGGCCCGGCAGGCATTTCCGACGAGCTTCGACACGATCATGGACTCGCTCTCCGCGCGAGGAACCCCCATCTCACGCGTCACGAGCTTCGCGTCGATGGCGCTCGTGGCGCGCACGGAGGGGACCCGGCTCGTCCAGGTTCGCGCAGTGACGCCGGAGTATCCGCTCTACGGCGAAGTCGTGACGGAACCGGCGGGCGCCTTTGCATTGCTGCACGCGGGGAGCAATGCCCTGGTCGATCCGTCGCTGCTCGTGACGCTCGATGCCCAGGTTGGCGACACGCTCGTTCTCGGCTTCCACGTCTTTCGGATCGTGGGGGTGCTCCGAGCGGTGCCGGGGGATCCGGGGGTCACTGCCGCGATCGGACCGCGCGTGATCATTCCGATGGCGCAGCTCGAGGCTACGCAACTGCTGGAGTTCGGCAGCCGCGCCCAGTACGAAGCAATGCTCAAGCTCCGGGATGACCAGAATCCGCAGCGGGTGCTTTCCGACATTCGCACGCAGCTCGACAGCACGCGGGTGCGAGGCCGCACCGCTGCCCAGACGGAGATCGACCTGACCGATGCCATCGACGAGCTCGCGGGTTTCCTCGGCATCGTGGGCCTGATCGCGCTGCTGCTTGGCGGCATCGGCGTCGCGAGTGGCGTGAATGCGTTCGTCGCCCGGAAGATCGACGCCGTGGCAATCCTCCGCTGCCTGGGCGCGACTGGCGGCCAGGTGCTTGCGGTGTACGTCGCCCAGGCGGCCGCGATGGGTCTGCTCGGCGCGGCAGCCGGTGTGGTGCTCGGCGTCGGCATCCAGTTCCTGCTACCGCAGGTGCTCGGCGACTTTCTCCCCGTGAACGTGACGGTGAGCCTCGAACCGCGAGCCATCGTGCTGGGGCTGCTCGTCGGCCTGTGGGTCGCGATGGTGTTCTCGCTGCTCTCCCTGCTGCGCCTGCGATCCATCTCGCCCCTGCAGGCGTTGCGTCGAGATGCCGATCCCGATGTCCTGCGGCAGTCGTGGCGCGATGTGCCGCGCATGCTCGTCGCGCTGGCGTTGGTGGGGAGCGTCGTCACCATCGCCATCGCGCGCTCCGACGGGGTTCAGGAGGGGCTGGGATTGTCTGCAGCGATCGTGGCCGTGGTCGCGGCACTCTGGGTCAGCGCCACCGTGCTCTCGCGTGGCGCTCGCCGACTGATCCGCGGCCAATGGCCCTACGCCGTACGGCAGG
>JANOCW010000474.1:0-2371 GCA_031412375.1 Gemmatimonadaceae bacterium | reverse complement strand
TCGCTGAGCGCGGTGATCTCGGCCGCGAGTGCGGCGAACGCACACGATTTCGTGTGCAAGCTGGCTCAGGGATACGACACGGTGGTGGGCGAGCGCGGTCATACGCTCTCCGGTGGCGAGCGGCAACGAATTTCCATCGCGCGAGCGATCCTGCACGACCCGAAGATCCTCATCCTCGATGAGGCGACGAGCAGCGTTGACACGGAGACGGAGCGGGAGATCCAGGAGGCGCTGGAGCGGCTGATCGCGGGGCGGACGGTGTTCGCGATTGCGCATCGACTCTCGACGCTGCGGCGTGCGTCGCGGTTGTTCGTGATCGAGGAGGGCCGACTGGCCGAATCGGGAACGCACCGCGAGCTGCTCGCGCTGCCTGACGGGATCTACAAGCGACTGTACGAGATGCAGCTCCAACTGCAGTGACGCACATGAACACGGAGACATTGACATGACAGGAACACTGGAACTCCGGGCGCCCTCCGCGAGCGAGAGCGACCTGATACTGGAGAGCGCGGAGGACGGTCGGCTCATAGCGACGATTGACGGGCGGGCGATCGCGGTCCGACTGCGGGAGTGCTTCCCGTGGTCGGAACCGGGTCGTCACGTTTCGCTGCGCGACGAGGATGACAAGGAAGTGGCGCTCGTGGATGACCCCACTGCGCTGAGCGCCGAGTCGCGTCAGGCGCTCGAGGCGGCGCTGGCCGAGTCAGGGTTCGTCATCGGAGTGGTGCGGGTGGTGGCGATCGACGAGGAGGTGGAGATTCGCCAGTGGACCGTCGAGACGCGGGATGGAAGGCGCTGCTTCCAGACGCATCTCGATGATTGGCCGCGCGAGCTGCCGATGGGTGGACTGTTGATTCGCGATGTCGGGGGTGATCTGTATCGGCTGCCGGATCTGGCGCGCCTGGACAAGCGAAGCAGGGAATTGCTGTGGGCGTTTGTGGATTAGGTCGTAACCGAAAAAGCGAACGCAGAGGACGCGGAGGACGCAGAAGACTTCGCCTTCCGCGTCCTCTGCGTTCGCCTTTTGGAAGCCGCACGGATGCCAACCACTGGTCACGGCAAGGCACGCTTCCCATCTTCTCCGCATGTCAGAGCCACTCGTCATCGCCAGGGCCGGACAGGCCGACCTCGCGCTTCTTCCGAGCCTCGCCAACCGCCACGGGTGCATCACCGGCGCGACGGGTACGGGCAAGACCATCACACTCCAGGTTCTCGCCGAGCATTTTTCGCGCATCGGTGTGCCGGTGTTCCTCGCCGACGTGAAGGGGGATCTGGCGGGGATCACCAAGCCGGGCCGGATGAGCGAGAAACTGGGCGCGCGGCTCCAGAAGCTCGGACTTCCCGAGCCACTATGGGGGGGCTGCCCCGCAACCCTGTGGGATGTATTCGGCGAGCAGGGGCATCCGGTGCGCGCCACCGTCTCCGACATGGGGCCGCTGCTTCTCGCCCGACTGCTGAATCTCAACGACACTCAGGAAGGCGTCCTCGCGATGGTCTTCCGCATCGCCGACGACAACGGCCTGCTCCTGCTCAACCTGCAGGACCTTCGGGCGATGCTTCAGTACGTCGGGGACAACGCCTCGCAGTTCAGGACGCAGTACGGCAACGTCTCGGCGGCCAGCGTCGGCGCCATTCAGCGAGGGCTGCTGCAGATCGAACAGCAGGGAGCCCAGAGCTTCTTTGGCGAGCCGATGCTCGACATCGACGACCTGATGCAGACCGTCGACGGCCGCGGCGTGGTGAACATCCTGGCCGCCGACCGGCTGATGAACAACCCGCGCCTCTACGCCTGCTTCCTGCTCTGGCTCCTCGCCGAGCTCTTCGAGCGGCTGCCGGAGATCGGCGATCCCGACAAGCCGAAGCTCGTGTTCTTCTTCGACGAGGCGCACCTCCTCTTCACCGACGCCCCGCCGGCGCTGCTGGAGAAGGTCGAGCTGGTCGTGCGGCTCATCAGGTCCAAGGGCGTGGGCGTCTATTTCGTGACGCAGAATCCGATCGACATACCGGACAAGGTGCTCGGCCAGCTCGGCAATCGCGTACAGCACGCGCTCCGCGCCTTCACCCCGCGCGACCAGAGGGCCGTGAAGGCAACCGCCGAGACGATGCGTCCGAATCCGGGACTCGATATCGAGACGGTGATCCTCGAGCTTGGTGTCGGCGAGGCGCTCGTCTCGCTGCTCGACGAAAGCGGTGCGCCGGGCATTACGCAGCGCGCGTGGATGCTTGCGCCCGGCTCGCAGATCGGACCGATCACTCCCGAGGAACGGCGCTCCCTCATCGCGAGCTCCGCGGTCGCGGGAGTCTACGAGAAGGAAGTGGACCGGGAGTCGGCACTCGAGATGCTCAGGGCGCGCGCCGAAGCGGCACCGGC
>JANOCW010000473.1:0-1535 GCA_031412375.1 Gemmatimonadaceae bacterium | reverse complement strand
GGGAATCGCATGGCCGCAACATGGCAATCGGCACCACCTTTCGCGACCAGGTAGTGCTGCACCGCGTCAGGCGGAATCGATCGGTCCCTGCACGCCGAGAGGAGGACGGAGTGCCGCGTCGCGCATGGGGGGCACGACGGTCGGTCGCAGCAGGTCGTAGAGCCAGGCGCCAGCGATCGTGCCGGTTACGGGCGCGATCCAATAAATCCAGTGGGCGCTCCACACGCCGGCGGCAACCGCCGGCCCGAGCGACCGTGCGGGATTCATCGAGGCGCCAGTGAGGGGACCGCCCATCATCGCGCAGAAGCCGACCGTGAGCCCAACCCCGAGCGCGGCGAAACCCGCCGGAACACGAGCGTCGGTCGCAACGGCCATGATGACGAGCATGAGGACGAGCGACAGCAGGAACTCGAGCGCGAAGGCGCCGCCGACCGCGATGCGCGGCGTCGTCGCGCTCGCCGTCACCGACGCCGCGACAAGCGCTCGCAGCGCGAAGCCGGCCGCGATTGCGCCCGCACATTGTGCCGCGACATAGCCCGCGACTTCGCGACGAGGAAAGCGACCCACCGACCAGAACGCAATCGTGACCGCTGGATTGATGTGCGCCCCCGACAGGTGGCCGAGTGCGGTGATCATCGCCATCACGACGAAGGCGAACGACAGTGCGACGCCGGCGTGGCCGATCGCCCCGCCCGAGTGCGCGTTGACGGCAGCGGCACCGGGCCCGATGAGCACGAGGAAGAAGGTGCCCACGCCTTCGGCGACAGCACGCCGCGGGTCGATCGAGGCGACGCTCATTGGTTTGGCTACGTCGGAGTCATCGCGGGCGGCCGCCCACCCGTGCGCAGATAATCCCCAAATGCCGCCGGCAAGTCACTCGCGCGAATGCCAGCGACGGCGCGGTCGATGTCGTACTCGACTCGCACCACATCGACACCGACTCGGCCTGGCTCCACGTCCAGAAGCACGTATCCCGCTCGCCAATCGCCGTCCTTGGGACGCCCGACGCTCCCGGTGTTCACGAAGTGGATGCCATCCACGCTCCGATCCCATGGCACATGCGTGTGGCCGAAGGCGAGGACATCGCCGGCGCGCGCACCGGCCAGCGAAGCCATGTGCGTGGCGAATCCGTCGGAACGGTCTCGAGTCCAGTAGACGGTGTTCAGCGTCGGCGCTCCGTGCACGAGTATCACCGTGGGGCCGGCCTGATGTCCCCCGCCGGTGCGGAGATCGAGTCGAAAGGGAAGCGAGGCGAGATAGCGGCGGGTCGCATCGGTGACGTGCGTCAGCGTCCAGGCGAAGCTCTCGTGGGAGAGACGCTCCTGTTCCGCGTCCTCATAACGGCAACCGCAGTGCTCGTACGCCATTCCCACGGTGGAATCGTAATTCCCCGCGATGCCCGTGATTCCCCGCTCCCGGATGAGGGCTACTGTTTCGTCGGGCCAGGGCGCGTAGCCAACCAGGTCGCCGAGATGGTGGATCGCATCGATCCCCGGCCGTCGCGCAATGTCGGCGAGCACGGCCTCGAGCGCCGG
>JANOCW010000472.1:0-5006 GCA_031412375.1 Gemmatimonadaceae bacterium | reverse complement strand
CCACTCGGGCGACGGCGCGATGCGCGCCGAGAGAATCGTCGCGCGCGGGGCGGATACTCCTGCGCGCAACGGCGACACATAGGCGTCCTCGACCCAGATCTCGAGCTGCGCATCGAGCCGGATGCGCGTGTAGCCGCCGGTCCGGCCGGTCGCCTCCACCACCGTGCCGGGCAGGAGGAACCAGCGCGACGTGCCGCCCGCATCGGGCACCGACCGGCCGACGACGACGCGCTCGCTGTCGGCGGCGGCGATCGCGGCAGCGCCGAGCATCACCAGCCGGGGCACCGGTGTCGTGTCGATCTCCACGGCGGGGACGGGGAGCCGCACCGTGTCGACACCACGCACGATCGAGAGCATCGTCGGACCGGCGAGCACCGATGCCGGCACGTCGGCCGTCCATCGCAGCGGATCGCGCCCCACCAGCACGACTGCCATCGATGTGGAGTCGGCCATCACGCCGGCGGAATCGCCGCCGGCGATGAGCATCTGGCTTCCGCCGGTCCACCCGAGGGTGACCGTCGCATTGGCGGGTGCCCGCACGCCGACGCGGACGCGCTCATCCCGGCGCAGTCGCATCGCGGCACGCGGCTGCACGGAGGCCGAGTCGACGACCAGCGCACCGCTGTCGGCGAGCACGGGAGCTGGGGTCAGCAGGCGCACGGGATGCACGATGGTCGCCGTGTCGATGCCGCGGGTCACCCTCAGGGTGTACTGGGGGCTGTCGAGGGGCGGAACGGCGAGAAAGGCGAGGAACGCCCCGTTGGGGTGCACCGTCACGGGCATTCCATTGATGTCGAGCGTCGCCCTGCCGCTGCCGGTCGATCCGAAGATGAAGTTCGAATCGCGTGACGTGATCAGTGCCCCCGGCGTCGGATAGACGACCCGAACCGCGAGCGGACCATCGACGAGCGGGATCGGGGGCAGCGCGGACGCACTCCGGCCAGCCTCTCCGGGAGGAACGGGCGATCCGGCGGGCGGGGCGACACTGGACGCGCGCGCACAGGCGCCCAGGAGCAGAACAGAGGCGCCCGAGCGGAGCGCACGCACCGTGTAACGACACATGGCGCGGAAGCTAACGGGGGGTGCGGGGGTGTGGCAGTTACACGCGGGCCGGGTTCGATTCATTGACCCCCCTCGCGGGCATTCCTATATTCGGCGCTTCGGTGAGCCGTCTGCGGTGGGCCCCGAAGGGGGTGCCCCGCGCGCTCCCCGGGGGCATGCAGCGAGGACGTCGATCGAGAGAAACCACCATGGGCGGGGGCGCGTACAGCGGATTGATGACGGCAGCGCGACGAGCACCTGAGCGCGCCAGCGCGTACAACGCCATGGGAGCCACTCCCGTCGATCCGTTCACCGCCGGCGCCCGATGAGCATTCCCCCCTCGCCCAACGGAGCGAAGCGCACCGGGCCGATTCTGGTTCACGTCTACGGCCGGACCGACGTCGGGCGGGCCCGCGAGCACAACGAAGACGCATTTGCCGTCGCGGACCTGACGACCGGCACGGTCAGCCTCACTCCCGAGTCACGCACCTACCCCGTCGGCGAGCGCGGCCTGCTGTTCATGGTCGCCGACGGCATGGGGGGCGCCGCGGCCGGTGAGCTGGCGAGCGCGATGGCGGTCGATGTCGTCCTCGAGGAGCTCAAGTCGCGCTGGGGAGCGTCGCCGCGACAGGACGTCGAGACGTTCGCCACGGGCCTGCGGGCGTCCACCGAGACGGCGAACTCGCGCATCCACCGCTTCGCGACGGACCACCCGGAGCACCGCGGCATGGGGACGACCGCGACGATCGCCGGCCTGCTCGCCGACACGCTCTACCTGGTACAGGTCGGGGACAGCCGCGCCTACCTCGTGCGCGACGGCATCGCCCGGCAGATCACCAAGGATCAGTCGCTGATGCAGAAGCTGATCGAGGCGGGCGAGATCACGGCCGAGGAAGCGGAGCAGAGCGAGCGGCGCAACATCATCCTCCAGGCGCTCGGCCCGGAAGCATTGATCCGGACGGATCTCACGCACCAGCGCATCTGTCGCAACGATACGCTGGTGCTGTGCAGCGATGGCCTCTCCGGCCAGATGCGGATCGACGACATCGCCCAGGCGATTGCCGGCGAAGCCTCGCTCGACGCGTCGGTGGGGCGGCTGATCGACCTCGCCAACGCGAACGGCGGCCCGGACAACATCACGGTAGTCGCGGCGCGCTTCGACGGGGACGGACTCGCGATCCCGACGGCGGCCGATCCGGTCGGGCACGCAGTGTTCCCGCTCCCCGGGGGCGATGTGACCCCGCAGGTGCCGATCGGGCGCTACGTCTCGAGCGCGAGCATGCCGGCCGCGCAGGCCGACAACGTGCTCGCTACCCGCGTGGGGGCGCCGCGACCCGCGGCCGCCGGACGCGGCACGCCGATGCTGCTTCTGCTCGGACTCGTCGTGCTTGCGGCGCTCATTGCCGTCGCGGCCTACCGGTACATCGTCGAGTAGACGTCCGGCAACCCGGGCGGTCAGGGGTCTCGACGAATCCTATCGCTCACCCATGAGCCAGCGCGCCGCGGCACGCTGCATCACCCGCTCCCCGCCCCACGCGCTGACACAGGTCGTCGCGCCGGGAATCTCGGCCGCGAGGCGCGGGTGGCCGAACTGCACGATCACCGCATCCGGCACCGCGGAACAGGCGCGCTCGACCGCAGCGCGCGCAGCCGCGGAGTAGCCCGGTCGGCCCTTCCATGAGCGGATATCCCCGAAGAGCGCGATCACCGTGCTGCGGCGTCCATCGCGCGACCCGGTCTCGACGAGGCGCGCATCGGCACCGCAGTCCGTGAGCGCGGCGAGGAAGGGCTCGCGCGACGGCGGGGGGTACGGCCCGCCGAGGTCGTCGTCCACGATGATGACATCGACCGACGACGAGAGCACACCGGCCTGCCCGCGCACGAGGTGCACCGTTCGCAGCGCGAGCGCATCGGCCCAGTGGGTGTCCTCGAGTGAGCCGACCGGGAGTGGATCGGTCGCGGCTGCCCACTGCGCGCGGCGCAGCCGTCGCTGGAGAGAACGATGGAGCTGCTCGCCGTCGAGCCTCCCGCTGGCGACGGCCTTGTCCAGCGCGCGCGTCGTGGCGGCGACATCGGTGGCATAGCACAGCACGTCGCATCCCGCGGCGATCGCGGCGACGCAGGCCTCCGATTCATCGCGCCCCTCGAGGACGCCCTGCATGATCAGGGCGTCGGTGACGATCAGCCCATCGAACCCGAGCTGCCGGCGCAGTAGTTCGTGCACGATCGCGCGCGAGAGCGTGGCCGGAGTGCCACTGGGATCGAGCGCAGGATAGGCGATGTGCGCCGTCATGATCGATGCAACACCGGCGTCGATCGCCGCGCGAAAGGGCGCGAGGTCGATGCCGAAGAGCTCGTCCTGCGACGCTGCGACCACCGGCAGCTCGGCGTGGGAGTCCGCGGTGGTGCGCCCATGTCCGGGAAAGTGCTTCGCGCACGCGAGCACGCCGAGCGATTGGCAGCCGTCGATCCATTCAGCGGCGAACTCGGTGACGCGGGTGACGTCGGGCCCGAATGAGCGCGTCCCGACAATCGGATTCGCCGGCTCGATGTCCACGTCGCAGACGGGCGCGAGGTCCCAGTTGACGCCGAGCCGTCGCGACTCGCGCGCCGTGAGCCGCGCTGCGTCGCGCACGAGCGCCGGGTCACCGAGCGACGCGATCGCGGCGAGTGGTGGAAGACCTGTCGCCCCGACGAACTGCTGGCCTGCCCCGCGCTCGAGATCGGCGGCGATGAGCAGGGGGCCGCGCGACCGCGCGCGCAGGTCGGTCGTAAGCGCGCTGATGGCGGCTGCCTCGCCCCCGAACAGGATGAAGCCGCCGACACCCGCGGCGAGCGCGGCGTCGATGCGCGCGTGTTCGTCGGCATAGCCGCGATCGCGATCCCAGCGGATCGCGGGCAGCAGGAGCTGGGCGAGGTCGCTCATGCGGGCGTCAGCTTTCCGAGAATCCGTGGGCCACGCGCGCCGGTCGCGCGCGCCACGTTGCCGGGTCGCTGCGAGAGATGCAGGTGTCCGAGCAGCGCGAAGGCGACGGCCTCCTTCGCTTCGGCGTCGAAGTACAGATCGTCGAACGGCTGGATGACCCAGGGTGCGAGCCGCGTGCGCAGCATCTCGACGAGCAGCGGATGCTTCGAGCCGCCGCCCGCGAGCAGCACCTCGGTCACGGGCTCCGGTATCCATCGCGCGTATGCGTCGGCGATGCTCGCGGCGGTCACGGCGACCGCGGTCGCAACGATGTCCCCCGTCGATGCGGACGCGCGGGCCGCTCGGCAGCGAGCGATGAACGACGCGATGTACGCTGGCGAAAAAAGCTCGCGCCCCGTGGACTTTGGCGGCTCTGCAGCGAAATACGGTTCGACGAGAGTGGCCTCGACCACATCTTCTATGACGCTGCCGGCACGCGAGAGGACGGCATCGCGATCGAACGTGAGACGGTCGCCGGCAAGCGCGCGCACGACGCCATCGACGATGACCATTCCCGGGCCCGTGTCGAATGCGCGGACGCCGTCGAGGTCCCCTCCGGGAGGAACGACGGTGACGTTGCCGATGCCGCCGATGTTCTGGAGGCAGCGCCAACGATCGGCGGAGGCGAAGAGCAGCGCGTCGGCGATGGGAACGAGGGGCGCACCGTGACCGCCGGCCGCCACGTCGCGCACGCGGAAATCGGCAATCACCGGAAGTCCCGTCCGCTCGGCGATGACCGCGGACTCGCCGATCTGCCAGGTGGAATGTCCCGGCTCGTGCCAGAGCGTCTGGCCGTGGGATGCGATCGCGGCGATGTCGCGCCTCGCGATTCCCGCTTCGGCGATCACGTTCATCGCCGCCTGGGCGAGCCACTCGCCAAGGTCGAATCCCATGCGGCAGTACTCGGCCGTCGACACGCCGGCCATCGCGGCGGCGAGGCGCGCGCGCTGCGTGGGTGTGTACTCGGTGACGGTGAACGCGAGCAGGTCGGCGCTGGGAA
>JANOCW010000471.1:0-12619 GCA_031412375.1 Gemmatimonadaceae bacterium | reverse complement strand
AGCGTCTTGGCGATCGGGGCACTGACACCGAACAACACGGCGGCGCCGAGCGCCATCCCGGCGCCAGTGTGAGGAGTTCTAAGGACGTCAGGCAACGGGACCCGCCTGATAATCGCTTCGCTTCCCCACCTCACTTCTCACGTCCTGTCGATCGCGCGCGAACAGCAGGTACAGCACTGGCAGCACGAGCAGGGTCAGGGCCGTCGACGACAGGATCCCACCCACCACGACGGTAGCCAGCGGGCGCTGCACCTCGGCACCGCGACCGGTCGCAAGCATCATCGGGAGGAAGCCGAGGGAGGCAACGAGGGCGGTCATCAGGACCGGGCGGAGCCGTGCGATCGCGCCGTTCCTCACCGCGTCCTCGACCGGTTGACCCTGGTCACGCAATCGGTTGATGAACGTGATCATGACGAGCCCGTTGAGGACCGCGACGCCGGACAACGCGATGAATCCGACGGCGGCCGAGATGGAGAACGGGATCCCGCCCACCCACAGGAAGAACACGCCACCAGTGAGCGCGAGCGGAACGCCCGTGAACACGAGCAGTGAATCCCGCACCGTGCCGAAGGTGGCGAAGAGCAACCCGAAGATGAGGAGCAGCGCCACTGGTACGACGACCTGCAGGCGTCGGCGCGCCGAGACGAGTTGCTCGAACTGACCGCCCCACGCGGTCCAATAGCCGGGCGGGATCTCCACGGACTCCTCGATGCGCTGCTCCGCATCGGCGACGAAGGATCCAATGTCCCGGCCTCGAACGTTCGCCGTGACGACCACATGTCGCTTGCCGTTCTCGCGACTCACCTGGTTCGGTCCGGGCGCAATCTCGATGTCGGCGACCGATCCGAGCGGAACGAAACCCGCCGCTCGTGCTGAAACGGGCACGACGAGCGCGTCATCCGTCATCCGCCCGTCCCGGGGAAGGGGAATCGGCAGTCGGCCCATCTCGTCGATGTTTGCACGCAGTCGTTCCGGCAGCCGAACGACGATATCGAAGCGCCGATCCCCTTCAAAGACCTGTCCGACGGCCTTCCCTCCGATCGCGACTTCGATCACGTCCTGGACGTCAGCCACGCTCAGGCCGAGGCGGGCCATTTCGGACCGCTTGAGGTTGATCGTCAGCACGGGCAACCCCGTCGTCTGTTCGACCTTCGTATCCGCCGCGCCGGGCACTGCGGTGAGCACGGCCTCGATTCGGTTCCCGACATCAGCCAGCACCTCCATGTCGTCACCGAACACCTTGACGGCCACATCGCTCCGAACGCCGGCGATCAGTTCGTTGAATCGCATCTGGATCGGCTGGATGAACTCGTAGTTGTTTCCCGGCATCGACGGCAGCTCCCGCTGGAGCTGCTCGACCAGCTCGGCCTTGGGGCGATCGGGATCGGGCCACTGCTCGCGAGGTTTCAGCATGACATACGTATCCGCGACACTGGGCGGCATAGGGTCGGTGGCGATTTCCGCCGTGCCGATCTTCGAGAACACGTAGTCCACTTCGGGATACGTCTTGAGCTTTCGCTCCAGCGCATGCTGCATGTCGACCGCCGTGGACAGGCTCGTGCCGGGAATACGAAGCGCGTGGACGAGGAGGTCACCTTCATCGAGGCTCGGCAGGAACTCGCTGCCAAGCCGCGTCGCCATCGCGCCGGTCACCATCATGAGGACGATGGCGGCCGTCACCGTGACCGCACGGTTGCGCAACGCGATCGTGAGTGATGGGATGTACGCTCTCGTCGCCCACCGCACGGGCGCGCTTTCCTTCTCCGAGACGCGACCATTGACGAAGATCGCCACGGCCGCAGGCACGAACGTCACCGACAGGACCATCGCCCCGAAGAGCGCCGCGAGCACCGTGAACGCCATGGGGAAGAACATCTTCCCTTCGATGCCGGTGAGCGTGAGGATCGGCAGGTACACGACCATGATGATCAACTGGCCGAACAGGGTCGGGCGCCAGACCTCCGTCGACGCATCGCCGACGACCTCGAGCCGCTCGGCCCGCGTGAGCAGCCGGCCAAGCTGGTGCTGTCGCCCTGCGAGGCGGCTCATGCAGTTCTCAACGATGACGACCGCACCATCGACGATGATCCCGAAATCGACCGCGCCGAGACTCAGGAGATTTCCGCTGACCCCCCGCTCCACCATGCCCGTGATGGCGAACAGCATCGAGAGCGGGATGGCACAGGCCGTGATGAGCGCCGCGCGGACGTTCCCCAGGAACAGAAACAGGATCACGATGACAAGGAGTGCGCCGAGCAACAGATTGTGCTGCACGGTCTCGATCGTCGCGTCGACGAGCGTGGTTCTGTCATAGACGGTTCGAGCCACGACGCCAGCCGGGAGTGTGCGGTTGATCTCCGTCATCTTGTCGGCGACGCGCCTCGAGACCGTGCGGCTGTTCTCGCCCATGAGCATGAAGACGGTCCCGAGAACGATTTCGCGCCCGTCTTCCGTCGCAGCGCCAGTTCGCAACTCGTTGCCGAGCAGCACGTCGGCAACATCGTCCAGGTGAATCGGCGTGCCCTGCTGGTTCCCGACGACGATCTGGCGAATGTCGGCGAGCTCCCGAACCTGCCCAGGCGCACGGATCAGGTACTGCTCGCCGCTCCGCTCGATGTAGCCCGCACCGACATTGCTGTTGTTGCGCGCTAGGGCGTCGAGGACGTCACGAAACGAGAGCCCAAACGAGAGGAGCTTGTCGGGATACGGCGTGACGTGGAATTCCTTCGTGTAGCCGCCGATGGTGTTCACGTCGGCTACACCGGCCACCGTCTTGAGCTGCGGCCGCACGATCCAGTCCTGGATCGTCCGCAGGTCCATCCCGGAGTACTCCCGCCCGTCGGACGTCCGCGCGTCGGGCCTGGCCTCCACGGTCCACAGGAAGATCTCGCCGAGGCCCGTGGCGATAGGGCCCATCCTGGGTTCGAGGCCCGGCGGCAGTTGGCTCATGACCTCCTGCACCCGCTCGGCAATGAGCTGGCGTGCCCAGTAGATGTCGGTGCCGTCCTCGAACACGACGGTGACCTGGGACAAACCGTACCGGGAGATCGAGCGTGTCTGCTCCAGCCGCGGCAGCCCCGCCATGGCCGTTTCGACCAGATACGTGACTCGCTGCTCCGCTTCGAGTGGAGAGTAGCCCGGCGCCTCCGTGTTGACCTGCACCTGGACGTTGGTGATGTCCGGGACTGCGTCGATCGGCAGCCGCGTGTAGTTGAAGAGACCGAATGCAGCCATCGCCAGCGTCGCGATGACGACGAGCCATCGCTGGCGAATCGAATAGCGGAGAATCCGTTCAAGCACGGGCGCCTCGTGGATCAGTGATCATGGCTCGCCCCGAGCTTGCCGATTTCGGCCTTCACTGCGAAGCTGTTCGTGCCTGCGTACTGCTCACCCACCGAAAGGCCGCTCAGGACTTCCACCCAGTCCCCATCGCTGCGTCCCAGTTCCAGCGGGCGCGCCTCGAACCAGTCGCCGAAACGGACGAAGACGACCTGCCAGTCGCGGAACGTCTGGATTGCATCGGCGGAGATGGCCAGGGGAACCGTCGTCGCCTCGCGAACGAGACGAACGGTCACGAATAATCCGGGCCGCCACCGACCGCCCACGTTCGGAAGGATGATTCGCGCCGTGGCGGCTCGCGTGTCCTGACCAACGAGGGGGCCGACGTAGCTGACGCGGCCGGTCACTTCGCTCCCGAGGTCGGTGGATACAACCGTCGCCGACTGGCCTGCGCGCACCGCCGCGATGTCCTTGGCGTACACCGTCACATCGACCCAGATGGACGAGAGGTCGGCAACGGTGAAGATGTCGTCGTCGGCCGTCACCGATTCTCCGACGGTGACCTTGCGTTCGATCACCTCGCCATCGAGTGGCGACCGGATTTCGTAGCGCGACATGCCCTCGGCAGGCGCCGATGCGAGACCGGACAGCGAGGACGACGGCACACCGAGGACGATCAGCGCCTGCGCGGCCAGCCGTTGAGTGAGTTCGGCCTCATCGAACGCCCGCTTCGCCTCGAGATAGTCCTGCTCGGCGGAGATTTTCTTCTTCCACAGGCTCTCCTCCCGTTCGCGCGCGACCCGCGTGAATTCCACGCGTTGCGCGGCGGCGAGATAGGCGCTCTTCGCGCCCGCGAGCTCACGGCTGTTCAGGACGGCCATCAACTCGCCCTTGCGCACCCGGTCGCCCTCCTTCTTGAGGACCTCGGTCACGACCCCCTGCAGGCGCGGCACGACGTGCGCGAGGCGCGTCTCATCCGCCTTGACGTCGCCGGGAAGCTCCAGCGTCGTGACCATCACTCGTGGGCCGACGGTGTTGATCACGATGCCCGCGCTCCTGACCTGGTCAGCGCCGAGCTGCACCTTCCCTTCGATCTGTGAGTAGGACCATTCATGGCGCTGTCCCGCATGCTGCGCCGTCACCTTGACGTCGAACGAATGCGGCTCCTCGATGACGGACTCTCCCAGCAGATAGTCCCCCTCCGGCCGGAAGTTGATGCGATCGATGCGTCCGCCGAGCCGGTGCAGTTCCACCTGGAGGGTCACGCCCTGCGGTGTGATGGGCTTCAGGTCGGCGTCGAAGGGATAGATGCGGAAGTGGGGCGGGACGCCCGTTTCGTAGATCGTCATCTCGAGCTGGAGTGCACCGTCGGACAGCAGCCGGGCATCGTGAGGGCCTCGCGGATAATCCGGCTGACCCTCCTCCGCCTCGTTGGCATCACCGCGGCGTCCTGTCATGAGAATCACCGCAATCAGCACGATGCCGGCGGCGATGATCGCCCCGATGATCGACGCTGTCCGCTTGTCGAAGCGCGACCCGATCTTCTCGCGCATCGACGGGTCGCGCTCACTCCAGGTCGGGCTTGCCTCCCCCGCACCTTCCCGATTGTCCTTCACGGCAATTCTCCTTTTCCTCGGGCGGGAAATCCCTGCCCGTGCGTTGCTGACGCAGGAAGGCGACACCGCCCTCGCCTGTTGACCGTCCGGATCATGATTACCTGGGCGAGTTCACGAGGGCACTCAACGGCGCGCCGATGAGCCGCTCGACATCCGCGACGGCCTTGTGATAGTCGGACAGGGCACGGAGGTACTGCCCGCCGACGGCGATCAACGTTCGCTGCGCATCCAGAACATCGAGATACCCGAACTTCCCCAACCGATATCCTTCGCTGACTGCCTCGAACGTTTGCCGCGATCCCGGTACCACCGTCGTCCGGAGCGCGGTCACTTCGTCGTGCGCGCCCGCCAACGCGCGGTACGCTTCGGCAAGTCCCGCCGACACGCGTGCACCGGCGGCTCGACGCTCTTCGTACGCCTTGGCCAGGCGGCTCCTTGCTTCGTCGATCGCTCCCTGGTTTCGGTCGAAGATCGGGAGTGGGATCGACCCGCCGAACACGAGGGCATTGCCGCGAAGCTCGGGGAATCGGCGATAGCCCGCCGTGAGCGTCACGTCGGGCAATCGCCTCGACTCCTCGGCCGCAATCGCCGCCTCGCGCTGGAGAATCTCCACGGCCCACCGGGCAAGGTCGGGATTGTCAACCAGCCTCGTGGTCAACTCGGCGATCGACGGGAGCGCGGGCGTGATATTGAGATCGCCGGCACCCACGGTGAACTTCGCTTCAGACGCGCCCCAGTGAGCGGCGAGCCGTCGACGGCTCGCCTCGAGGAGCCGGATTGCCCGACTTGATTCGACGCGCACGCTGGCGAGCGCGACGTCTGCCCTGGTCTCTTCGATCGGCGACACGACGCCCGCGACAACCCGGGCGGCGACGTTCTGTTGAACCTGGTCGACGAGCTGGGTCACCTGCGCGGTCAGTGTCACCATTTCCTGAGCCGCGAGCACGTCGATGAATGCGTGCGTGACCGCGGTCAGCACGTCGATTCGAGCCGCTTCGTAATCCCACGCTGCGAGATCCCGCGTGCGGGCGGCGAGGCCCTGGCGAGCGGTTCGCTTGCCGCCCATCTCGATCAATTGACTGAGCTGAACCGTCGTCTGAGGCTCGGCAACCCGATCGATCCCTCCCACGTCATTCCTGAGGCTCGATGCCCCGACGTCCTCCGCGAGTACGTCGACGACGGGATTCGGCGGTTGTCCTGCCTGAAGAACTCGAGCCTCGCGGGCCCTCGTCTCCCACGCAAAGGCGGCCAGTTCGGGACTGTGCAGCAGCGCCAGAGCGACCGCGTCCCGCAGCGACACACTGTCCGTCGGGGTCACGAAGCGCGGGCCCTCGGGGCGCCCCCTGTCCGCGAGTGCCGGGAGATAGACCGGCACATCCCGCCCCAGCGGCCGCGGAGGCACCGTGATCCGCGCATCGCGCCTTCCGGCACACGCCGACAGTCCGATGCCGAACCCGATCATGGCTGCGACGCGCTGGCTCGCTGCCCAGCGACGACGGTGTTCCCGGAGTCGAGGAAACATGGAAGTACTCACGACTGATGAGAGGGTGTGGACACATGCAGATGCCGTGCAGACGAAAGCGCGCCTCGCGGAATGCGGGCACACTCGGACGGCATGAGATGGGTGCAGCAGCTATCGGTGCCGGCGCACGAGGCGCGGCGGCCGAAAGTCAGCCGAGGGGTGGGGCGCGAGGCTGTCGCGGAGGTGCGGTTGCAGGACCGGCCCGGGGGCGCGCGGCGGTCCACTGCAGGGATGCTGGGCGGATGAAGACAATTCCGCTGGGTACGGCTACGGCGATCAGCGGGGGGACGACCAGCGGAGCGTCCATCCTCGTCGCGCGCACCTGCGTGAGCTGCGGATGGGCGTGATCCGAGGACTCGCCCGCTGCGTGAACCGACGAGGGTCGGACGTCGTGCAGCTCGTGAGCCGCGGCCGGGCTCAATGCGCCGTCACCATCGTGGTGATACTCGAGGTGATGAGCCGCATCGTGGTGCGCATGCCCATGCGCGAGCGCCGAGCCGGGGGCAGAAAACCCCGCCAGGGTGGCGATCGCCACCGCGACGATACGCGAGACAAGTGAACGGCGCATCGGTCCAATGTATGTCAACTCAGCAAGCATGGGAATCCCGGTGCGCGCGCCGTGATTGCCCGGCTCAAGCAGAGCGGGATCAAGCGCGTCGTCATGCTCACCGGCGACAACGCCGTGATCGCACAGCGCATTGGAGCCGAGCTCGGGGTGGACGAAGTCCACGCCGACCTCCTTCCCGACGCCAAGGTCGAGATCGTGCAGCGGTACCGGTCGTCTGGCCATCGCATCGTAATGGTGGGCGATAGCATCAATGATGCCCCCGCGCTCGCGGCTGCTAACGTCGGGATCGCGATGGGCGTCGCGGGCACCCAGGCAGCGCTCGAAGCGGCCGACGTCGCGCTCATGACCGACGACCTGAGCACGACCGTGATGGCGCGCGCGATCGCCGCCCGCGCCTATCGTACGATCCAGGAGAATCTGTTCGTCGGTGTCGGCGTCGTACACGTACTCGGAATCACCGCCGCGCTGGTGCGGTGGATCGGGCCGGTGCAGGCCGCCCTCATTCACCTCGGGCCGGACATTCTCGTCTTCGTCAACTCGGTGAAGCTCGTGCGGATCCGCATTCGCCTGCCTGGGGAAGGCAATTGAGATGGATTCTCCATCCCGCCGATGCGAGGATCGTGCATTCACCAACCGAGCGAAATCCACCTCCCTCGGATGATCGCGCAGCGCTACGCCCGCTTCCGGCACAGGCAGTAGGTGAAATGCTGCCTCATGCCCATTGGCGTGAGGTGAACCTCGTCCGTGTTCGCGACGAGGTCGAACCCGTCACCGAACTCTGCACGGAGCGCGGTGGGCGAATACCGCGCGACCTCGAGCCCGCTGCACCGCGTCGGTCCATTGTCTGCAAATGTCGCGATGATCGCATGACCTCCGGCCGTGAGCGACGCCCGGACGGCGTCTACATACAGCCGCCGGTCCTCCGCGCCTGTCAGGAAATGGAAAACCGCTCGATCGTGCCAGACATTGTACGAGTGCGGGACGAGCTGAGCCGATGTGACATCGGCTTCAATCCAGTCGACACCTGCCGCGCGTGATCCCAGGCGTTCTCGCGCCCGGTCGAGCGCCGCACGCGAGATGTCGAGAACGGCGATGTTCCTCATTCCTTCATCGAGCAGCACATCGACGAGCATCGAGTCACCCCCGCCGACATCGATGATCCGGGTCCCCGGCCCGGCGCCCGTTCGCCGGATAAGCTCCAGCGAGCGTTCGGGATGCGCCTGGTACCAGCTCAGGTCAGTTGGCGCCTTGCGCTCGTAGACTCGCTCCCAGTGCGATTTTCGGTCGCCAGGGTCCACTGTCACCTCCCTTCCTGCCTGGTCAGTAAGCACCGCGAGAGCCAGGAAGGCGGCGACCGCGCCGAGCCAGCCGACCGAGGCGGTGACCGATGCCGCCAGGGCTGTCTCCGCTCACGACTTCATCTTCGCCATCATGTCGCGGTGCATCTGCATGAGCCGCGTCATCCGCCCGCGGTGGGCGGGCATCATCGTCTTGAGCTCCGTTGCGCCCATGTCAGGCATGAAGGAGAGGTCCTGCCGAATCGAATCCGCCATCGACTTCCAACGTGCATCGGCGGCCATGTTCATGCCCTGCATCTGCGAGTTCATCTGCGAAAGCATGTTCGCGGCCATCTGCCGGTGCATCGGAAGCATTGCCTTCATTCCGTCGGCGCTCATCGTGTCCATCATCATCATGCGCGTCTGCATCGAGTCCATCATGCCGGCTCCCATCATTCCACCCATCCCGCCCATTCCGGCCATTCCGCTCGCACTGTCCGTCGTAGCCGCCATCGCGGGCGAGTCTGCCATCGCGGCCTGATCGCCATCGGGTTGACACGCGGCGAGCGTCGCGGCGGCCACACAGAAAAAGACGATAGCGCGAGCGGGTGCGTTCCGAGCGGTCTTCATGGTGGTGTCTCCCGTGGGCGTGAGGTGCTGACAACCTCGCGGCGCAGAGAGCGCCGAGCGAGCCAGAGAATCGGATAAGGCAGGATGAGCCACTGCGCAATGGGAGCGATGCCGACCCCCAGCGCGCGCGGCATGTTCGCCGCATAGGACCACCGGCCCAACCCATACACGTTCAGGTACTCGAGCGCAATGGTCAGCGCGATGCCGATGCCGATATAGCCACCGATCCACCGGGCGCGCGGGAACGCGAGCCATGCCCGCGATCTCGCCGCGACCGCGACGCCGCCGTACGCCACGAGTGTAATGACGGCATCACCGGCGCTCGCCTGCGCGCACACCCACGCCGCTTTCCAGCGTGGCATGGTCAACATGCCTTCGTAGAGAGGGGCCTGGGCCATCTCCCACATGAAGTTGAGCCCCAGCGACGCAGCGGCCAGCGCAGTCCAGGGTTGCCACGTGGACAACGACAATAGGACATCATCTCTGCCCGTCTCGCCTGTCCCGTCACGCCGGGACATGGGCGACTCGCTGCTCGATACCCGGGGCTCCGGTCGTATCCCCGGTGTGCGCCCGGCCCACCACGCGACCGACCTCCCGCTCCTTCCACAGCGAGTAGATCGCCGGGATCACGACCAGCGTGAGAATCGTGCTCGTGATCATCCCACCCACCATCGGCGCGGCGATGCGTTTCATGACGTCCGCACCAGCCCCCTGGCTCCACAGGATGGGTAGCAAGCCCGCAATGATGGCCGTGACCGTCATCATTTTCGGGCGCACGCGCTCGACGGCGCCGTGCTCGACGGCCGCGTCCACATCGGTGCGATCCCTGAGGTGCCCGCGTTGCCCCTGCTCGCGATACGCCTGATCCAGGTAGAGGAGCATGATCACCCCCGTCTCCGCCGCGACACCCGCCAGCGCGACAAAGCCGATCGCCGTGGCAACGCTCTGGTTGTAGTCGAGCATCCACATCAGCCACACGCCGCCCACCAGCGCGAAGGGCAGCGACAACATGACGATCGCGCTCTCCGTCACGCTCCTGAAGTTGAAGTAGAGCAGCAGGAAGATGATCGCGAGCGTGATCGGCACGACCACGCGGAGCTTCTCCGCCGCACGCTCCATCGCCTCGAACTGGCCGGACCACTCGATCCGATAGCCCGCCGGCAGCTCGAGCCGCTCCTCGAGCAGCGCGCGGGCGTCATCCACATAGCTCCCGATGTCCCGCCCGCGCACATCGACGTACACGATGTTGTTGAGATACGCGTTCTCCGACTTGATCAGCGTCGATCCCTTCGTGACGTCGATCTTCGCGAGCTGCCCCAGCGCGACCTGCGCACCCGACGGCGTCGCCACCAGCGCCTCCGCGACCGCCTGCGGATCATCGCGCAGCTCGCGCGGATAGCGAACGAGCACGGAATACCGCTCGCGCCCTTCGATGACCGTACCGGCCGGCATCCCGCCAATGGCCGCCATCATCGCCATCTGCACATCGTCCGCGCTCATTCCGTACCTCGCCGCGGCCGCACGATCGACCTCGATGTCCAGATACCGACCGCCCACCGCCCGCTCGGAAAACACGGAGTTGGTCCCGTCGACCGCGGGCAGGAGCGCCTCGATCTGCTTGCCGATGCGGTCGAGGGTCTCGAGATCCGCACCGAAGATCTTGATGCCGACCGGGGTCTTGATCCCCGTCGCGAGCATGTCGAGCCGGTTCTTGATCGGCATCGACCACATGTTCGCCACCCCCGGCGTCCTCACTGCCGCATTGATCTCGGCCACGATCGAATCATGGGTCACTCCATCGCGCCACTCATCGCGATCCTTGAGAATCGCGATCGTCTCGATCATCGACATCGGCGCCATATCAGTCGCCGACTCGGCCCGTCCGACCTTGCCGAGCACCATGGCGACTTCGGGGATTTTCGCCAGAGCGGCGTCGCGTTGCTGGACGATCTGTTTCGCCTGTGCAGCGCCGACACCGGGGAAGAGGGATGGCATGTCCATCACGCTGCCCTCGTTCAGGGGCGGCATGAACTCGCTCCCGAGCCGCGTCCATGGCAGGACGGTCACGACGAGGACCGCCACTGCGATGCCGATCGTCGCCCACCGATATCGAAGCACCAGGTGGATGACCGGCCGGTAGAGGCGAATCAGGAACCGATTCACCGGATTCGCCGCCTCCGGCCTGACCTTGCCCCGGATCAAGAGGCCCATCATCACCGGGACGAGGGTGATGGACAGCAGCGACGCTGCCGCCATCGAGAGCGTCTTGGTCCAGGCGAGCGGCTTGAACAACCGCCCCTCCTGCGATTCCAGCGCGAAGACCGGAAGAAAGGAGAGCGTGATGATGAGCAGCGAGACGAACAGCGCGGGTCCGACTTCCCTCGATGAGTCGATCACCAGCTCCCACCGCGTCCGGCTTCCGCCCTCGCGTTCGTTCCGCTCGATGTGCTTGTGGAGGTTTTCCACCATCACGATCGCCGCGTCGATCATGGCGCCGATCGCGATCGCGATTCCGCCGAGGCTCATGATGTTGGCGCTCAGCCCCAGCACGCGCATGGCGAGGAACGCCATGAGGATCCCGATCGGCAGCGTCAGGATCGCGACGAGGGAGCTCGAGGCGTGGAGCAGGAAGATCACCGTGACGAGCGCGACGATGACCGATTCCTCCAGCAGCTTTTCCCGCAGGGTGCGGATCGCTCCCTCGATCAGGCCCGAACGGTCATAGCCCGCGACGAAGATAACGCCAGGTGGAAGCGCGGCCTGGAGCTCCTGCATCTTCGACTTCACACCCTCGATCACGGCGAGTGGGTTCCCGCCGAAGCGCATGACGACCCACCCAGTGACGACCTCGCCTTGCCCGTTCAAGTCGGTGATGCCCCGCCGGATCTCCGGGCCGATCTGGACGTTCGCGATGTCCCCAACCGTGATCGGCGTCCCGCCAGAACCAGTTCCCAACCCGACGGACCGGATGTCGTCGAGACTGCCGAACCGCCCGCGGCCTCGCACGACATATTCGGTGCCGCCCATCTCGAGCACGCGCCCGCCGACATCGCTGTTCGATGCCCGCACGGCGCTCACGACCGCCGACATGGGAATGCCGAACGCCAGCAGCTTCGCCGGATCCACCTCGACCTGGTATTGCTTCTCGAACCCGCCGAGCGTGGCGATCTCCGCGACACCAGCGACGGCCGTGAGCGCGGGGCGAACGGTCCAATCCTGAAGCGCCCGCAGCTCGGCGAGGTTCAGCTTCCCTGATGTATCGGCGAGGATGTACTGCATCACCCAGCCGACCCCGGTCGCATCGGGGCCGAGCGTTGGCATGGCGCCCTCAGGCAGCCGATCGCGAACGCCGTTCAGGTACTCGAGCACGCGCGATCGCGCCCAGTAGAGATCCACGTCATCCTCGAAGACGACATAGACGGCGGAGATCCCGAACTGGCTCATGCCGCGCACGAACTTCGCGTTCGGCACCTTGAGCAGCTCGGTCGAGAGCGGGTACGTCACCTGATCCTCGACGAGCGCGGGCGCCTGCCCCGGCCACTCGGTCATGACGATCACCTGCACATCGGACAGATCGGGAATCGCATCCACCGGCGTCCGGAGCATCGCCCAGAACCCACCGAGTGAGAGGGCGATCGTCGCGATGATCACGACCAGCTTGTGAGTCACCGACCATTCAATGATGCGCCTGAGCATGGCCGGTTATCTCCGCGG
Organism: Gemmatimonadaceae bacterium; assembly: GCA_031412375.1. GTDB lineage: Bacteria > Gemmatimonadota > Gemmatimonadetes > Gemmatimonadales > Gemmatimonadaceae > JANPKQ01. The sequence continues at coordinate 13 of JANOCW010000471.1, read as the reverse complement.
CGGTGTCGGTGAC
>JANOCW010000470.1:0-5622 GCA_031412375.1 Gemmatimonadaceae bacterium | reverse complement strand
GTCGGCCAGTACCTGCAGGCGGCGATGGAGGTGGAGCACGCCGCGAACGAGCTGGCTGAACGGTACGAAGAGATCAACCTGCTCTACACGATCAGCGAGATCCTCGGCCGTACCGTCACGCTCGAGGAGGCCGCCGCGACCATCCTCACGGAGATCTCGGAGACCGTGGGAGCGAGGCGTGCCTCGATCCTCGTGCACGACCGCGTGACCGACACGCTGCAGGTGGTGGCTGCACTCGGCGTGTCGCCGATCGACGTGCCCCCGATCGCGGCGGACGACGGCTGCAGTGTCTCCGCACGCGTCTTCCGGACGCAGCATCCGCAGATCGTGGAAGCCGACGAGATGGTCTGCGCGGCCGAGACGATGTACCGGCGTGGTGCGATGCTCTCGGTTCCCATCATGTGGACCACACCGGACGGAGGCCAGCCGCTCGGCGTCGTGAACCTGTCGGACCGCCGTGCCCGCCAGCCCTTCACCGCGGGAGACCAGAAGCTCGTCGCCGCGATCGCGACGCAGATTGGTACAGCCATCCAGAATGCGCGGCTGGTGCGGGCATCGCTCAACCAGCAGCGGCTCGTTCACGAGATGGAGCTCGCCCACGACCTGCAAATGCGCCTCCTTCCGCGGCCGGATGCGGTGGCGCCCCAGGCGCGTGTCGCCGCACGGGTCGTTCCCGCCGACAGCGTCGGCGGAGACCTGTACAACCTCTTTCGACTGCCGGAGGGGCGGACCGGCGTGATGATTGGCGACGTGTCGGGTCACGGCTATCGCGCGGCCCTGATCATGGCGCTCGCGATGAGTGCGTCGGCAATTCATGCGCAGACGACCGCCGACCCGGGAGAAACGCTGAACGCGCTCCTCGCCTCGCTGCGCGAAGAGCTCGCGACGACGGAGATGTTCATCTCGGCGTTTTACGCCGTCATTGATCCGGCCGCGCAGGCGCTCCGCTACGCGAATACGGGGCACCCGCATGCGTTCGTGATCCAGCCGAGCGGCGCCGTCGAGCGACTGGCGGCACTCGACCCGCCGCTGGGAATGGTCGAATCGTTTCCGAACACGCTCAGCCGTCCGTGGCACCCGGGAGCGCTGCTCCTGTTGTTCACGGATGGCATCAGCGAGGCGCGCAATCGGCAGGATGCCCGCCTCGGGGAGAGCGCCGTGCTCGATGTCGTGCTCGAGCATCGGTCCGAGGATCCCGAGGTCATCCTCGAGCGGGTCTTCGATACACTGAACCAGCACATCGGCGATACACCGCGTCGCGATGACCTGACGCTGGTCGTGCTGCGCGGCTGAGCCGCCACGCATGCCGTCGCCGCCCGGCCGCAAGCCGGCCTCGGGGTTTCCCCCGCCCCTCAAGCGCCTCGGACAACACTTCCTGTCGGATCCGCGCATCCTCGACCGGATCGTCGACGCCCTCGCGCTCGAGGGGCATGAGACGGTCGTGGAGATTGGCCCCGGTCGCGGCGGGCTCACCGACCGCCTGATCCCGCGAGCGGGTCGGGTCGTGGTGATCGAGATCGACCGTGCGCTCGCTCCGATGCTGGCGGCACGATATGCTGGGCAGCCGACGGTGCAGGTCGTCGAGAAGGACGCGCTCGCGGTGAGTCTCGCGGCGGCGGCGGCCGGTGAGCTGGACTCCACGGGCGCCGCGACGAGCTCCGGAAACGATGCGCGCGGAGGGAAGCCGATCGAGTTCGTCGTCGTCGGGAACGTCCCGTACTATATCACGACTCCGCTGCTCTTCCACTCACTGGAGCGGCCAAGGCCGTCGCGCGCCGTCTTCCTCGTGCAGCGTGAGGTTGCGGAGCGAATCGTCGCTCCCGCGGGTTCGGAGCATTACGGGGCTCTGTCGGCGAACGTGCAGGCAGTGGCGGACGCACGCATCATGTTCCGCGTTCCGCCGGGTGCCTTTCAGCCGCCACCCCGGGTAGACTCGGCCGTAATCCGGATTGCAGCGCTGGCGACGCCGGTGATCCAACCGGAGGAGGAAGTGCCATTCCGCAGGCTGGTGCAGGGGGCCTTCGGGCTTCGCCGCAAGCAGATGCGCAATGTCGTGCGCACGCTCACCGGCTTGAGCGCGCTCGATGCCGAAGCCGTTCTCGCGACAGCGGACGTCGGTGCGGAAGTTCGGCCCGAGACGCTGGGTCCCGAGCGCTTCGCCGCGATACTCCGTGCGTTGCGTGCCCGGGGAGCGGACATGACGATTTCCGCCGAGCTCACTCCCGGTTCGTAAGAGCGAATGAAAGCCCTTCCAGCTCGAGCGCCATGTTCACGTTCTTCACGGCGATGTCGCTGGACAACTGGAGCTGAACGGGCGCGAAGTTGAGAATCGCGGAGATCCCCGCCCTCGCGATCCGCTCGGCGACCGCCTGGGCATGCTCGGCCGGCGTGGCGAGCACGGCTATGTCGGGATGCTCCGTGGCGGCATCCCGCTCGAGCTCCCGAATATCGCGCACGCGATGGCCGTCCCACTCGGTCCCGATCTTCGCCGGATCGCTATCGTAGACGGCCGTGACGGAGAAACCCCGCTGGCGGAATCCGTGATACTGCGCGAGGGCGGACCCAATTTTTCCGGCGCCGACGATGACGACGCTCCAGTCCCGCCCAAGGCCGAGGATCTCGCGCAGGCGACCCGCGAGCTCGGGGACGGAGTACCCGAGGCCGCGCTTGCCGAACGAGCCGAAGAACGAGAGGTCCTTTCGCACCTGCGCGGAGGTCGTCGCTCCTCGCTTCGCCAGCTCCTCGCTGGAGATCGTCGCGGAGCCACGTCCTTCGGCATCCTCCAGAAACCCGAGGTACAGCGACAACCGACGAACGGTCGAGTCTGCTATTCGCTTCACGTTGTGAGTCTTGTGAATTAGTTCACAAGTTTAGGGAACGACCATCGGTTTGACAATCGGACCTGGGGGGGTGACGGGTTCTGTTCACCCCGCCGAGCCTTAAGTTCTTTCGCATGCCCGTCAACGTTTCTTCCGAGATCGGCCGCCTCCGCACGGTCCTCGTTCACATGCCGGGCCCGGAGTTGCTCGCCGTCACTCCCTCCACACGCGAGGATTATCTCTACGACGACATCATCGACGTCGAGACGGCGGAGCGGGAGCACCGGCGGTTCGTGGCGATCCTCGAGCGCTTCGCCGAGGTTCTCTCCGTGCGTGACCTGCTCACCGACGTCGTGGCGAGTACGGAGGTGAGGGAACTCCTGATCCGGGAGACGATGGACATCGTGCCCTCCGAGCCGCTCGCCCGGGAGATCCAGGAGCTTCCGGCTGAGGCCGTGGTCCGGATGCTCATCGAGGGACGCGAAGAAGCCCCGGGCCCGCTGGCGAAGACGCTCAACGAGGCGGGCTACACCCTTCCGCCGCTCCCGAATCTCTTCTTCGCGCGGGACGTCGCGATGGGTATCGGCGAGCACGTCATCATCGGGTCGATGCGCTACGGCATCCGGTGGACCGAAGAGCTGATCATGAAGGCGCTTTTCCTCTACCACCCGCTGCTCAGGAACAGCGGCATCATCTACGATGGCTCGATCGAGCGACGGTTGAACTACACCATCGAGGGCGGGGACGTGCACCCCCTCCGTCCCGATACCGTCATGCTCGGCTTCAGCGAGCGGTCCAGCCCGGCGGCGATCGACAACCTGGTGGCGCTGCTCTTCGCCGACACACCCATCGAGCATGTCATCATCGTCGTGATGCCGGGCGAGAACACGGCGATTCACCTCGACATGATCTTCACGATGCTCGACCATGAGCTGTGCGCGGTGTATCCGCCGCATTTCATCGGTCCGGAGCGCCTCCCGATCCTCTACTGGAAGAAGGGGCAGCAGCAGCTGAAGGAGATGCCGAATGTGTTCGCGGCGCTGCGCCTGTGCGGGATGGCGCTCGAGCCCATCTTCGTTGGCGGGGATCGCCGTGCCGTGCAGGAGCGCGAACAGTGGGCGTCGGGATGCAACTTCGCGGCGATGCGTCCGGGGCTCGTGACGGCCTATGGGCGAAATGAGAGCACACTTCGTGAGATGGAAAAGATGGGATTCGCCATCGTTCCCGCAGTCGCGTTTCTCACGGGAGAGCAGCGCATCGGCGACACGGACCGGGCAGTCATCACCTTCGAGGGCAGCGAGCTCGTTCGCGGCGGCGGCGGGCCGCGCTGCATGACCTGTCCGATCACGCGTGACGATCCATGGTCGTGATGAGTTCGCACGACCCTGCGCCGCTGGCGCGCATGGGACGGCGAGCTTGACCATGGGAGTCACTGCACGGCCCGCCGAGATGCGGCTCACCGAGCGCGCCGCGGATTACCTCGCGGCCGGACCCGCCGATGTCGTGGCGCTCATCGGCCACATTTGTCAGCTCCCGAACCCACCTCTAGTCGTCGCCGAGCACATGGCGACTGCGCTGTTCACGGGGCGTACCGAGTTCGTGCGCGAGGCGAGCGGGCAGTGGGCATTGGCGACATCCCGTCCCGTTCGGCTTCCCCCCATCACGCCGTGCGACGCGGCCGACTTGCTCGGGTCGCTGTCCTGGGTCGTCGTCGACGTCGAGACGACGGGAGGGCGGCCATGGAGCGGAGATCGCATCACCGAGATCGCGGCGGTCGTCGTTCGTGATGGCGAGGTGCAGGAGGTGTTCGAGACGCTCGTCAATCCGCAGCGGTCGATTCCGCCGATGATCTCGGCGTTGACGAACATCACCTGGTCGATGGTGAGGGATGCGCCGGTGTTCCGCGACGTCTGTGAGCGCGTCCTGTCGGCGATGAGCGGCAATATCTTCGTCGCTCACAACGCGGGGTTCGATTGGCGGTTCGTCACGGCGGAGGTCACCCGCGCGAGCGGACAGCGGCTCTCGGGGCGCCAGTTGTGCACCGTTCGGCTCGCACGGAAGCTCCTCCCACACCTGCGCAGCCGCTCTCTCGACCATGTCGCCGCCTACTACGGCGTGAACATCACTGCGCGCCACCGCGCCGCCGGCGATGCCGTTGCAACCGCGCACGTCCTGCTCGGTCTGCTGCGCGATGCGCGCGAGCGCGGTTGCGAGAGCTGGCCGGCTCTCCAGGAGCTCGTTGCGCGGCGCAAGGCGCGGCCACGCCGCACCCGGCCGTCGGCCATGCCTCGCCCCGTCGATCGGGACTGCAGCGCATGAGTGGCCTTTCGCCTCTGGTGGAACACCGGTCGCTGGGTCGACTCCGGATCCACGCCCTTCAGGCGGGCGGCCAGAAGCTGGATGGTGGAGCAATGTTCGGAGTCGTGCCGAAGCCGCTTTGGGAGCGCCGGATCCCCGCCGACTCGCGCAATCGAATCCAGCTCGGAATGCGCTGCCTCCTCATCGAGCACGATGATGGGCTGATCCTGATCGATACCGGAGCGGGGAACAAGGAGAACGACAAGTTTCACGACATCTACGGCCTCGAGAATGGCGGCGCCCGGGGGCGAACCGCGCTCGAGGACGCGATTGAAGCACTGGGTTTTCAGCTCGGCGACATCGCGGTGGTCATCAATACGCACCTGCACTTCGACCACGGCGGCGGGAATACCTATCGGAACGAGGGCGGGGAGGTGCTGCCGTCCTTTCCGAGCGCGCGCTACGTGGTACAGCGGGGAGAGTATGACTACGCGACGCACACCAA
>JANOCW010000469.1:0-3289 GCA_031412375.1 Gemmatimonadaceae bacterium | reverse complement strand
CCATCAGGCCCGAGCACGCGCTCGAACCCGGGGGGCGGGCCGAGCTCCGGCCGGCGGCGCACGGCAGTGCAATGCGCACCAAACGCGGCGCATCGCCCGGCAATCTCCGACCCGAGGCCTCCCGCGCCGAGCACCAGCACCCTCGAGCCACACAACTCCCGCATCCGGGATCCGCGGCCGACGAATGGCTCGCGGTCCCACACGCCCTCGCGCTGTCGCTCGATCGCGAGATCGAGACCGCGCAGAAAGTGGAGCATGCCGCCGAGGACCTGCTCGGCGATGGGTACCGCGTGCACACCCGCAGAGTTGGTGAGCACGACATCGCTCGCACGCATTTCGTCGAACAGTGCGCTACCCACGCCAGCCGCCGCCGAATGCACCCAGCGGAGGCGGCGCGCCTCGAGGAAGAGCGCGCGGGAGATCCCGAAACCGAAATACACCTCGGCGTCCCGGATCGCCTCCCGAACCTCGGCGCTGGGCTGCGCGCCTCCGTCCCCATCGGACACCGTCGGTGCAGCGACGATGTGCACGTGCCATCCGGGCGGGACGGCCCTGCTGATTGCAGCCGCGTGCTCGGGGCGCAGCGTCCACGCAGGCGACGTTGCCGCGAGATCGGCGACGAGCAGCCGCTCTCCGGGGTGGGCCGTCCCGCCGTTCAATCGAATTGCACGTTCAGCACGTCGCTCCGTCGCATGAGCACCGCCGTCACGACGTCGTACTGCCGCGCGGGCCCGACGAGCTTGACCTCGAATGTTCGATCATCCGGATGGTCGTACACCTCCTTCGACGTCACGCGGATTCCCGACGAGGCGAACACCGAATCGATCTCCTCGAACGGCGTGTCGCGTCGCGCGCGGATCGTCCCGGACACCACGCGCCGCGCACGCAGCAGCTTGTGCTCCACGCTGCCGAGCCCCGAGAGCACCGTCGCGACGATCGCCGCGGCGATGCCTGCTTCGACGTAGTGGCCGGCGCCCACCGTCATCCCGATCGCGGCGACCACCCAGATCGTCGCCGCCGTCGTGAGGCCCACGACCGCGCCGCGGGCCTGCATGATCGTCCCGGCGCCGATGAAACCGATCCCCGACACGATCTGCGCGGCAATGCGCGCCGGGTCGCCGATGCGGTCGCCGCCGTCCACGATGCCGATCTGCAGGGAGAGGTCCATGAGCAGCGCTGACCCGAGACAGATCAGCATGTTCGTCCGCAACCCGGCGGGCTTTCCCGAGATCTGCCGCTCGAGCCCGATGGCGCCGCCGAAGATGACGGCGAGCCCCAGCTTCAGGAGGAGGTCGAGGCGGAGCGTTCCGATGATACCGCTGATGCCGCCGCCTGGGCTGGGGGCGGGGACCGCGGCGATCTGCGACAGGATGTAGGCGAGAATGGTGGTCCCCCGCCCGCGAGGCTACGGATTGTTCAGCTCTCGCACGTCCTCGTGGGCACTGTCCGGCGATGCGTCGCCGAGCGCTGCACTTCGAGCCGTCTCTTCGAGCTGCGACTCCGTGACCTCGTCAGGCTTGGTCGGAGTGCTGAAGGTACGGAAGACGGTGCTTCCGCAGGTCTGACACTTGAGAGACGACGGAACCGCCGAGTGGAAAAATCGCTCGGCCCCGCAGGTCAGGCAGATCAGGGTGTTCACCACCGGATAATGCTTCCCATTCGCCATTGCCGGTCACGATTCGAGGTACGGCTTATCCCGCAAAGCCCATGCGCATCTTGACCTCGCCGAGCGTCGCTTCGGCCACCACCCCAGCTCGCTCCGCACCCGCCGCCAGCACCTCGTCCACCCGCTTTGGCTGCCTCCGCCCCTCGGCCGCCCGCTCCCGAATCGGCGCGAGCTCCCGGTCGATCGAGCCAAGCAGGACCTTCTTGCAGTCGATGCACCCCCAGCCGGCCGTGCGACAGTTCACCGCCACCTCTTCCACGACGGGGGCCGGGCTGAACGCCGAATGGAGGTGGTAGATGTTGCACACCTCCGGCGTCCCCGGATCCGTCCTGCGCACTCGCTTCGGGTCGGTCACCGCGGGCCGCAGCTTCGCCCAGATCGCGTCCGGCTCCTCGAGCAATCCGACGGTGTTGCCCAGTGACTTGGACATCTTCGCCTGGCCGTCAAGCCCCATGATCCGACGGGTAGGTGTCAGGAGCGCTTTCGGCTCGGGGAAGAAATCCCCCTCCGCCGCGAATCGCGCATTCCACCGCCGTGCGATTTCCCGCGAGAGCTCCAGGTGCTGGAGCTGATCCTCGCCCACCGGCACGCTGTCCGCGCGATAGAGCAGGATGTCGGCGGCCTGGAGCACCGGATAGGTGAGCAGCCCGAAGGCGACACTTTCCTGCCGCTGCGCCTTGTCCTTGAACTGCGTCTGCCGCTCGAGCTCACCGAGCGGGGTGATGGTGTTGAAGATCCACGCGAGCTCGGTATGTTCGGGAACCGACGATTGCACGAAGAGCACTGCGCGCTCCGGGTCGATCCCCGCGGCGAGCAGCGAGATGGCCATCTCCCGGCGGCGCGTCCGCAGGTCCTCGGGCTCGTACGTCACGGTGATGGCGTGATAATCGACGATGCAGAAGTACGATTCATACTCCCGCTGCAACGCCACCCAGTTCTTGACCGCGCCGAGGTAGTTGCCGACGTGCAGCTCCCCGGACGGCTGGATTCCGCTGAAGATCCGTGACATCACGACAAGCTATGAGCGGTGAAAATGCGTCGCAAGCAAGTCATCGCGACGCACGCGTGCTCCTCGAGACCGCGGTGGCGGCAGCCGACGCGGCCGCTGCATTCATTCGCACGCGTGCCGGCGATGCATCATCGCTGGCCTGGATCGAGAAGAGCCCTGCCGACTTCGTGAGCGAGGTCGACCACGGCGCGGAGGAGCGCATTCGTGAGATCGTTTTGGCGAGCCATCCCGACGCACGGGTCATCGGTGAAGAGCTTTCGCCCAACATGCTCGCCGACACCGGTCTGGCGTTCATCGTCGATCCGCTCGACGGAACGACGAACTTCCTGCATGGCTATCCGGAGTACGCCGTGTCCATCGGCGTCGCGCGCGAGGGTGAGCTCGTGTCGGCTGTCGTGGTCAACGTGCCCGGCGGCGAACGCTTCACGGCCCTTCGCGGAGTGGGCGCGTGGCGCGACGGCGTTCCCGCGCGGGTGTCGCGAATCACTGATCCGGGGCGGGCGTTGATCGGGACGGGCTTCCCATTCAAGCACCCCGAGACGCTCCCTGCCTGGCAGCGGCAGTTCGGGAGGGTGATGCTCGCGACTGCGGGTGTTCGCCGCGCAGGGGCGGCT
>JANOCW010000468.1:0-5153 GCA_031412375.1 Gemmatimonadaceae bacterium | reverse complement strand
CGCGCCGGGCAGCCGGTCATGGAGCGTGAGCACCTCGGCGTCGTCACCGTTGAGCACCCATTTCGACCCAGGGCGCGCATTGGCGAGCAGCAGCGCCTTGTCGGCGTAGTACTCGTCGGCGCCGGCGTATCGATCGAGATGATCAGGTCCGAGGTTCGTCACGACCCCCACATCCGGACTGATGCTCGGGGTGTCGTGCAGCTGGAAGGATGACACCTCCAGCGCGATCCACGAGGGGTGCGTGGCATGGAGGGCGATCTCGGCGAGCGGCGTGCCGATATTCCCTGCGTCCACCGCGTCATGGCCCAGGGCCCGGAGCACATGGCCGATCATCGCGGTCGTCGTCGTCTTCCCGTTCGTACCCGTGACGGCGATCGAGCGCGTGCGCGGGAGGAAGCGGAGCGCAATCTCGATCTCCCCGACGATGCGCACTCCGCGCTCCCGCGCAGCGGCGAGCGGTTTCGCCGTGGGTGGAACGCCGGGGCTCGCAACCACTAGAGTCGCGCGAGTGATCCGGTCAACATCGTGACTCCCGACGTCGACCTCGGCACCGAGCGCGCGAAGGGACGCGGCGGTCTCGTGGAGCGCGGCGCCCTTCCCTGCATCGGACGCGTAGACGCGCATCCCTTCGCGACGGAGCAGCATCGTCACGCTCCGCCCGCTCTTGCCGAGACCGACGACCGCGATCTCTCCCTGGCGCCACGAGTCCGGGATCATCGGAGCTTGAGCGTCGTGAGCGCAACGAACGCGCACAGGATGCCGAGAATCCAGAAACGCACCACCACCTGCGTCTCCTTCCAGCCCTTCATCTCGAAATGGTGATGCAGCGGTGCCCGAAGGAACACGCGGTGCGCGCGCGCATAGTCCACGCCGTACTTCGCCTTGCGATGCTTGAACGCGCTGCGCTGGATGATCACCGACATCGTCTCGGCGACGAAGACCCCACCGATCATCAGCAGCAGGAACTCCGACTTGAGAAGGATGGCGACGATCCCGAGCGCGCCTCCGAGCGCGAGGGATCCCGTGTCGCCCATGAACACCTGGGCAGGATGCGTGTTGAACCAGAGAAAGCCGATGCACGCGCCAAAGATCGCGGCACAGAAGATCGTGAGCTCGCCCGCGCCCTGGAGAAAGAAGAGGAGCAGGTACGCCGAGGTCTTCGCGTTGGACATGAGATAAGCGAAGATCGAGAAGGTCGCCGCGGCGATCGCGGTGAGTCCCGCGGCCAGCCCATCCAGACCGTCGGTCAGGTTCACGGCGTTGCTCGTCCCCGTCAGGATGAACGTCACGAACGGGACATACAGCCACGCCAGCCAGGCGAAGAGGGGGACGACGAGCACGTACTTGTAGAAGGGGAGCGTGGTCGACGCACCCGGAAGGCTCGAGATCGGGTACTGCCAGAGATACCAGCCGATCACCAGGCCGAGGGAGACCTGTCCTGCCAGCTTGTACCGCTCGACGAGCCCCTCGTTCTTCTTCCCTTCGCGCTTTTGCTTGAGCTTGAGATAGTCATCGATGAAACCGATGCACCCCATCCACAGCATCGTGAACATCGCGATCAGGACATAGCGATTCCCCAGCCGTGCCCAGAGCAGGGTCGGTGCAATGGTCGCGACGAGGATGATGAGCCCACCCATGGTCGGCGTGGCGTGCTTGCCGAGGTGGGTGTCCGGCGTTCCCTCGCGGACACCCTGATGGACCGCCATGGCCCGGAGGCGACGAACGATCGCCGGGCCGACGATGAAGGCGAGGAGCAGCGCGGTCACCGCTGCCCCCGCCGCACGAAAGGTGATGTACTGGAAGACGCCGAAAAGGCCGAAGTGCTCGCGCAGCGGATACAGCAGTTCGTAGAGCACTATCGATACGCCCACGTGGTGAGATGGGGGACGAACCGCTCGAGCCGAGCGCCGCGGGACGCCTTCAGGAGGATCAGTGCCGTTGGCTGGAGCCGCGGCGACAGCTTTGCCCACAGGTCATCGACGTCCGCGCCCACGACGACGCGAGGGTCTCCGGCTCCGACAACCTGCAGTGCGGCCTCGAACTCGCCACATCCGGCGATCAGGTCGATGGACGACTCGATCGCCTCGCGCGCAATCTCCTCATGCAGGCGCTTCGAGTGCGGTCCGAGCTCACGCATCGTCCCGAGAATCGCAACGCGCTGGCGCTCACCACCGGCGTGCGCCAGGAGGTCGAGCGCCGAGCGTGTCGAGCCGGGATTGGCATTGTAGGCGTCGTTGATCAGCGTCGCCTTCCCGAGCGCCTGCAGCGCCAGGCGCATCGACGGCACGGGCATGGCCTCGATCCCGCGCGCAGCATCGGCCATCGAGATACCGAGCTCGCGTGCCGCGGCGAGTGCGAGCATGGCATTCCGGAGGTTGTGCGCCCCGCGCAACGGCGGCCGTATCGTGACGCCGTCGACCTCGATCCATCCGAGGCCTTCGGCATTGACGCCCCAACCGCTGGCGCGCAAGTCGCCACTGTCGAGGCCCGCGGACATGACTCGGCGCGCCCGCGACGCGGTTGCCGCGCCGATCTCCGGTTGACCGGCGGGTACGATCGCCACGGCGACGCCATCCGCGATGCTGGCTTTCTCGGCGAGCACGCCAGCAAGGTCACCTAGCCCCTCGAGATGACCTTCTGCCACCGAGCTGATGATCGCGATGTCCGGATCGGCAATCGCGCGCAGCGTCGCGATCTCGCCTGGCTCACTCGTCCCCATCTCGATCACCGCGATGCGGGCCTCGTCAGGAAGCGCGAGCAGCGTGAGCGGAACGCCAATCCGGTTGTTGAGATTCCCGATGGTGGCGTGCACCGGCACCGTGCTGCCGAGCGCGGCGCGAGCGAGCTCCTTCGTGCTGGTCTTGCCGTTGGTGCCGGTGATGCCGACCACGGTCCCGCCCCAGGCACGCCGGCGGTAGCGGGCCAGCTGGCCGAGCGCGACGAGCGTGTCCGCGACCTCGAAGATCGGGACGCCTGCGGGCCGCGCGTCACCGACGCGTGACACGATGAGCGCCGTCGCGCCTGCCTGCACAGCCCTGTCGAGAAAGTCATGCGCATCGAAATTCTCGCCGCGGAGCGCAAGGAACACATTGCCCTCTCGAATCGTGCGAGTGTCGATGGCGATGCCGGTGAACGCTGTGGAGCCGCGGGGACCAGCGCCAAGCGCATCGGCGACAGCGTCGAGCGTCCAGAATGGTGCGCTGGACGCAGTCCCGGCGTTGGCCGCCGACGGCGAGGTGGCCGTCATCCGCGCGCTCCCAGCAGTTCGGCAACGATTTCCCGTTCATCGAAAGGCAGCAACGTCGTTCCCCTGATCTGGTAGGTTTCGTGTCCCTTTCCGGCGAGCAGCACGACATCGCTCGCGGGATCCGCGATCGCCAGCGCGCGCGCGATCGCCGCGCGACGTTCCTCGATGCGCTCGTGGGAGGTGCCCGTCATTCCGGCGACGATGTCGTCGAGAATTCGCTCGGGATCCTCGGTGCGCGGATTGTCGCTCGTGACGATGACGTGGTCGGCGAGCCGTTCGGCGACCGCCCCCATCAGTGGCCGCTTGCCGCGGTCGCGATCGCCTCCGCATCCGAAGACGACGATCAGTCGCCGCGGAGTGAATGGACGGACGGCGCCGAGCGCGCGCTCGAGCGCATCGGGCGTGTGGGCGTAGTCGCGAAGCACCGTGGGGTGCTCGTGCAGCACCTCGAGCCGTCCGGGAATCTGTGGAAGGACGGCGAGGCGCTCTGCGATCTCGGCAATGGGGTGCCCGCGCGCCCATGCAGCGGCGGCCGCTCCGAGCGCGTTGGCGACGTTGAACGAACCGATCAGGGGCAGGAGGACTCGCGCCTCGTCGCTGCCCGTGGTCAGGGTCCACTCGCTCCCCTGCGGGGTGAACACGACATCGGTCGCGCGCACGTCTGCGTCGCTGCTGTCGATGCCGAAGGTCGTCGTTCGCGGCGCTTTCAACGCCTCCCACGCCCGATCATCGGCATTCACGACGGCGACACCGTCCTCGGCGAGGTAGTCCGTGAGCCGCGCCTTCGCACCGAAGTACATCTCCATCGAGCCGTGGTAGTCGAGATGGTCACGGGTGAGGTTCGTGAAGACCGCCGCGTCGAACTCGACGCCCTGCACGCGCTGCTGATCGAGGCTGTGCGAGGAGACCTCCATCGCAACGGAGCGTATTCCTCCATCGACGAGGCCACGGAGGACGCGCTGGAGCTCGACCGGCCCGGGGGTCGTGAGGCCGCTGCCGCCGGGCATCGTCGCACCGATGCTGCCGCGCAACACGCCGAGCGTTCCGATGGACGCCGCAGCCCCGGGAGGCGTATCGAGAAGGTGGCGGAGAATGCCGACGGTGGTCGTCTTCCCGTTGGTGCCGGTGACCGCCAGCAGCGATAGCTGGGACGCGGGCTCGTCGAACGCGGCGGCAGCGAGCACTGCCGCCGCGCGTCGCCCGTCGCTGACGAGGAACGACGGCAATGTCGTGCGCCCCTCCTCCTCGACGACGGCGAGCGATGCGCCCTTGCGCTGCGCCTCGGCGAGGAACTCATGGCCGTCGCGCGCCGAGCCGCGGATGGCGACGAACAACCCTCCCGTCGTCAACGCCCGCGTATCGTCGGTGACGCCGCTGACCGCTGCGGGAATGCGCCCGAATTGCTGGCGCAGCAGTCCTTCTCCTTCCAGGGCGCGCACGATCCGCGCAACGGGGATGACCGTCACGGCAGGTTGTACAGGTCGACAATGGTGGACGGCCTGCGGAGGGTCCCGGCGGCGGGCAGCGTACCGCGCCCCGAGCCGGCGAGACGAACGCGGAAGCCGGCGCGGTGCAGCGTGAAGACCGCCGTCCGGAGTGGCAGGCCGCTGACATCCGGAATCGCGCGCCCCTGGGTTTGCGGCTTCACTTTCACCGACGGCGAGTCGAGTGCGATCACGTATGCCGCACTTCCGACGTCGCCTTCATCATCGATCGTGACGACCGCCTCGGGCGCCTGGTCGACGATATCCCGCGAGGCCAGCATGGCCGGTGCAGGCTTCTCGCGCGGCCCGAGTGCGATCGTGCGCGCGGCGATCGCCGCTTCGACGACCTCCCTCGACACCGGGGCAGCAGTGCGACCGCCGTAGGATCCTTTCGGATTCACGAGCTTCACGAGGATGACGAG
>JANOCW010000467.1:0-2027 GCA_031412375.1 Gemmatimonadaceae bacterium | reverse complement strand
GTACAAGGACGCGGCGAAGATGGTCGGGACGGGGAAGTCGGTGATCGTCTGTCCCGAAGGCACGCGCGGGTACGACTACCGGCTCCGTCATTTCAAGAAGGGGCCGTTCGTCCTCGCGATCTCCGCCGGCGTGCCGATCGTTCCGACCATCGTGCACGGCGTGATCGTGGTGCAGCGGAAGGGAAATTTCCGGGTGCGCCCCGGCACGGCGAACGTGCACTTTCTCGAGCCAGTCGCGACGACCGGGTACACTTATGAGCAGCGCGACGAGCTGACCCAGGTCGTCTGGAGCCGCATGGCCGATGCGATGCGCGAGCTGTACGGCGTGGACAGCGGAGCGACTCCAGCCGCCGATGAGCGCGAGCCGATTCCCACTTCATTTCTCTGACCCAATCTCATGTCGACCATTCTGGAGATCACCGCCCGCGAGATCCTCGACAGCCGTGGAAATCCGACCGTCGAGGCAGATGTCACCCTCGCGAGTGGAGCGACCGGCCGGGCAGCGGTGCCCAGCGGCGCGTCGACGGGCGAACATGAAGCCGTCGAGCTCCGTGACGGCGATGCCGATCGATATCTCGGCAAGGGCGTGCGGAACGCCGTGCAGCACGTCGAGGAAAGTATCGCGCCCGCGCTCGAGGGCATGGTGGCGACCGACCAGATCCTCATCGATCGCACGATGATCGAGCTCGATGGCACGCCGACGAAGGGCAGAATCGGCGCGAACGCGATCCTTGCCGTGTCACTCGCCGTCGCCCGCGCCGCCGCCGCGGACGTCGGCCTTCCGCTGTACCGTTACCTCGGTGGCCCGCTCGCCCGCGTGATGCCCGTGCCGATGATGAACATCCTCAATGGGGGAGCGCACGCGAGCAACACCGTCGACTTCCAGGAATTCATGATCATTCCGGTCGGCGCGACGAGCTTCTCCGAGGGGCTCCGAATGGGTGTGGAGGTCTTTCATTCGCTCAAGAAGGTGCTGCACAAGCGGAAGCTCGCGACGAGTGTCGGCGATGAGGGCGGCTTCGCGCCCGACCTCAAGAACGATGAGGAGGCGCTCGACGTGATCATCGAGGCGATCGAGGGCGCGAAGTATGCTCCGGGGAAGGAGATCGCACTCGCGCTCGACGTTGCCGCCTCGGAGCTGTACAAGGACGGCACGTACACCTTCAAGAAGAGCGGCGCCGGCCAGCGCAGTGCGGAGGGAATGATCGAGCTGTATGGGCGCTGGCTCGAGGAGTATCCCATCGTCTCGATCGAGGACGGCCTCGCGGAAGATGACTGGAGTGGATGGGAGTCGCTCACTCGCTCGCTGGGCGATCGTTGTCAGCTCGTCGGGGATGACTTGTTCGTCACCAACACCGAGCGGCTCAGCCGCGGAATCGAGAGCGGCGTGGCCAACTCGATCCTGATCAAGGTGAACCAGATCGGCACGCTCACCGAGACGCTGGAGGCGATCGAGCTCGCGCGGTCCGCGGGGTACCTGTCGGTGATCTCGCACCGCTCGGGCGAAACCGAGGACACCTTCATCGCCGACCTCGCGGTCGGCACCGGCGCCGGCCAGATCAAGACCGGCTCGGCGAGCCGCACCGATCGCATCGCGAAGTACAATCAACTCCTTCGCATCGAGGAGGAGCTTGGTGACAGGGCCGAGTTTCCCGGCGGAGCGATCTACGCGCAGTGAAGGCGAAACCGGGCCGTCTCATCCTGTTCGCGCTGGCAGTGGGCGCAGTGTACTTCGCGATTCAGGGCGGGGAGTACGGCACGAGCGATCTCGTGCGGCAGCGGGCGGAGAAGCGGCGCCTCACGGCGACGATCGACTCGCTCGCGCGTGAGGTCGACTCGTTGAAGAAGTATCGCAAGGCCGTGGAAACGGACCCTCGCACGCAGGAGCGCATCGCCCGCGAGCAGTGGGGCATGGTGCGCGCGGGCGAGATTCTCTACCTGTTCGACACGCTGCCGGATACGGGTGACGGCGTGCCTTGACTTGCTCCTGAGCTGGCGTAGATTCCCTGCACTGGCGCGGGGTGGAG
>JANOCW010000466.1:0-2457 GCA_031412375.1 Gemmatimonadaceae bacterium | reverse complement strand
CCCGCGGATGTCCCCGCCCTGGTCGGCGACGCCGGAAAGTTGCGCGCGCTCGGATGGGCGCCCACCGGCGACGTCGACGCCATCATCGACGCCCTGATCCATGCCGCGCCGCTCTGACATCCGCCGTATCCTGATCGTCGGCTCCGGTCCCATCGTCATCGGGCAGGCGGCCGAGTTCGACTACTCGGGCACGCAGGCCGCCAAGGCGCTCCGGGAGGAGGGGTACGAGGTCATCCTCGTGAACTCCAACCCGGCCACGATCATGACCGATCCGGAGTTCGCGGACCGGACCTACATCGAGCCGGTGACGCCCGAGTACGTCGAGTTGATCATCGCGAAGGAACGCCCGGACGCGCTGCTGCCGACGATGGGCGGCCAGACAGCGCTGAACGTCGCGCTGGCACTGCATGAGTCGGGCGTCCTCGAGCGGTACGGTGTCGAGCTCATTGGCGCCGATGCCCGCGCGATTCGCGTCGCGGAGGATCGCGCGCTGTTCGCCGATGCAATGCGCGAGATCGGGCTCGCCATGGCTCCCGGCGGGATCGCGCGCACGTGGGAAGAAGCGGTCGCGCTGGTGGATGTCACGGGGTATCCGTCGATCATCCGCCCGTCGTTCACGCTTGGTGGCAGTGGTGGCGGCATCGCCTACAACCGGGCTGAGTTCGAGGACATCGTGCGCCGGGGGCTCGACCTCTCGCCGGTCACCCAGGTCCTCGTCGAGCGAAGCATCATCGGCTGGAAGGAGTTCGAGCTCGAGGTGATGCGCGACTGCGAGGACAACGTCGTCATCGTCTGCTCGATCGAGAACATTGATCCGATGGGCATTCACACGGGCGATTCCATTACCGTCGCGCCGGCCATGACCCTGAGCGACCGGGAGTATCAGGTCATGCGCGACGCTGCGGTGGCCGTGATCCGGAAAGTCGGCGTCGATGCAGGCGGGTGCAACATTCAGTTCGCCGTGAATCCGGCCGACGGCGAGATGCTCGTCGTCGAGATGAATCCGCGCGTCTCGCGATCCTCGGCGCTGGCGTCGAAGGCGACCGGATTTCCGATCGCGCGAATCGGGACCAAACTCGCCGTGGGCTATCGCCTCGACGAGATCGTCAATGACATCACGAAGACGACGCCGGCGTCGTTCGAGCCCGTGCTCGACTATGTGGTGGTCAAGTGTCCACGATTCGCGTTCGAGAAGTTCGCGGCCGCCGATCCGCGGCTCACGACGCAAATGAAGTCGGTCGGCGAGTCGATGGCGATCGGGCGAACCTTCAAGGAGGCATTCCAGAAGGCGCTGCGGGCGCTCGAGGTGGGACGGCCCGGGTGGACCGTCGGCGCCATTCCGCAGGATGACCGGCTGGCTGACGACAGCGTGGAGGTTCTGCGCGGCGCGCTTCGCCAGGCAACCCCCGAGCGCATCTTCCAGCTGAAACGTGGAATCGAGCTGGGCCTGACGACCCCTGCGCTGAACGAGCTCACCGGCGTCGATCCGTGGTTCCTCGATCAGATGCGGGAGCTCGTCGAGGCGGAGCGGTCATACGCTGCACTGGCGACGACCGACGCCGACACGCTGCGGCGAATGAAGCGCCTTGGATTCTCGGATCGACAGCTTGGGGCGCTGCGCAATGAGACGGAGACTGACGTGCGAGCAAGGCGCTGGTCGCTCGACATCCGGCCTGCCTACAAGATGGTTGATACGTGCGCGGGCGAGTTCCCCTCATCGACGCCCTACCTGTACAGCAGCTACGATGAGGAAAGCGAGGCGCCTCGCACCGGCCGACGGTCCGTCATCATTCTCGGCAGCGGTCCAAACCGGATCGGTCAGGGTGTGGAGTTCGATTACTGCTGCGTCCGTGCCGCCCTCGCGCTCCGCGAGCAGGGATACGAGACGATCATGATCAACTCGAATCCCGAGACCGTCTCGACCGACTTCGACATCTCCGACAAGCTGTATTTCGAGCCGCTGACGCTCGAGGACGTGCTCGAGATCGTGGAGCGCGAGCAGCCAGTCGGCGTCATCGTGCAGCTTGGCGGGCAAACACCCCTCAAGCTGACCAGGCCACTCGAGGCCGCAGGCGTCCGGATTCTCGGAACGTCACCAGACGCGATCGACATCGCCGAAGATCGTGAGCGGTTCGATGCGATCGCGCGAAAGACAGGCGTACGGCAGCCGCCGAACGGGCTGGCCACGAGCGTGGATCAGGCCGTCGAGATCGCGAATCGGATCGGCTATCCGGTGCTCGTCCGTCCCTCCTACGTGCTGGGCGGACGGGCCATGGAGATCGTCTACGACGAGCCATCGCTCAGCGACTACTTCGCGCGTGCCGTGCGCGTGTCGGAAGAGCGTCCGGTGCTGATCGACCGGTTCCTCGAGGACGCCTTCGAGGCGGATGTCGATGCGCTGTGCGACGGGACTCGCGTGGTGATCGGGGGGATCATGCAGCACATCGAGGATGCCGG
>JANOCW010000465.1:0-11744 GCA_031412375.1 Gemmatimonadaceae bacterium | reverse complement strand
CGAGCGGCGGCCGGCCGGCGAAGATCCCGGCGCCGCCACGCAGCTGCGACAGCCTGTCTCCCTTCACGTCCCAGTTGAAGCCGAATCTGGGTGACCAGGAAAGCAGCATCGACGGAAGCGCACTGGTGCGGCGGAAGCGCGACTCGACAAGCGCGTTGCCGGGAGGTCGATCGCTGAGCGCTACCAGGTCGGCCCGCAGTCCGAACGTCAGGAAGAGATTGGTGGCCACTTGCCGCTCATCCGTAGCGTACAGACTGTACTGCGCGCCGCGAAGCGGCACCCCGGCACTTCCGCGATCCTTCGTAAGATCGAAGCGCTCGGGCTCGCCTCGCTGGAGCGAGTCGAGGCTCGAGAATCTCCAGGCGCCGTAGCTCCCGAGGACCCCGCCCCGCTGGATCCTGAACAGCTCGACCCGCGCGCCCACCGCGAGCTGGTGTGCCGCACCGAGTGGAATCGTGAGATGGTCGGCGATCTCGACGGTCTCCTGCCGCAGGCTGATTCCCTGGGCAGATTCATGGGTCCCGGCACGCAGGAACGCAGTGCCCGTTCCGGTCGCGTGCGGCACTGCCACCAGGAGCACGGGACTTCGCGCGTTAGGTGTCCAGATCGAAGGCGTCGACGAGAGCCCGACGATGAGCTCATTCAGGGCACCGCGTCGCAGATTGGTGTAGAGCAGCGCGGCGAGCGCTTGCTTGGTCAGCGTCTGCGTCAGGCCGTAGCTCGACAGGGGAAACACCCTCGACGTATCCCGCGAGAATCGAATGTCCCTGACGCGCCCGTAGTTGTGGCGAAGAACGAAACGACTGCGCCACTCGGGAAGTGCGACGTCGATTCGACCGAAGAGGTTGACGAGCGGATTCCCGACTTCGACCGGCCCCGCCGATCCCGGCTCGAGTTCGTACATCCGCAGGATGTCCACGAAACGAGCCACCACGGAATCCGACACCGGCACGGGTACCTCGTTTGCGGTGGGCTGTCCGACGTACGGACCCCTCGCGGGGGCACTGAAGCGCTGGAGTTCCGTCGCGACGAAGAAATGCGCGCGGTTGCGAGCCACGGGACCGCCCACCGCGAAGCCAAACTGCGCCCGGTCGTACGGGGCGCTGCCCAGGAAGGACGTCTCGCGCGCGAGCCCGTCGTTGCTGCCATAGGCGAATGCCGTGGCGCTCACTCGATTGGTCCCGCTCTTCGTGACCGCGTTCACGAGCGCCCCGGCGAAGTCGCCGTGACGAGCATCGTACGGCGAGAGCAGCACCTGATACTCCTTCACGGCCTCGATCGAGATCGCCTTTCCCCCCGAGGCGCCGCCGGCGGCGCCGTTCCCCTGCAGCGACCGGTCGCTCACGCCATCGACCAGAAAGCTGTTGAGGCGCGGATTGACACCGCCGCCGGAAATCCCCAGCCGCGACGACACTTCGGGAGTGAGCTGCACGAAGTCGTGCAGGTCTCGATTGCGGGTGGGAAGCCGGCGAAGCGTCACGTCCGAGATCGTCGTCTCGACCCCGGTCCGCGAGCGAGAGAGCGTCGGGTCGATTGCGGCAACGATCCGAACGGTATCGAGCAAGCCACCGATCGGAACGAGCACGACGTCGAGCTCCAGCCGCTGCCCGAGCGTGAGGTACACGCCGTGGCGCTCCGATGGGCGGTAGCCGAGGCGGCGCACGACGACCGAATACGGTCCGCCGACCTCCAGCCCGAGGATCGCGTATCGGCCTCCGCGCACCGCTGATTCCACGCCGTAGCCAGTTGCGCGATTGACGGCACGGACGAGTGCGCCATCGACGTCTTCGTGTCGCTCGCCGCGGACGCGCCCTTCTATCGCCGCCGTGGTCAGCCCCTGCGCGCCGAGGCCCGCGAAGGCAGCGCTCGCGGCGAGCACCGGGAGGGATCGAAGCCAGGCGAGTCGAACCAGACAACGCAGGGGCATGGGGCCTCGCTTCCCACCGCGGAAAAGCTCACGGGACGAACGAAGCGGACGCCTTCGTCACGAAGTTGGTGAACAAACCCCGACGGCCGCAAGGCTCGGGGGAGGACACCGCTGACATGTTGCCGCTCGCTGATTCATCCCCTGCGATCCAGATCCCCATATCATTTCACTAGTCGATCGGATCCACCAGCAGTCCCATCATGAACGCGTCGTGGAACTCCCCGTCCACGAACAAGTCGCGCCGCGCCCGCCCTTCGCGCTCGAACCCCAGTGACTCATACAGGGCGATCGCCCGGACGTTGCTGGTGAGTACTAATAGATTGATCTTGCGCACGATCGTGCCCGTTCGCGCCCAGTCGATCAGCACCTCGATCAATCGCCGCCCGAGGCCGATGCCCTGACACTTCCGCGCGACGGAGATCCCGAACTCTCCGACGTGTCGGGTCCGCGCGCGGTTGCCTCCCTTGAACGTCAGGCTCCCGACCATCTCGCCGTTCCACTCGGCAACGACCATGAGGGCATTGTCGAGCTCAGCGGCGCGCTCCAGGAACTCCCGCTCCTCGGCCTCGCTCATCGGCGGGCCCTCGACGCCGAACGTCAGGAACGCCGACTCGGCGCCCACGGTGCGGAGGTAGGCGAGAACGGCCGGCGCATCGTCGCCCGTGAGACGACGGATGCGAATCGGCACTCCGTCCGGGCCGGGGAGCTCCGACAGCATTGCCGGGGGCGTGACCCCACCGCCGCCCGACATCGAGGTCACGGCGGTGGGATCGTCCGCTACTGCGCGGCGAGCCCCTTCAGGTGGCGGTCGAGGAACGCGATCACGGCGGAGTAGCCCTTGATCTTGTTCTCGTTCTTCAGGAACCCGTGCCCCTCGTCGGGGAAGACGAGGTATTCCACCGGGACACCGTTCTTCTTCGCGCCCGCGACGATCTCGTCCGACTCGACCTGGAGCACGCGCGGATCGTTGGCGCCCTGAAGTACCATCAGCGGAACCTTGATCTTGTCGGCGTGGAAGACGGGCGAGATGCGATGCAGCCGCGCACTATCGGCTTTCGGGTCGCCCATCTCGGCATACAGCGCCTCGCGGAATGACTCCCACCAGGGCGGAATGCTCTCGAGCGTCCGCGACCAGTTCGCAACCCCGAAGAGATCGACACCGGCCTTGAACTCATCGGGCTGGAGCGTCAGCGCAGCGAGCACCATGAATCCGCCATAGCTGCCGCCCATGATGCCGATCTTCGTCGAATCCACGTAGCCCGTCTCGATCAGCATCGTCTTGCTGGCGACGACGTCGCCGAGGTCGGCCTCGCCGTGCTTCCGGTCGTCCATGGCGTAAAAGGTCTTGCCGTAACCCGAGCTGCCTCGGTTGTTGATGTCGAACACGACGTACCCGTGGTTGACGAGCGCCTGGATCAGCGGGCTGTAGCCGACGGTCGCCTGCCCGCCTGGCCCACCGTGCACGAACACGATGGCCGGCGCCTTTACGGTGCGTGATGCCTGATGCGGGCGATAGAGCAAGCCGGGAATGTCGACCCCGTCGTACGACTTGAAGCGCACGATCTGCGGCCGCACGAGATCCTCGCGCTTGACCGATGCGTGCAGCGCGTTGGTCAGTCGCGTTGGTGCGACGCCGATTCTGCCGGCATAGAGCTCGTTCGGCACGCTCCCATCGTTGGCGTAGAACGCTACGGCGGAGTCGTTCGGCGCGACCGTCAGCCCGTTCATGACGCCAACCGGCACCCCGGTGAGCTCGACCGGCGTGAGCGACTTCGCGTCGAGCAACCGCTGCACGGAGCGCGCATCCTCGTTCACCGTCACCGTCACGTACTTCCCGCTCTTCGAGAAGGAAGCGCCGGCGACATCCCATGACTGCTCGTAGACCGTCGAGGTCGCTCCGCTGGCGAGATCGTACGCGCGCAGCGCCGCAAACTCGCGGCCGCTGTCCGACACGAACAGCAGGCGACCGTTATCCGGCGCGAAATCCGCCGGGAAATTGTTCGCGTTACCGGTGTGGGTCGTGATGTTCTTCGTCGTCGCCGCCCGACGGTCGTGGAGCCAGAGATCGCTGTCGTTGGTCGTGCGCGTTTTGGTCAGGACGACATAGCGCCCGTCCGGCGACACGGCCCCGATGTCGAAGCCCCCCGGGTTTCTGAACAGCAGCGTCTTCCGGTAGCCGTCGGTGGTGACCTGATGGACGTCGAAGTAGCTCGGGTTGCGGTTGTTCATCGTGATGAAGAACGACTTGTCATCTCCCGCCCAGCCCAGGAAGTTCGCCTGGTGCTTGTCCCCCGGAGTCAGGTCCCTGACCGTGCCGTCCGCCTCGCGGACATACAGGTGCGAGAGCTCGTTGCCGCCCTTGTCGGACGAATAAAGAATCCGCTCGTCGGCCGGAAAGTACTCCACCGCGAAGATCGCGTCGTCTGCCGAGCTCGTGAGCGCCTGTAGTTCCCCGCCGGTGGCGGGGACGACATAGGCATTCCAGATGCCGGTCGAGTTGGACGAGACGAGGATCTTCGACCCGTCAGGCGACCAGCTCGCGCCGCCGAAGCCGGTGTTCTTGTAGAAGTCGGCCACGGTGTACTGCGTCGGCGTGAAGACCGGATCGGGATCGACATCACCGGCTGATTCGCTGCCTGTGTTGCACGCGACCAGAGCGAGGGCAAGGGCGAGGGCGCCAGGATACGGGATGCGACGCGTGCTCCGCGACATAAAGGGCTCCGGGAAGTGGTGCGGGACATCGTACCTCGTCCGGCGGCCGGCCGCGAGGGGCTTCCGTGACGGCAAACCCGCGCCCTCCCAGCGGCCACGGCGCGCATCCTGCTTTTACCAACAGTGCGAACGCCGCCGGCATGCGTGCGGTGGAGCACACCTCGAACATTCGAAGGGAGAAGTGATATGAAGCGGTCATACCTGGTTCTGGCGACCACCGTGGCAGTCCTCGGCTCGGCGTGCGCACAGCGCGTCGTGCGCGAGTCGGGCGGCGACGTCGCCATGGGGTCCACGGCCACGATGGAAGGACGTGGCGGTGACTTTCGCGGGCGCGAAGGGTGGAACCGGACTCGTGGTTCGGTGTTCGCACGCCCGATCGAGGGCGGCACCCAGGTCGCGTTGACGGTCACCAGTGGAACCCCCGGCTCGCGATACGGCTGGGATGTTCGCGAGGGGAAGTGCGACACCGACGGACGCCTCCTCGGCGACTCGACCTCCTACCAACCGATCTGGCTCGGCGACCAGGGCATGGGCTCGAGCGTCGCGGAGCTCCCGCTCCGCCTCGACACGCAGAAGGACTACTTCGTGAACCTCTACTCCTCGGCAACCGACCGCACCACGATCATCGGCTGCGGGTCGATCAGCAAGTAAAGCTCGCCCTGGGCCGCCCGCTCACACCGGCGGGCTGAGGCCCGTCACGGAGGTCGGCCGAAACTGGCCGGCCTTCTTGCGTTGTGGGGGTGGCGACCCGTTCGGTATCCTTGTCCGCCATGATCACCGACGCCGTCATTCCCATGGAAATGCTGAGCCCGGGAGAGCTCCGTTTCGAGCGCGTGCGGCGCCGAGCCGGAATCTACCTTGCGCCGGCCGTCTTCATCGGGCTGCTCCTCCTCCCTATGCCCGGGCTCAAGCCCGAGGCGCACCGCCTCGCCGCCATCCTCGCGACGGTCGTCGTGCTCTGGGTGACGGAGACGCTTCCGATGCCCGTCACGGCGCTGCTCGGAACTTCGCTCGCCGTCATTCTTCGGGTCGCGCCTGCCCGAGAGGTGTTCGCGCCATACGCCGACCCGCTGATGTTCCTGTTCATCGGCGCGTTCATTCTCGCCCAGGCGATCTTTCATCATCGCCTCGATCGACGCTTCGCCTACGCCGTGCTGTCGCTTCCGTGGGTCGGCGCGCGGCCAAGCCGGATCCTGCTGGCCTATGGCGCCGTCACCGCATTCATCTCGGGGTGGATCTCGAACACCGCAACGACGGCGATGATGTTCGGCATCGGGATGTCGATCCTCGCCTTCTTCTTCGGGGATGCGCGCGGGGTGACTGGCAAGGGGGTGAGCGTGATCAACCCTCGCTACGCGACAGGGCTGATGCTGATGACGGCGTTTGCGGCGTCCATTGGCGGGCTGCTGACGCCAATCGGCACGCCGCCGAACATCATCGGCCTCGGATTCATGCGTGAGATGGCGGACATCGAGATCTCGTTCTTCCGCTGGATGATGATCGGTGCACCGGTCGTGATCGTCCTCTTCTTCATTCTTTTCGGTTACCTCAACTTCCTCTCCCCTGCCGGCGTGAAGGAGATCCCGGGCAGCCGCGAGCTCATCCAGCGCCTCCGCCGCGAGCTTGGTGGGTGGACGACCGCGCAACGGTCGACCGCCGCGGCGTTCGCGATCACCATCCTGCTCTGGATCATCCCCGGGATCATCGCCCTCACAGCCGGTGATCGGAGCCCGCTGTACCAGTCCGTCAATCGCAGCATGCCCGAAGGGGTCGCGGCGCTCGTCGGTGCACTACTGCTCTTCGTCTTACCCGGCAACGATGGCGAGCGCGCGATCACCTGGCGCGAAGCGGTGAAGATCGACTGGGGCATCGTCCTGCTGTACGGCGGCGGGTTCGCGCTCGGCGTCCTGTCCTTCCAGACTGGCCTGGCCGAGGCGATCGGTCGCGGCCTTACGGGCATGCTTCCGTGGCAGGGTGAGTTCGCACTGCTCGTCGCCTCGGTCCTCATCGCCGTGCTCCTCTCGGAGGCCACCAGCAACACGGCGGCCGCGAACATGATCGTGCCCGTCGTGATCTCGATCGCCACCGCGGCGGGCGTCGATCCCCTGCAGCCAGCGCTCGGGGCCACGATGGCGGCGAGCCTCGGATTCATGCTGCCGGTGTCGACTCCGTGCAACGCGATCGTGTACGGCTCGGGGTATATCCCGCTGACCCGCATGATCAGGTACGGCCTGCTGCTCGACCTCGCCGGCATCATCGTGATCATCGCCGCTGTCCGACTGTTGTCGCCACTGCTTCGGTGACGGTCGTGCGGCGTCGCGCGCTCCGCGTGCTGCGCATCGCCGCAGCGATCGCTGGCACCGGCGTCCTCGTCGGCTGCCTGATCCTTCTCCGCGACCCGCGCCCGCGCATCGAGCGACGCCGCTCACATCTCGTGTCCGCGACGGTGGATGCGCTGGCTTCGGATCAGGTGCACCGCGTGCAGCTCGTGCACCTGCGCGCCGCGAGTGGACTGAAGGTCGAGCTCGCCGTCAAGCGGCCGCTCGCCAGTGATGCGGCGTGCGCGGACAGTGCAACGAGGCCGATCGTCGTGCTGCTGGGCGGGCATCGCACCGGACGTGAGGCGGTCAACCTGATCGATGACACGCGTGGGACGGTGGTTGCAGCGCTGTCGTATCCGTTTGCAGGGAATCCCCGCGTGAAGGGCGTGGCGATCGTGCGCGAGGTGCCAGCGATTCGAGCGGCGGTGCTCGACACGCCGGCCGCCGTAATGCTCGCCATCGACTACCTCGTCACCCTGCCCTGCGTGAACCCGGCGATGCTCGAGGCGGTGGGCGTGAGCCTCGGCGCGCCCTTCGCCGTCATCGCCGGCGCTATGGACGAGCGCATCCGGCGCGTGTGGTCGATCCACGGCGCTGGCGGAGTCTATACACCACTCGAGTTCAACCTCCGCCGCCAGCTCGGATCGCGCGCCGGCAGCGTTCCCGTCGCTGCAGTGGCGACGGTGCTGCTCGCCGGCGAGCGCCTCGCACCCGAGCGGTGGGTCGACGAGATCGCGCCCAGGTCGCTCGTCATGATCAATGCCCGCGACGACGATCGGCTCCCACGCCACGCCGTCGACCGCCTCTACCGCAGCGCCGGGAACCCGAAGGAGATGATCTGGATGCCGGGCTCGCACGTGCGCTCGGAGGCAGACGTCGTCCGTCCGCTCATCGATCTCGTGTTGACGCGGATCGTCGGCGACCCGCGGACTAGCGCCGCCGCTCCTGCACGCCGCTCACCGTAACGGGGAGATCCACCCCCAGCGTGAAGTGAAACGTCGTTCCCTCGGCCTTCGGACTCTCGCACCAGATGCGGCCGCCGTGCGCCTCGACGATGCTCTTGGCGATCGACAACCCGAGGCCGATCCCGCGTCGGTCAGCACGATTTCCCTGCCATAACGGGGCAAAGATCTCGGTGAGGTGATCGGGCGGGATGCCCGGCCCCGTATCCCGAACGGAAAAACGTACGCCGAGCGGGTCGTGATCCGCTCGCACGATGATGCGCCCGCCGCTCGGCGTGAACTTGATCGCGTTACCCACGAGGTTGGAGAGCACCTGGAGAATCCGCCCGGCATCGGCGGTGATGGTCGGGAGTCCATCCTTTGCGCTGGCCTCCATCTCGATCGACTTTTCCGCTGCGAGTGGCGCGAGCATGTCGTACGCCTCGCGTAGCAGTGGTGCCACGTGGATCGGTTTCGCGTCGATTGCCGCACGCCCCGCCTCGAGCTTCGCGACATCGAGCAGGTCCTGGATCAGCCGATTCATCCGCTCCCCCGCGCGCTTGATCCGCGCGAGGTGCACCCGCTGTTGCTCCAGCGCGACCGGCACCTCCAGCATGAGCGTCGCCGTCATCGAGATGGTGTTGAGCGGGTTCCGAAGATCGTGCGACACCATCCGAAGCACCTGCTCGCGAGCGTCGATTCGTGATTGCGCATCCTCGTACATCTGCCCCAGTGTCGTACGCGCAACTTCGTCGGTCACCACGCGCCGCACGAGCGCCGTGACGCTCGACGCGATGAGGCCGGTCGCCAGGAGAACGAGCGCGATCGCACCGATGAGGTATGAGCTCATCCCCATGACCAGCGAAGCCAGCAGGAAGACCGTCACCCCGAGTGCCGTGCCCGCGTGCGCCGACCAGCGGGACAGTCGCAGCGCCCCCGAGAAGCTGAGAAACGCCGCATGCACGATCACGTAGCCCAGATTCTCCGCACGGGACACCGGCCATGGCGCCTGGTCGAGCCCCCACCAGAGGAAGGATCCGCCGAGGATCATGGCCGCGTGCACGAAGGGTGTGACACGGGGAACCCAGCGCCCGTACCAACCGCGCCGCAGCGCGATCACCAGCGCCACTGCTCCGGCAAGCCACACAGTGCCGAGGACGAGAGACGGAATGACGGGTCCGACCGGCTCCGTCGCGCCATGGCCGACGATCGCCCACAGCGTGATCAGGAGGTAGGGCGCCACGACGAGCAGGCGAACCCACGCAAGGCGCAGCTCCCCCGCCCGCGCTTCCTCGAGCATGATCCTATCGATCGAGACGGCGAGCTGCTTGGTGATGTTGGGCGCCGAGATGTCGATGCGGAGCAGGCGTTCGATCGAGACGGCGAGTGCGTCGTACGAGTCCTGGTCTCTTGAAGTCACATTACGGGAGCTGGAGGGTGCATCAGCAGCCGCACGTTGGGTGCGGTCGTCGCCGTCGTGCCCTGCTGGAAGTATCTGCTCCTCCCGGCCACCTGTGCAACGCTCAACCCCCCCGGGGGTGCCTAACCCGCTTGACGGTCCCGTCCGTTGGGCCGATGTTCCCATCACACGCGTGCCCCACTCCAGTTACGACTACCGATGCCTGCTCCGCTCACTCTCACCCTCATCGCGGCCGCCCTGATCACCGGCCCGGTCCACAACGGTCGCGCGCGCGAGCTCGATGTGCGTCCTCCGCGGATCGATGAGACCGTCACCATCGACGGCCGGCTCGACGAGCCCGCATGGCAGCGGGCATCCGTGCTCAACGGCTTCTCGCGCTACGCGCCGACCGACGGTGTGGCCGCCGATGATTCCACGGACGTGCTCGTCTGGTACTCCCCGACCGCCATCCACTTCGGCATTCGGGCATACGCGGCGCCGGGGGACGTGAACGCGACACTCGCCGACCGCGACAAGATCTACGGCGACGATTACATCGGCATCTTCCTCGGCACCTTCAACGATGGGCGCCAGGCGACCGTGTTCGCGGTCAATCCGCTGGGCGTGCAGGGCGATGGCATCGTCGCGGAGCGCGGGGCGTCCCATGGTGGCGGGTTCGGCGGCATTCAGACGGGGCGTGAGCCGACGGACATCGCGCCGGACTTCGTCTTCCAGTCGAAGGGACGCCTTACCGACTACGGCTACGAGATCGAAGTGCGGATTCCCTTCAAGAGCCTGCGCTATCAGTCGGCGGCCACTCAGACATGGGGCATCAACGTCCTCCGAAAGGTGCAGAGCCGCGGCTACGAATATTCGTGGGCGCCGGCGACGCGCGACGCGGCATCGTACGTCGGCCAGTTCGGGAAGCTGAATGAGCTGACGGAGCTCGAGCGCGGGCTCGTCCTCGACCTGAACCCGGTCATCACCGCACGGTCGCTCGGGGCACGAAGCGTGAGCGGGGACGAGTTCGACCGGACTGCAAAGGGTGACGTCGGCGGCAACCTGCGCTGGGGGATCACCAGCGACTGGACGCTGAACGCGACGATCAACCCGGACTTCGCCGAAGTCGAGTCCGATGCCGGCCAGGTGGTGATCGACCCGCGTCGCGCGTTGTTCTTCCCCGAGCGTCGTCCATTCTTCCTCGACGCGATCGAGCAGTTCGCCCTTCCCAACCAACTGGTCTACACGCGGCGCATCGCCGATCCGCTGACCGCCGCGCGCATAACGGGCCGGCGCGGGAAGACGAGCCTCGCGTATCTCTCGGCGATCGACGACGAGGCCGTGTCGTTCACGCGGGACGAGCGGCCGCTGTACAACCTGCTCCGTGTGCAGCGAGACCTCGGGCGCTCGTCGCGAGCAGGACTCGTGTATACGGACCGCATCGATGGCGATTTCTCCAACCGGGTGCTCGGCGTGGACGGCCGGCTCGTCTGGAAGAGCATCTACAGTGCGTCGTTCCAGGCTGCGGGCAGCCGGACCGCGACGCCGGCGGATGCTGCGAGTATCGGCACGCTGTTTCACGCCGACGTACGTCGCGCCGGCCGGACTTTCAACGCACGGTATCGGATCAACGCGCTGCACGACGAGTTCAGGGCCCAGAGCGGATTCATCAACCGACCCGCGGTCGCGAGCGTGAACCTCAGCCACAGCTACACCCGCTACGGCGGGGAGGGCGGGCTCGTCGAGAGCGCCTCGACGAATCTCGTGCTCGATGGGCTCTGGAAGTACCAGCGGTTCGTGCACGGGGACGACATGATCGAGAAGAAGGCCCACTGGAACAACAACTTCGTCCTGCGCGGCGGATGGAACGTGGGGGCCTCGGTGCTCGTCGAGACCTTCGGATTCGACGACGAGCTCTACTCCGACCTGTTCGTCCAGCGCACCGAGAATGGTGTTGTCCGTTACGAGCCGTTCGTCGGCCGCGGCCGCATCCCGAATCTCGACTACGTCCTCACGATGTCCACGCCGAACTTCCGGCGGCTGTCGGCGAACATTATGTACGTCTGGGGCCGTGATGAGAACTTCTATGAGTGGGCGCCGTCGGACATCGGGCTGGTCACCGGAAGCGTCACCCTCCGGCCGACGGACCAGCTGCGCGTGACGACGAGCTACACCAACCAGTGGTACGGGCGGGTCGCGGACGGAACCATCGTGGCGCGGACCCGCATTCCGCGCATTCGCGCGGAGTACCAGATCACGCGCTCGATCTTCATCCGGGCGGTGGGCGAGTACCGCGCCGACTTCGCGGACGATCTCAGGGACACAGATGGCACTGGCGATCCGCTCTATCGGCAAACGCCTGGTGGTCTCGTCCGGGCGCGCGGCTTCACGACCGTCGACCGGCGCGCCAACCGCGTGAACTCGTTCAGGCCGGAGCTGCTGTT